>JBAXPW010000008.1:0-33548 GCA_037132015.1 Candidatus Roizmanbacteria bacterium
GAGACCCAATTTTTTTTACCTCTCAATGCACAAAATGTTTTGACATATTACCAGAACTCGAAGCCCTTTCACGAGCATATGCTGTACGTTTAGCTCCAAATATTGGACCTAATAGAGATATACCTGCGCCAGACGTAAATACCAATCCTACCATCATGGACTGGATGTTAGACGAATATGAAATCATTGTGGGAGAAAAACGACCAGCAACTTTCACAGGAAAATCCATTGAAAAAGGTGGAAGTAAAGGGAGAACAGAAGCAACAGGTAGAGGTGGAGTTATAATTATGCAACGAATTCTAAAAGCAATACAAAATGATACAAATCTCAAGGGAAAAAAACCTCAAGATATTACGATCGCTATTCAAGGATTTGGAAATGTTGGACTTTATTTTGGTATTCTCGCACAAGAGTTGGGATATAAAATAGTTGCGGTCTCAGATAGTAAAGGTGGAATTATCAAAAGTAAAAAGGTAAAAGGAAAAGAGCAAAAAGTATTAGAAGTGCAAATTGAAGAATTAGGTCCTCTAGATATTCGATTGGTATCTGAATGTAAAAAAGAAAAAGGATCCTTATCTGGTTGTTATTGTTCTGGTGGCGTATGCGATTTAAATGGAGGTACGTTAATTACGAACGGCGAACTTTTGGAATTACCAGTAGACATCCTTATTCCTTCGGCTCTTGAGAATGTTATTGACTCGGAAAATATGCGGAATATAAGGGCAAGAATTATAATTGAGATGGCAAATGGACCAATCACAGAAGAGGCATATGAATATTTGAGTAAAAAAGGTGTTGTGATAGTTCCTGATGTGCTTGCAAATAGTGGGGGAGTTACTGTTTCATACCTTGAATGGGTTCAGGGAAAACAAGGGTATTGGTGGAATGAAGAAGAAGTAAATACCAAACTTGTTTCACTTATGGAAAAAGCTACTGATGACATTATAGCGCATATGAAAAATCGGAAAATATCAATGAAGCAGTCAGCTTTTGAAGTTGCAATAAAAAGGATAGCAGGTGGGTTAGCAACATGATTATGGTATAATTATTCGTATGCATGATTTGCAGGAATACTTTCATTTTTTACGAACCTATTCCGCTAGTCGATTGCTTATTTTTGGTAAGCAGTTCGAGCGAGTAAAGGATGTAATTGTTGCATTTTTAATTGTAAAAAGAGGGAAATATTCTACTTCAATATTAAACACATCTTTTGTAGTTCTTGGAGCTACAGCTATTATTGGTGGTCCAGTTATTGCCGAAAATAATCCCTTTGTAAATAACATCGCACAGGAACAAGTGTCTCAGCAATCAGCGGTTGTGAATTTTGATCCATTTGAAAATTCGCTTACGACTGTTGTGTCTGTAAAACCACGTGAAGGAGTTATTGACCGAATTGTTGAGTCTGGAGATACCTTAGACTCTCTTGCCAAAAGATATACTATATCCGTTAATACAATTAAGTGGGCAAATAATAAAAAGACGGACGCAATCAAACCCGGAGAAAAATTAAGGATTCCCCCCTTAACTGGAGTAGTTCATAAGGTTGTATCTGGTGATAATATATATTCGATTGCAAAAAAATATAAAGTTGATGCGCAAAAAATATTAAATTTTCCGTTTAATGACTTCAAAGATTTAGATACATTTGCTTTGACAGTAGGGCAGGAACTTGTTGTGCCTGATGGTGTGATTGAAGAAGCAAAGCCTGTCTATGCCCCATATATCTTTGCTCAGGTTCAAGCAGGAGTACATGGATCTTCCAATTTTATCTGGCCAACCACAGGTATTATCACCCAATATCCAATCTCTTATCATATGGCGTTAGATATAGCTAATCCAAGTCAACCTCCAATCATTGCATCTGACACAGGGACAGTTGTTTTTGCTGGATGTATTGCATACGGATACGGTTGTCATGTCATAATTGATCATGGAAATGGTTATCGTACGTTGTATGGCCATATGATAGTAATAGATGTTGCTGCTGGTCAGGTAGTAAATCAAGGACAAAAAATAGGCAACATGGGAAGTACAGGAAGATCTACTGGTACCCATTTACATTTTGAAATCCGTAACGGTTCAACTCTTATGAATCCATTGAGCTTCTTAAAATAAAGGTAGTCGATACTTAGAAGGCATTTGCTCGCCGAATCGGTGGGTGGTTGTCTCGATTGTTTTTTGGGTAAACGATTTACACTGGATTGCCAGTAATCCACGGCCTAAATTACACCTCATTTTTAGCTCTTCTCTTAGGTACTCATCTTTTTTTATAAAACAAATTCCTCTGATTACGCTACATGATGTGTATTATCTTCGTAGAGAATAAGGTCCATGACCATCGTTTTATATGATGATTTCAAACATTGTTGGTGTATATTATTTCAATAATAGATCTTAATAGTTCCTTCCAATTTCCAATATCATCTAGTAAGTCTAATAACATACTAACGTGGAATATGAAGTATAAAAAAAGCCCCGCTTGCGCGGGGCATCAAATAGTTTTTTTATTATTTTACGGACCACCAGGGTTCAATCGAGCATCAGGAGATGCTGTTTTTGGATTAGGTAATTGAATTCGAGGTGTTATTGTGGCTACTGGTGGAGTAGCTAATTGTAATTGTCCCGGCTGTTGAGGTGTAGTTGGATTGTTATTTGCCGTACTACGCTCTTGTATGATTTTTTGAATTTCAACCAAATCTGCTGAAGCTCTATCATAATCAGCACGATCTTTGACAGGATCTAGTATAGTAACAATTTTTTGTAACAATGCTTGAGCTGAAACAAAGTCGTTTCTACGTGCCGATGCAAATGCAAGGTTATACATAGCGTTTGGCCAATCTTGTTTCAAGAGAACTGCTTGCTCAAATAATTGTGCTGCCTGATCGTAATTTCCAACAGAGAAAAATACGCCTCCAAGATTTAATCGATAGATTGGATTTTGTGGATCAAGTGCGATTGCTCTTTGATAAGATGCAACAGTCCATACGTCTGCACCTTCTGCTACAGATAATACGTTTTTATAAATTCCTGCAAGATTTTCCCAGTTAGTAGCCTTAAAAGGATTTAAAGCAACTGCCTGTTTCGCTTCTGCAATTGATGTTTGAATTGCTTGAGCAACTATCTGTCTTTCTTTATCTGACAAAGGTTGAGCCTGACCATTATTAGTCTGTTGAGTTGGGCGTGAAGCAATATTATTTGCAATAAGCAAATTCGTTTGTGCATAACTTATACGAAAGCGTTCAATATATGGGTTAGCATTTATTGCTGAAATTTGATTCGTATATAGAATGTTTGCATTGTTTTGCAATAAACCATTCAATGATTGTTTGAAATATATTTCTGAGCTATATGATCGGACATATAAATATCCAAATGCTCCTACGAATGCAAATCCAAATACAAGCATCGCTACATATACAGGAACGATATGAGTGAGGTCAAACTCCTTCTCTGAGATCTTATGCATTTCCTGATTTGCCATTATTCCAATTAATACGAATACAAGGAAAAAAAGTGGAAGTGATGGTGGTAATAATACTAATCCAACTAATACTGGAATGAATGCAAGAAATACAACACGATTGATTTTTGATGTTGCATTTTTAATTAATTTTTTAAGGACTAAATAAAGTAATGCTAAGAATGAGCAGACTCCAACTAATCCAGCCTCAGTAAAGATCTGTAAAATAGTTGAGCGAGATATGTTAAACGATTGTACTTGCCATAAAAGGGAAGTATTGTATGATGCATCTTTTACTCTCGTAAATGAACTTGCAAAATTATCAACTCCTACTCCAAACAATGCGCTGAATGGATTCTTCAGTGTTTCAATAGCAGTGAACCATGACAATCCAAAAGGAGGTAATGTCTGAACAATAGAGATACGTATACTCGATCCCTGTTGTGTGATGTTTTGATTAAAGATGCTATATACAGACAGGATAGAAGCAATGACTGTAATTCCAAAAAATATTGCATTTGCGATAAAAAAATCATCAAATTCAAATTCTTTTTTAGATTGATGAATGGCATGTTCACCCGATGCATTGATATGTTCAACTGTTTTGTGATTATTTAATACAATTGCTCCAAAATAAGCTGAACCAAAGATCAAAAAGATTGCTAGATCAATAGGATTGCCTATTAAAGAGAAATTAGCGTTTTTGAGAAATGTCAAATATGAAGGCAAATTCACATTTTTAAATGCCTCAAAATAAAACACTATTGATGAGATCGCTACAACCACAATAGAACCTGAAATAAGTTTAAAAAACGGTGCTTGAAAGATATTTCCTGATTTTGGAATTAAATTCTTTTCACGAGATATGAAAAAGTAACATAACGACAAAGAAAATATTTCAAGCAAGCCAAAACTTGGATTCAAAAGAGCCTGAATCTTATTTGGTGATGAAATAACGATAGATAATATAACTGCAATAAGAAAAAACAAAACATGTTTGTCCAAAGGATGCGACTGCCATGAGATTTTTTTATTGAGCAATAGTTCTATTGTTGATAAAATTATGAGTAATAATGATCCAAATCCCAAGAGATATAGCTTGTTTGTTACAAAATATTCTTGAGTAAATGGAAGAAAAAATAACGGAAAAAGAAATATAAGAGCGTACAGTACATACGTCTTGATATAAGAAAAGATATATGCGAGCGATTCCCGCTCACTGGACACATGATGTTGTGGTTCCATAAATGAATCTTGTGAATATACCCTTTCTTATCTGCATCTTCTTAGTATTTTTTCAACTCAAGAAATGTAAAGACAAGAACGAGGTAATTTTCATTAATAACTAATAACTATAATTACTTATACATAAAATAAAAACAATATTCAAGGGATATATTTAGTATTATAGTCTTTGGTATAAGTACGTACGTTTGTCATCTTGTATAATTTTTACTATCAATCCCCATACATAATGAAATTATTGTCATACGATCCCTCAATATCAGACAGGTATATTTATGATAGCTATTAAATACACATTTAGAACCTTAAATATGACGTTCGTTTAATTTAAAAAAACGTCTTATCTCAGTTTATTATCAACCAATTAAACTTAATGTCTGGGTGTTGTTCGGTTGTTGTAATAACTTTAAAATATTTCTTACAAATATCGCCAGTATAATTTTTACATGATTGTTTTGCAGCAACTGTGAGCTGACCATTGGGTACCTGATCTACTGGTGTAAGATATATGAGTGAATTTTCATTAATTGAGGTATTAAATATCACAACTTCAGAACTATTTTCAGGAATAAGTCCAGCTCCCACACTATGCGAAGAAGTTTCAATTGCAGGAGCCATGATACCATTCTGTTTAAAATTATCACTGGATGCGATTATGACAGAAGAAGGACTTGCATCATAGGAATCAAGGTTTAATTTTTCAAAGGAAGCGTTGCCATTACTTGAGATAGAAGCAACTTCACGTGTGTTATTCTTTATACTCAATGTTTTTTCTTCTGGCTTAGTATTATCTGATGAAAGATCTACTTCAAGTTTATTTGAATTTGCAATAGGCGATAGGGAAGTCGTCTGCATTCCTTTGTTTGCAACTATCAAACCTTCTGTAGTGAGAGAGCCATCTTTTTCAATTTTGACGAGACCATTGAAGAAAGTAATTTTAGATAAAGAACTTATTGACAATTCGTCTGCAAGCGACAAAATTGATGAATCTTGAATACGAACTTCACCGACAGTAAGATGGTCTGCAACATATGCAGTAGTTACATTAAGAGTGCCACTTATTGATATGTCATCTGTAGATATATGTTGAGACTCGAGTTTGATAGTTTGAATCATATCTATTTGTGAAGAGCTGAGTGATTGACTAGTTGTACTTATGGATTTATTATTTTTTGATATATTAGCTAACTCGGTTTGGATAGTATTTACATCTTGATTCATTCGGTCGATGAATTGATTACTATTTGTGATTGATGATTTAATATCATTTATTTCGGGACTATGTATGCGCTTCGCTGATATTTCATTAGCAATTAATGATCCAGAAACACTCGCGTCTTGTGTTTGTATCAAATCCGCAGATACAGTATTAGCTGTCATAGTGCCTGAAATTGATGCTGTATTTGCGATCAGAGTTTCACTTTTAAGTGTGCCACTAAATGTAGCATTTCCAAGCGCATCTATTCCTGCTACACGTTTATTCTCGAGTCCTTGAATTATCAATTCACCTAATTTTCCCGGAACTTGACCTGTTTTTTCAGAAGAATCTCCTAACTGAATGGTTAGATCGCTATTCTTGGATCTTATTTGTGAAGTTGAAATTTTATTTATATCTGCCTGATGAGTAACTGTTAAATCATCTGTACTTAATACAGGTGTTTTGATTGAATCAGAAACTATCAATTTTTCTAGTTGAGCATCTACAGCGGATAGAGTCTTTGTTGAAATTGAATCAAAAACACCTGAAACAAATTTGACTGTATTGGCACGTATAGTATCTGCTTGAATCCCTCCAGAAATTTTAACTTCTTGCATACCCACCTCCATATTTTTTATATCATCTATTACCAATTGGGCAATACCTCGTATAGATACTGTTGATGCAATATCATTTATAGGCGGATTATTACCAATATTTGTATTTGATATCACACGTTCGACATTTGTATCATTTTGATCCAAAACTCCACCATAGCTGATATTTGCATCAGTATTTATGGGATCGCCATTTGAAGAAAAAACTATAGAAGGTTCATACCATGTTATATTTACCAACATATATATAATTCCTATTTTGTTAGGATCTGTCTCAATATATTTTTCCAATGAACGTCCGACAATCATTCCAGGGCGAGTGGCTTTCATTCCAGCCCCCGCAATCGAACTTGTTGTGATTGGATCGCCAGGAGATATTATTCCATTTATACCAGTAACTTTTACAGGTACCCGTCCTATTAATGCAATGGGTTGTGGTTTCTTTGCAACATCAACTATGCTCTTACCGATAGTTTGATATGGAGACGTGGAAACTACGCCGGCGATACGAGAGTTATAGGTGTTGTTTGCACGGGCGAGAATAGATGTTGTTATTTTTTCTTTGATGGGAAGAATACGACCTGTTAGCGCATCAGATTTTGGTGAATCAAAGGTGATTGTTTCGTCTGTCATCATTACAATATCTCCCGGATTTGCATCTTTTGTTTCATACCATTCTGCTATATCACCGGGAGCAGAAGAACAAGCAACAATTTCACGTCCAGAAAAGGTGGTGTTTGAATCATCACCCGAATGACATAATCCATTTGTTGTGGGGTCTCCTGTAGCGTTAAACCTGATAGCTCCATTTACATCTAAAGCCTTTGTAGGTGTAGCAGTATTTATCCCGATGTTACCATTATTAGCTATAACGAATTTTGTACTACCAGATGCAGAAGCAGTAAGTATATCTTGTCCTCCATTTTCGTCAAGAATTGTGAGTGCCTTTCCAGATACTGAACCGCTGACATGAAATTTACCTATTGGCTGTATTGTTCCTATTCCGATTTGGGCTCCATTAAGCCACGAAATGTCATTCTTATTTGCTGATAATCGAATCGTGGCCGATGACGTTGCCATACTTCCTATGATCAAATCATCCGAGTTTATACTTGGAGAAAGAACACCATTTATACGTTGAATATATCCTTGTACGCCACTTGCAGAGGCAACTATATTATCTGCAAATACAGAATTCCACCTCTTATTTATTGCACCTATATTGTATATAGAAGATGAAGTAGGACTGATATTTCCTTTTACGGTTAGTTGATCTGTTGGGGAATTAGTACCGATCCCAACCATTCCGTTGTTAGAGATAGTTAAACGAGAGATTAATCGGTCCATACCACCAGTAGAGGTGGAAAACTCCATATTCCCTCCATTTAGTTGATTAATTCTTGTAAAAATTCCTCTGAAAGTAAGCTCTCCTGAAATAGATGCATTTCCTGATACGTCTAATTCAGCAGATGGGAGTGCTGTACCAATACCAAAGTTGCCACTTTCTACAATGGTATTTCCGCCAACATCGGGTGCAAACAATATATTTCCTTGTGAATTATTAGGTGTCTCAAGACGTAACGATTGACCTGATATACGGAATTCACCAGAAGTTGATTCTATAGAGGGAGATTCAGCAAGTATTTGAAGCTTCCCTTCATTATCGATATAGGGAATTTCATTAACATTTGAACCTAGTTTGTAACCTTGAATACTCATCGCAGAACTCGATAATCCAACATTAGGTATCTGTGTTCTTGGAGACATCTCGACATCAGAGGCGACTGTAATTCCAATATATATACTGTGTTGATTTGTAAATATTGATTCAGGTAGGGGAGGCATTTTGCAGTTTTTTCCTAATTCAATTTTAAAATTACCTTTTATGTCTGGAGTAAGAGCGTTTGTTCCAAAACAATTACCAACATATAGTGGCTTACCAGAGTTGGGATTATCATAAATACGAAAGGAGATATCAGTTTTGGAATCTATTGGATTGCCAAGATGATCATACAGCCGGCCTTGAAAAGTGAGTGTCCGTTTTGGGGAATTGCTATAAATATTACTATTCTGTAGCTCGCTTAAAAATCGAGATTTAAACGTTTGTGATTTTAACGTTTGTACAATAAATATGAAAACTACTATTACCCCCAACGTAATAAATAGCGTTGGTACAGAAGTAATATCAATTGCAAACGTGTTTGAATTTGAAATTGCACGATCGGAGTGATTTTTATGTGTGAGATTTTGATTAAATTTGATTAAAAAGTGATTTAAAAGTCCCAGTTTATCCCTCTTGAAATTTTCAATGTTTGAAGAATCAACAGAAGAAGGAGAAAAAGAGGTTAAATGATCATTTTGATCAATATTTTTGATAGAATCAATATCCTCATCCTGTAAGAATGATGATATTGATGTATTAGCATTTGATGGTTGTAATTGATACTTTTTTGATAGTAGATCTTTGGATTCTTGGGATAATTCATCTGTAGTAATAGTATTATATGTGTGTATTGATGATTGAATTTTCTTAATAATGTTATTTTGTTCGGAAACTGATATATAGTTGTGGTTTTCGCACCATTTATAAAAACAGACCATACCATCGACCATTTTGTTGATTTGCTCAATATCGAAGCCCTGATTTAATAAGTATTTGATATAAATAGAATATAAAGTGCTATTTAATATATCCCTTTTCTTTACTGATGATGAGGATAGTTGAATATGTAATAAATCATCAATTTGAGCTTGCACAAGATCTCTACTATTTTGAGAAACATGTAGGTCAGTACTCCATTGAATACCTATGTGCTTTAACTCAATTGAATTCAATTGAGAGGGAATATGATGAATACGTAATTTTTGTATTGAATCAGATATATTTGATACCAACCACGACTTGTGAAATGCATATGAGTACAGTTTTGTAAGAGTAGAGATTCTTCTATTAATCGTATTTGAGCTATTCCCAGCACTATATAGATCATTAATATACAATGCAACGTGTGATGAGTTTGTCTTAGCAAGTGCTTTATTAAGCAACAATTCGCCGTTAGATAAAAAAAGATCATAAGAGTCGATTTTATGCAGGTAGTTTGAAAGCCAGCCTATGTAGTGTCCAACATCAGAAAGATAATTACGAATACTTCTTGATGAAATATTTTCCGCGAGTAATGATTTTTTAAAATCAACCCTTAAATATTCAAGATTATATACCACATCCATATCTACTAATACTACACAAGACTCACTGGATGAGTCAAGACGTATTTAGTCTACATTTTGATATAGTTTGACAACACCAATACATAGGCGATTAAATAACTTATAATAAAATTAACACGTATTTAATATAATAAACGCAGAGAAAAATACACGTATTAAACATATCAATACATAACAAATGACTCATAATATAAAATGTATATAGAACGTATATCTATACCTGAGCTATTTTAATTAAATGAAATAAGAATATAGAGAGAAAATTTGAATTTACTAAAAAAACATGAAACGACTAGATTGGAGCAACAGAGCAATAAAAGTAAGAAAACGTCTTCACTATTTATACCACCACTCATAATTTAAATTAGGGCCCAAAAACAACCCAAACACAATAAACAAAAATATTATTTGATATGAAGATTAACCATAAGGTTAAGTGAATGGTTCATATTTGATTAAGAATCATCGATCATACTAGGGTTGTTTAGACAATCCAAAATCATATTGATACTTTTACATTTGAAAGAGCTTAGATAATAAGCAGGTCATAATAACAATCCAAACAGTATAAGATATTATGCAGATCTGAGTGATCAAAAAATTGATATTAAAGATAGATTTTCTATTTTACTATATTGAAAAATAGAGAGTTAAACGATGGTGAATATGGAAAAACCCATAAAATTAGCAATTGATAAAATATGTTGCTAGTTTGAATTACTTCTTATTAAGAATGATATGACAATAATATTGTCTAAAATATTTACCATACTATTACTATTACGAAATTTATACTATATGAAATAGTAACGAACGAAAAATATGAGAGTGCAACTATGAGTGAAACTTTAGTAATTATGACGACCGTAAAAAGACAGATAACATAGAAAAGTATCTCAAAATCTGAAGAAATATTTAAATGAGAATTTTTCAAATCTCATCATATGAAATTTTAAAAAAGAGGAATATTTTATCCATCACTTTAAATAGTTTTGATATTTATATGAATTTTTGCTTCTAATATCTAATATTTTGAAGATATTGCTGTGTTTTTTTGGAAATTTCTATAAATTTTATCTTAATATATAGTGGCTCAGAGGAGCCACAAAATTGTTATTAAATTGAGGTATGTATCCATGGTTTTCTTTAAAACAAAGTTTGTTTCTACTTTTTATATCTACTATTAAATTGGATTTTTCATTCCATGAAATTCGATTGAGATAATTTATTGAAGATTATTTTCTTTATATTTATCATTTTTTGAAATGTAGGTTGTATAAAAAACATACGATTAAATAATGTAATTCTCTATCTTTGATAATTTAAGATGTATCTTTCACCATCATATACGAAATATCTCACGCATCGCGCATACAGGGCTATTTTTCGATATCATACGTTGCTTTCTTTGAAATGAATATAGTAGGTATTGGAGTTGATACAGTTTGTACAGTGTTGCAGTAGATATTGAAGATCGTAATCATAATATAATAATCTATATCAAAAATTGAGAATAGACTATTATGAAAGTATAAAAAGCTAATATATTAGGAGAAAATGCTCTTGAAATTTTGTGTTGATAATATGTATTTTTTTGAAAAAATATAATTTTGTTATTGACAATAAATCATCCGTCCATTACATTTTAACCTATATGGTTATAAAAGAGAGACGAACGAAAATATTACTTGCGTTGCTTGTGTGCTCGGACGTTAACCTGCAACCGATATTGTTTGATCAAAGGATACAGGCAATATTTGATCTATCATTTAATCAAAAAACAAGGGGCACAATATCAGCAATGATAAAGGATGGAGCTATAGAAAAGTCTAGTTCACAAAATGAAAATGATAGTGAGGCTTCAAATAGATCCGATGAACAAGTTATCACAGGAATGTATAGGTTGACTGATAAAGGTTTTCATATTTTATGTCTTGAATTTCCGTTTTTTAGATTTCTGAGAGATAAATGGGATGGAAAATGGCGCATTTTGTCGTATGAGATACCTGAATCAAAACGAGACCTACGAGATAAACTTAGAAGGGAAGTTACTGGATGGGGTCTTGGGCCATGGCATCGCTCTTTTTGGGTTACTCCTCATCCGATCATTGAGAATCTTAGAGTGCTAGTTTCAAATAAGGAAGAAGAACAGTATATACAAGCATTTGAAGCAGACCATATCTTTGGTGATAAGGAAATATTAATTGAGAAGGTTTGGCAAAAGAATGAGCTCGATAGGAGATATCGTGAGTTGTTTAAACTATGGCACGAAATACTTTCCAAAGATGGAGATAAATTATTGAAGTTGCGTCAGGTCATTTCTGAGTATGTTACATTATTGCGAATTGATCCCGGTTTGCCTGTTGATTTAGTAGGAACTTCATGGATAGGATTTGAGGCATTCAATATTTATAAGGAAATACGCTCAATATTACTTTCATAATGGGTAAATGATGTCTTTTTCTTTGTCAGTTCTACGTATTATTATGTGGTGTGATTGTAAGAGTTTAAGGACGTTTTTATTAGGAAATTTGTACTTATTATTTCGTCCACAACTTATCACTGCTTCAGTAGGATCTGCTAAGTCTAATAATCTCTCTGAAAGTCCTGTCAAGGAGCCATGATGTGAAACCTTTAAAATTGTTATTTTTTGTGTTTTTTTTCGATTAATTAGCACCTCTTCAAGTATCTCAATTGGAGCGTCCCCAGTGAGTAAATAATTAGATTGATTGATATTTATATTCATAATAAGAGAATAATTATTATCATCTAATATTGGAGCATACATATTGCTTTTCTTATTTTCTAAGGCGTAACTCTTAATATAATTTTTTGTAGGCCACAATACGTAAATAGTGATGTCTTTTATTGTTAGCAAATTGCCTGCGAATATGGGGGAAATATCTGTTTTTTGTTTTGTAGCCTCCTTGAGTAATTGTGTATATAACACATTAGTTGAGATGATAGGGGATACATATAAATGTTTAATCGTATAGTGTCCAAAAACTGATATTAGACCGCCATAATGATCTATTTGAGGATGAGTGATAAATACATAATCGATAGTTTTATCAAAGGGTTGCATATTTTTATTGAGACATTCGCTCATTCCTGTTGATTCAGGTCCCGCATCAATAAGTATGTCAATGCTATTTTTTAGTCGTATATACACTCCATCTCCTTGACCAACATCACAAAATACAAGTTTCTGTTGATTATCAAATATTTTGAATAGAAATAGTGCTGAACTTATTATTGATAGAAATAAAATGCTAAGAATAACATGACGTGAGATAAGACTTTCCATAATTGTAGCTCAATTAAATTGAATTAAAATATGCCTAGAGCATTACCATGAAATATTTGCAAAAGGAATTGATGATAATATATTTACAGTCAAAATGAGAAATTGAAGAAGAATATATAGAATATAGCTTGTTGGAATTGATAATAATTTGAGTTCATTTATGATGGGTAGTAGTAAACCAAGTATCATTATTGGAGTAATTGTCCAGCTTATTACTATATTTGCAATAGGAGAAATAATTGATAATTGTCTAAAATGATAAGCTATTAAGGGTATTGTGAAGATCTGCGCACTCATTGTTATTCTGAGTTCTTGTTTAATATAATTGAAAAAATTTGATAATATTGATTGTCCAACTTCTTGACTTTTTTGAGTTTGGCCAAATAGGACAATCCCTACTGTTGCTGCATATGAAAGTTGAAAGGAGATGCTAGAAATCCATTCAGGCCATATACAAAGGCTAATCACAGCACTCACTAATAGTAAGAGAAGGGTTGTCCTTTTTTTACCAGTTAATAAAGATACGAGCGTTAATAAACCCATAATGCCTGCTCGAAGAATTGGGGCTTGTATACCTACGAAACTAATAAATATTATGAGAATCAGTATGCTTAGCATATTCACATATATTTTGCTAAGTCGACCGAGAATTGTTTGAGTAATTTGTAAAAGAATTGAGATGTTCATTCCAGATAAGACCACTATGTGCAATAAGCCAACTATCTGTAATTGTTGATAAAGATATGAAGATTTTGAAAGTGGGATACCAAATACTATTCCTTTTATTAGTGAGGCATGTGGTTCAGGAAGAAGACCATTGTATATACTATCGAAAATATGAGGTGTCCACCATGAAGGCATATTTATTTTGAGAAATTCTAAAGAGCGATCATGTTGTGTTTTTTTTTATGTTTAATCTTTATCATTCTTATAATTCGATAAGATTTAGGATTTGTTCATAAATATTTTTTTTAACAGATTTTTTACTGAGTAATTCACTGATGGTAGTATAGGGTCGGTTTGTGATAATATGTTCTGCTGTTATTTTTCCTATACCGGGTAAAGTTTCTAATTCTGATTGAGATCCAGTATTTATTTTTATTTTTGCTTTGGTATTGGATCCATTAATTTTTTGTAACCCAAAAGATGTATATGTTTCTGGAATAGAGGTATTTCGTGTTTCTTTACGTGAAGGAATGTATATTTTATCTTGATCAAGGACATAGTTGGCTAGATTAAAATTCTTTGAAAAAAACTCAAGATCTGCATCTGAATTGATTCCGCCCGCAAGTTCAATTACTTTTTTTAAACGTGTTTGAGGTGGCACTTCATATACATCGGGATGTGTGATAGCTCCAGAAACTTCAATTCCAACGAGGATTGTTGTATTTTTTGATTCGGTTATAGACTCAGAAATCTTTTCGCTATTTTCGATGGGGGTTATTGTATGAAAGTAAAAAAATACTGCAAAAACTGAAATACAAAGGGCTAATACTATTAATATTAGCTCGATAATGTACGGACGTAAAGATGTAAATAGTCTATCTATATGTTTCATTTGCGAATGATATACTATAGAGCTTCATCAAACAATAGACTATATGCTACAAAACATTTTAATTTTTCTTCACTTTGAATTTGAAAAATAGGAAAAAAAATATACAAAAGAAAACAATTAGACAAGTATAGAAAATAAGTCCCAAAGGAAGCGCAATAAAATTCGTATGACCATATAAAATAGATGTATTATTGCCAAATGATATTGCATTCGTAATAGAATACCACCCAAATTTTCCTTGAGATAATAATAGAGAGTAGGGTTGATTACAAATATCACGTTTATTATTGGATGAGCAGGATTGTTTTTCTTTTGAGCCAATACTTATTGTTTTTTCTGAGTCGGCCAATATATATTGATCCTGTATTTTATATTCTTGTTTTTGACCAATCGATGAAGTGATTATTATTGAGCCTTTTGGTTTTATACGATATTTTCCAAAATTTACTATTGATAAAAGAATAGGAATCTGATCAGAAGAATCGAAAATATCCACAATTGTATCTCCTAGATGAAAGCGAAAGAAAGGTGCAAGAGTGGTAAATTGCGATATCTTTCCTGAATTGGTTGTATAACTTGTGTCAGAAATGGAAAGATATATAAGGGGTATAATCATGGGATGTATTTGAGAATTAACATTTCCATTTGTAGGGGGTTGGGGTAATAGTTCGATAGTTAGGCCGAGATAATAATCTTTATATTGTATTGCTTGCGGAACGTTGAGGGTTACTGATATTTTTTTTGAACTTTTTGATTGAATTAAGAAAGGGTCGGATATAGTAGCTGATTCATCATTGATGGTATATGGAATAGCTGGAGTTTGGTTAAAAAGAGGATTGACACTATTACTCTTGTCTCTGAATTCTATAGGTACAAGAGATATTTTCATAGTTCCGCTCTCTCCTTGGTTTTGTATAAGATAGGGGATCGTTATTGATTTCCCCGGTTTTACTACTGCATCAATAAGGGTGGGGGATACAAATATTGTATTTATTTGTGCACGAACGGTTGAATACAATGGTACGCAAAAAAAATAAACAAATAGTATATATAGAAAAAGAAATTTTGATAGATATCTCATATATTTAGTACACAGGTATCGCAATAATATACAAATTATGAACATATGTTCCTTCAATAAATGTTCTAGATTTTATAAATTTAAAAGTGATTTGACCATCTAGTGTTTGTATGGGTATTTTTGTTGAGAGAATAGTAGTTGGAGATTCTTTTCGATTTATGCTAGGAAGAGGTCTATACATATTAATATTTTGAAAATCACTTGGAGCAAATTTGCTTGATATATTATATCCATATCCTATGTTACTACTGTCTTGCCATTGTTGTGATTTGGACAACGAACATGAATCGAGATCGCAAGAAGTATTTGGTATGGGAGTGTTAGCCGTAACATGGGTAAGAAGTTGATCTTGGATTATTACAACTCGTCCATCCATATTTGTATTTGAAATCAGTTTTATATCCAAGGATTGCATATTTGTTGATGATTGTGATTCAACTTCTTCAAAAGATATTTTATTGCTTGATATTGCAATTCCAAAAGAATTATTGAATGAGTTGTTTCGGATCACTATTCCCGATCTTTCAAATTCGATTTGTTCATCTTCTGTTAGCATGTTATATTGATTGCTATCTTTATCATCAGACGATGTATCTTGTAGGGGGGTGAGCTCAATTTTATAGCGAGTAGATTCTTGTTTTTCCTGAGCAATTGATAAAGGAATAAAAATAGAAAATAGAGAATATATAAGAAAAAAGACTATTAACACACGTTTCATACATTAGAAGTATAAAGGATAAAACTCTAAGTATAAAGTATTACCCAGATATTTTATGTATTTTCTGTGAAACTATTTTTGAAATATGATAGAATATACACATGACAGCAAAAAGCATGGCAAAAACAATGACCAAACCTAAGATAGCTCTGGATTTATTTGATGAGTTGAAAAAGGTGAGTTGGCCAACACGTCAAGAGACAGTCCGCTTAACGTTGGTTGTGGTAATAATCTCCTTGATAATTGGAATATATATCGGTATAATAGACATCTTGTTAGCTAAGGGTTTGGAGATGGTTACTCTTTCGAGATAATAAGACAGCTTGTCTTTTTGTTTCATAGTAGTTTATACTTACCTTTAGATCAAAAGATGTGTTGTGAGTAGATCGAATAATTCAATACATTATATAAAATCTTAAAATATGACAGACGAAGTAGAAATAAAAGAACCAGAAGTTGTAGAAGTTCCTCAGGCTCCTGTGGTAGATAAAGATGCAAAATGGTATGTTATTCATGTTCAGACTGGATATGAAGCGCGAGTTAAAGAAAATCTTGAGCAACGCGTTAAAAGTCTAGGAGTAGAGGATAAGATATTTCAAGTTGTTATCCCTATTCGTGAGATTGTAGTAGTAAAAAAAGGAAAAAAATCAAAAGCTACAGAAAAAGTTTTTCCGGGATATGTTCTTATCCGTATGGTTCTAAATGACAATTCATGGTTAGTCGTACGTACCACCGAAGGAGTAACCGGTTTCGTAGGAGCCGGTCTCAAGCCAACTCCTATTACGGAAAAGGAAGTCGATGCAATCATGCGTTTTGTACAACAGGAACAGCCAAAATATAAGGCTAAATTTTCAGTTGGTGAGGCAGTCAAGATTACGGACGGACCTTTCTCAGATTTCCTTGGCACGATTGAAGCTATCGATGATGAGCGAGGTAAAGTTAGAGTGCTTGTCTCAATCTTTGATCGTGAAACACCTGTTGAACTTGATTTTCTTCAAGTCGCTAAGTTATCATCTTGAGGATAGTCTGTATAAAGCTAGATATGTTGTTTAGTTACGATTTTAGAATTTTGTATTTTTAGTATGGCAAAGAAAGTTAAAACACTCATTAAACTCAACTTACCTGCTGGTGAGGCAACACCTGCACCTCCTGTCGGACCTGCATTAGGTCAACATGGAGTACCAATCATGGAATTTATTAAGGAATATAATGCTAGAACAGCAAAGTTGAAAGGCAATATTATACCGGCTGTTATTACAGTATACGTTGATAGAACGTTCACGTTCATCACTAAATTACCTCCTGTATCAGCAATGATAAAGAAGAAATTAAATTTAGCAAAAGCATCTGCCAAACCAAATACAGAAAAGGTTGGTAAATTGAGTAAAGAATTGTTAGAAGAGATTGCAAAGGAAAAGATGCCCGACATGAATGCTACAGAGCTTGAGAAAGCTATGAAAGTTGTTGCAGGCACTGCAAGATCAATGGGAGTAGAGGTAGAGAGTTAAAAATTGCACGCCCATCTTTTCGTTAGATCTCAACGTTAAGTTGACGTTATAGGGATATCGGATTTAGACTGGGACGATTGACGGATTAAAGTGCTATGTCAGTCGATTAAAAATATTGTAAATAAATTATGGGAAAAATTCGTACACGCATCATCGGTTTAGAGGATATAGAAAAGGCTCAAAAAGATGATCAAAAAAAACGTTCTGCAGAAAAAAAAGCAGAAAAAAGTGAAGAAGTGGATGTAGAATCTGAGGTTGAAACAAAAGTAAAAGCAAAAAAATCGAAAAGTGAAACTCAAAAAAGTGAAGAGACCTCACTTCAAAAGAAAAAAATTGTAGGAAAAAAACATAAAGCATCCTTAAAGAAAGTCGATTTAAAGAATATATATACTCTTAAAGATTCTCTTGAGATTTTAAAAAAGATAAAATGGGCAGACTTTGACGAGTCAGTTGAGCTCCATATTAATGTGGATGAAACAGGTATTAAGGGAGAAGTAGAGATGCCACATACAACAGGAAAAAGTGTCCGTGTTAAGATTGTAGACGATGTAACGTTGGAGAATATCGAAAAAGGCATCATTGATTTTGATGTGCTTATAGCTCATCCATCTTATATGGCAAAATTGGCAAAATTTGCAAAAGTGCTTGGACCAAAAGGTTTGATGCCAAATCCAAAAGCAGGTACTGTATCACCAACTCCTGAAGCAGTTGCTGAAAAATTTACAAAAGGAACAATTCGATGGAGATCTGAACCAAAGTTTCCGTTGGTTCATTTGATGGTAGGAAAAATTTCTCATGAGCCATCAAATATAGTTGAAAATGCAGTAGCAATCATCAAATCTGTTGGAAAAGCACATACACAATCTGTATTCATTAAGACAACAATGAGTCCCGGATTGAAGGTTGATCTTCAAACAATATTTGGATAAAGTCAAATTCATATTATTTTAACCACTCCGAAAGGAGTGGTTTTTTTTTATGTATGTAATTTCTTGACGATAATTTGTTTTATTTACATTTTTTTAGAAGATCGGTATAATCAAATTATGACTGATTATGTAATTTCTCAACTGAATTCTACTTGGAATTATTTATCTCAACCACAAAAAGATCTTATACAACAAGGCGAATATCTCAAAAAAGTAGTTGTTGAAGATAATAAACTACAATTTGATGATTATTCTTTTATCATTTTTCCTTATGCAAAAGCATATGAGGGATTTCTGAAACAACTCTTTGTTGATATGAAATTTATTACTCATGATGAATATGTTTCTGATCATCTTAGAATTGGCAAATTACTTTCGCCAAATCTAAAAGAAAAGTTGGGGGATAGGTCTCTTTTTGTCAAAATAACAAAGCGATCAAATGTGGAAATTGCTGAGCAAATGTGGGAGACGTGGAAAGTAGGAAGAAATCAGATATTCCATTATTTTCCTCATAATATTAAAGCCGTGAGTTATAGAGAAGCAGATGAATTGAGTAATCGTATCTTAAATACGATGCATAAGGCTCACCAACATCTTATGTTGCTGAAGAGACTTGAATCTCATATGAATTCAAAACTGCTCCAATTCTAAGCAGTAAATTGAAGATATTTTTGTTATAGTAAAGTAACTATGGTTGAATATACTGGTATTTCAGAGTCGCAGGTTGAAATTCTACTTAAGGAGTTTGGTCCAAATAAAATAAGTGAGAGAAAAAAGCATCAGTTACTATATGCTTTTTTAGATCAATTTAAGAGTGTATTGGTGCTTCTTCTTATTGGGGCTTCGATATTATCCTTATATCTTCGTGAGATGGTGGATGCATTTTTGATATTATTCATTGTTTTTCTAAATGCATTATTTGGGTTGTATCAAGAATGGAAAGCTTCTGAAGCAATAGCAAGCCTAAAAGAAATTTCAATTACTAAAGTTCGTGTAATTCGTGATAGTAAAGAAATTGAGATTATTAGTACTGAACTTGTTCCCGGTGATGTTGTGTATCTTGAAGAAGGAGTTAAGGTCCCTGCAGATGGAATAATATTAGAAGGATTAAATCTTGAGATAAATGAATCAACCTTAACAGGAGAATCTCTTCCAGTATTAAAGGGAAAAGATGATGAGGTAAATATGGGGACTATTGTAACAAAAGGTCATGGATATATGAGAATCACGATAACTGGAATGCGCACTAAATTTGGAAATATCGCTCACAATTTATCAGACGTTAAGGAATCACCAACTCCTTTAGAACGTAAGTTACTTCAATTATCTAAAGTAATAGGTTTTGTGGGGATTGTTGTTTCTTCAATAATATTTGTACTTGCATATTATACTGGCCACACATTTATGTCCGCATTATTACTTGCAACATCTCTTGCGGTAGCTATAGTTCCTGAAGCTCTTCCAGCCGTGATGACGGTTACTTTATCACTTGGTGTAAAAGAAATGGCAAAACGAAAAGCAATCGTCCGTAAACTATCAGCAATCGAAGCACTGGGAAATGTTACAGTGATTGCAACAGATAAGACGGGTACTTTAACTATGAATAATATGAAAGTTAAGGAAATATGGTTTAAGCATACACATCATCGAGAACATAAAGCTCTTAATATAAAAGTAAAGTCAGAGCTTCAACTCATTCAAAATGGCATTTTGTGTTCTACAGCTAGCCTCGTGTATGTTCATGATCATGGGCATAAAACGGTATTGGGAGATCCTACAGAAGGAGCCTTATTGTATCTTGCAGAGGATTTGGGGATAAATATTGAAGATGTACGAAAGGAATGGCAAAATATTCATGAAGTTCCGTTTGATGCAGTAACAAAGCGCATGTCTATGACAGTAAAAAATGAAAATAATATATACACATATACAAAAGGAGCGCCTGAATCGATTCTTGATATATGTTCGAAAGTTGAAGATGGTAAGGAAGAACTTGAGATGACTCAAGAAGTGAAAAAAACTATTGAGGATATGCAAATACAATGGGCAAAAAAAGGATTTCGAGTATTGGCTTTTTCATATAAACATGGAATACATAAAGAGGAACATCTTCAAAATAATGGTATGGAGTCAGAGCATCATAGAGATATGATATTTCTTGGTATGGTAGCGATCCATGATGCTCCACGTCCTGAGGCAGGAGAAGCGGTGAGAAGAGCTCATGAAGCAGGCATAAAGGTAGTGATGATTACTGGTGATAATGAGCGTACCGCAGAGTCTATAGGCACACAATTGGGAATATTAGAAGAAAATCAAATTATTTTAACAGGGGCTCAAATAGAAAAATATAGCGATTATGATTTACTTAAAATTCTACCAAACGTGAGAATATTTGCACGTACCACACCTCTGCATAAAAGTCGAATTGTGAGTATGTATCAGAAGACGGGGGAGATAGTTGCGGTAACAGGTGATGGAGTGAATGATGCTATTGCTCTCAAACAAGCTGATGTAGGGATCGCTATGGGAATGTCGGGAACAGATGTTGCTCGTGAAACCGCAGATCTTGTGATATCTGATGATAATTTTGCTACGATCGTGAATGCAATTGAAGAGGGAAGACATATAGTGAGAAGAATACAAAACGTTGTTAAATATCTATTTGCTTGTATGGCTGCAGAGCCTCTTCCTTTAATAATAGCTTTTGTAACAGGGATTCCACTTATTTTGTATCCTGTGCAGGTTTTATTTGCCAACGTAATCACAGATGGATTTCCCGCTTTAGCTCTTGCTTTTTCTCCTCAAGAGGATAAGGTGATGAATAGACCTCCCGAGAAAAATTCTGTATTAGTTTCTTTTAATGATTGGAAATATATTGTAGTTAGTAGTACGATAGCAACTGTATTTATATTATCACCATACCTTATATTTGGAAATATCTCCATAAGCCAAAAACAGACAACAGCATTTGCAATGATGGTACTTTATCAATCATTTGTATTTCTCGATATGTGGCTTAATCACAGGTCATTTTTTAAGCACATTCATCAACTTGTTTCAAAAATCTTTTTTCTTGCTTTTATAATGCCAATCATTTCTATTTATATAATTGTATCTGTGCCAGTTATCTCCTCAGCATTTAAGGTGACTGTATTAGATAGTTTTTATTTTATTAAATTAGTTTTGATGTCTTCTTTAATATATGTAGTTATGCGTATAGTTAAAAAGATATTTCATATATAATAGGGTATGAAAAAAGTCATGAATTCAAAAATATTGATAGAGCAGGGGATACCTCTTATTCTTACGTTAGTCATATTTGGTATTTTATCTCTTGGAGTTTATTTGTTGATACTCGTACTCAACCAATTTAGTGGTGAGGATGTAGTGATGCAAATTAGATCGGTTGATGTGATAGTGGGTATGACAATATATCTTAAAACGTCCGTAGACTTCGCAATATATATCGGTAATTTAATGCGCCTATATCCTGGATGGAAGAATAGAATAGCGATTGAAATAGGCACGGCACTTGGCAATGCCTTGGGCACCATGTCTATTATGGTGATATGGAATTTTTTTCGAGAGGTAAAAATATTACTTGCCATGATGATCGTTATTGCAGCATTGGTATTACTTCGTATGGCAGAAGAAGGATATGAGCATGTACTTGAAAATAAAAAAGGAGTCCCTGAAAAACTTGGAAAATTTGTAAAAGTTCAATTGAAATATCTCACAATTACCAATCGAATTTTTTCACCAATTTTGAGATATATTCTTCCTCAGATGAATATGAAGACTGCAATACATAAAACATTCTGGGGTTTATTTATTGCATCTTTTTCAGTTCCCTTTATTTTGGGTCTGGATGATTTTGCAGGGTATGTATCATTATTTAATGTGGTAAATGTACTTGGATTTGCAGTTGGCGTGTTGCTCGGACATATGATTTTGAATATCTTTTTGTTTATCTCTCCAAAACGTACTGTTGCAATAGTTCAAAATTCATATATAGCCTATATTGGAAGTATGGCATTTATACTTCTTGCAATATGGGGGCTTTATGAAGCCATAAAGATAATTTTAGGTCACTAAATATTTTTAACAGCTTCTATAATTGCTTGAGAATCTATATTAAACGTTCGTAATAATTCTGATGGCTTTCCTGATCGAGGAAGATCATTTACAGCAAGATGAGTAAATTGAATCTGTTCTCCTGTTAGAGCTTTTTGTACTGCATCACCGAGTCCACCGTCAGGGTAGTGATCTTCGACTACGATTACTTTTTTTGTTTTTTTTGCATAATTTTTTATTGTCGCAACATCAAGAGGTTTTATTGAATACGCATCAATCACGTTCACAAAAATTCCTTCATTTTTTAGTTCTTCGTACGCCTTGATTGCTTCATGTAAAGTAATTCCAGCACCTATTATTGTTGCTACATCTTTATCTGAAGAATGAATAACATGTGATCCGCCGATAATGAAGGAGTCTTTGTCTGAATAAAGTACGGGCGTCTTTTCACGAGTCAAACGAATATATGATATTCCATTATATTTGACAAGTTCATGAAATAATGCCACAGTAGAAGTAGCATCAGAAGGGTAGAGAACCACACTATTTACCAAACTTCTAAATATTGCAAGGTCTTCAAGTGCCATTTGTGATGGACCATCTTCTCCAATAGATATTCCTGCGTGAGTTCCTACAATCTTTATATTTGCCAATGAATATTGGGCCATGCGCACCTGATCAAATGCACGACTTAAAAATGCGGCAAATGATGATATAAAAGGAATATATCCTATCTTAGACAATGCAACACCAACAGATACCATATTTTGTTCTGCGATATACATCTCAAGAAAACGGTCTGGATATGCTTTTTTGTATTTATCAGCAAATGTTGAATTTGATGTTTCTGCGTCTAAGGACAAAATATTTTTATGTGATGAGCCAAGAGATACGAGTGCATCACCAAATGCTTCACGAGTAGCTACAAGAGTTTGTAAGGAGTAGTTTGCAGTGAGTAGTTGGTGTTGTGGGTTTTCAGAAATCTTATTTGCAATTTCAACTCCCGTTGGGGATGGGAGGGGGAGTTGGGCATGAAGATCTCCAACTTCGCCAATTTCTTTGAGAGCAGAGTCAAGCATATCTTTTGGGACTGGTTTGCCATGCCAACCGTCGGCATTTTGAAGGAATGATACTCCATGACCTTTATTTGTTTTTGCAATAATCATGGTTGGTGAATATTGATTAAAATTTTTATGTAATTTTCCATTGATAATTTTTTCGAGTAACTCATATGCTTCTTGCACATCTTCTAGATTATTTCCATCTTCAATTAGAATTACATTCCATCCAAATGATTCAACACGTTTCTTATAGGTTTGAAGATCCCATTCGAGCATTGTTGTTCCTCGTTGTCCAAAACGATTTATGTCGATAATTCCTATGAGATTATTAAGTTTGTAATGTGAGGCAAGTTGAAGAGCTTCCCATACCTGTCCCTCAGCCATTTCAGAGTCTCCTAACAATACATATACTCGAGGAGTTCTTTCAATAATCAATTCTTTATTATTCACACGTAAATTGATGCCAATTGCAAGTCCGACACCTGCAGATAATCCTTGACCTAAAGAACCTGTTGCTACATCAACATAGGGAATTCGGGCAGTAGGATGCCCCTCATATTTGGAAGTGATCTTTCGCAGAGACATCATGTCATTGCTAGTGATAAAACCTGCAGTTTCATATAAAGAGTATAGAAGGGGCGCCACATGGCCCTTAGACATGATTATTCTGTCATTTGAAATGTTTGATGGATTTTTATCATCATAAAAAAAATGATCATCAAACCATAAAGTTATCATCAATTCAGTAGCAGACATACAAGAAGTAGGATGCCCCGACCCTGCAGTAGTTGTAGAACGAATGACATCGCTTCGAGTTTTTTTGCAAAGATCAAGTAAGTCTAATGTATCCATATATCTTCATATAATACTCTCGATTTGAGTTCAAATCAAGTTTGAAAAAATATATTTATTCATTTGTTCAATTATGTATCCACAATATTTGATAAAATCAGCGGTCATTGTGGATAGAGTTATAGATTGTTATGATAGGATTCATATATAACTATAGGATTGATGATTATTCCTTGAGTTCTTACTTCTTGAATTTGGTATAATCTCAGGTATGAACTCATTTTTAGACATTCTCAAAGAACGTGGTTTAGTTTTTCAATCAACTCCTGGGATCGAAAAGGTTTTTGAAAAGGGGAGCAGTATATACTTTGGATTTGACCCAACAGGTGATGCGCTACATGTTGGTCATTTATTGGGACTAAGCATCTTAAAGCGCGCATATGAAAATGGACAAAATATTATTGTTTTAGTTGGTGGAGGTACTGCTATGATTGGTGATCCAGGTGGCAAAGATGCAGAACGTCCCATACTTCCTAAGGAACAGATAGAAAAAAATAAGCAAAAATTAAAGTCTCAGATGGCCCATTTTTTTACGTTTGATGAAAAACGCGTCATTATGGTTGATAATGCTGATTGGCTTGAGAATGTGTCATTGATAGACTTTTTACGGGATGCAGGAAAATTTGTGCCCATAAATTCTATGCTTGACAAAGATTCTGTTAAGTCAAGAATAGATAGAGAAGAAGGAATATCATATGCTGAATTTTCCTATCAATTATTGCAGGCGTATGATTATCTCGTACTTCATGAAAAATATGGTGTAAATGTGCAAATTGGCGGATCTGATCAGTGGGGGAATATCGTACAAGGTGTTGAACTCATTCGTAAAAAATCAGGACATCATACATTTGCCTTATCGTATCCTCTGATTGTAAATCCAAAGACTGGAAAAAAATTTGGAAAAACAGAAGGTGGTGCAGGTATTTGGCTTGATTCAGAGAAAACTCATCCATTTCAACTGTATCAATTTTTTGTAAATCAAGATGATGAGCTTGCCGTTACCCTGATGAAATATTTCTCGTTTAAGTCGATGAACGAAATTGAAGCGATTATCAAAGAATGGGAACCGCAAAAAGAAACACGAACATTGCAGAAAGTACTCGCATTTGAATTAGTATCTATTATCCATAATATGGAGATAGCTAAGATGTGTCAAGAGATGGCACACGTTTTATTTGATCAAGGAGCAAAAGACATTACAGAACTTCAGCTCGAATTTGTAAAAAAGTCATTGCCATATAAAAAACTTGGGGCAGAAGAACAATTTCAGTTTGAAAGTATCTTAGTTGAACTCAAACTTGTCGCTTCAAAAGGAGAAGCGAAGAGACTTATTCAACAGAATGGTGCACGAAATCGGGAATTATTCGGTAAATATTTTTTGATCCAAAAAGGGAAGAGAGAATATGCTGTCGTGGAAAAATAAATTTGCAACCACTATTATTTTTATATAAAAACTGATATGAAAAAGCGTATTATGACTGGGGATCGTCCAACGGGAAAATTGCATGTTGGTCATCTTGTTGGATCTCTATTAAATCGTGTTGCTTTGCAAACAGAGTATGATCAATATGTAATGATCGCAAACGTACAAGCATTAACTGATAACTTTGATAATCCATCAAAAGTGAAAGAAAGTATTGCTGAGTTGTTATGCGATTATTATGCGGTTGGTATCGATTTTGATCAAACGACTGTATACATTCAAAGTGAGGTTCCTCAAATTCATGAAATCTTCATATATTTAGCAAATTTTGCCACAATGCAACAACTTTCTCATAATCCAACAATCAAAACAGAGATTGCACAGAAAGGATTTGAAAGCTCGACACCACTTGGATTTTATATATATCCAATACATCAATCGGGTGATATTTTGTGTGTCAATGCTGATTTAGTGCCTGTAGGCAAAGATCAGGCTCCTATGGTTGAAGATTGTCGTGAATTGGCTCGTAAGTTTAATAACACATACGGAGTAAAAGTATTACATGAACCAGAAGCATTGTTTGGAATGCAGATCAATTTACCTGGTATAGATGGTAATGCAAAGATGGGAAAAAGTCTGAATAACGCTATATATTTATCGGACACAGAAGAAGAGTTGCGAAAAAAAGTATTTATGATAAAAACAGATCCAAATCGTGTACATGCAACAGATTCAGGTACTGTTGAAGGGAACACAGTGTTTATTTATCATGATATCTTTAATAAAAATAAAGAAGAAGTTGAAGTCCTAAAAGAACAATACAGAAATGGAAAAGTAGGGGATATGGAAGTAAAAGAAAAGTTATTTATTGCTATGAATGAGTTGCTAACTCCCATTCGTCAACGACGTATTGAAGCTGAAGGAAAAAAAGATGAGTTGATGCTCAAAGCTATTGAGGGAAGTGAAAAGGTGCGCAAAATTGCAACAGGAATTGTAAAGAGTATGAAAAAAGCGATGAAGATAGAGTTTGAACCAATTTTTCCATCAAATGAGATAACGATCGAGGATTATGCCAAACTTAATATCAAGATGGGAACGATTATTACAGCAGAAAAAGTACAAAAGGCGGATAAATTACTGCGTCTGGAGTTTGATTTTGGAGATGAAAAACGACAGGTTCTAACTGCGATGGCTATGTATTATACCCCAGAAGAATTAGTTGGAAAAACAATACCTGTTTTAGTAAATCTAGAACCTCGTCAGATGCGAGGACTCGAAAGTCAGGGGATGCTTATTGCCACTGATGGAGAAGATGGAAAACCAGTGTTTTTAATTCCAGAAAAAGCAGTGAAAAATGGAACAAAAGTTCATTAAATTGTGAATAGGAATATAGACTAAAGAGTAAAGTCATTATATTGTTCTTACAGTCTATCCCAGACCTCTCCTCCGATGGTGAAGAGTGCGGAGAAGTGGTACTGATTAGTGATTATGATGATTTAGCCTCATCTATTCTTCCAAACATATATAATAGGCGTTGTCTGGAAACAGGAAAAAATCGTGAAATTTGATCCATTTTGGCTACTAAAAATTAAGCATTATTTTGTGTTTTTTCATTCTTAATTCACCTGTCCGACGAATCGGAGGGTAATTTTTAATTTTTTTCCTACTCCCCTATCTCCAAATATATTTATCTTTAACGACGTCTCAAAAAGGGCCATTGAGGCTGAGATACTATTCCTAGAGAATTACATTTGATAAATTAGCCTCAAAATATGAACAAGTGTTCACTTCTCTTTTGTATTTGTGCCATCATTTTGATAATGCGGTAAATATTGAGTGGAAATAGAGGAGTCGAGAAGGGGGATAGATCAATAGAACTTATAGTAGTCATTTTTGAGTGCTTCAAATGAACCCATAGCAATTGACTCTTGAATTTCTCGCATGAGAGTAAGATAAAATTCAATATTATAAATTGTCGCGTATAAGAATGCGCGAGGATCTCTGAGAGTAAACCATTGTGCAAGTTGTGCGTAGGTGACTTTTTCTTGACCCAAGATACTTTTTGGATCTGTATTCATTAGATCATGATTTTGACGGATTTTTCTGATAGATATTTTTCCATGTTTTGTAAATATGAGTTTGTGTCTACCCTCTCGAGTTGGTATTACACAATCAAATAAATCTACTCCCCTTTCAACACCTTCAAAAATATCACGAACTTGTCCTATACCGAGTAGATGTTTTGGTTTTTCTTCGGGAAGATATGGAATTACCCAATCAAGAATGTTATGCATATCATCTTTTGATTTGCCAAGTGATCCACCAATACCAAATCCGGGAACATCTTGTTGAGCAAGAAACTGCGCAGATTGTTTTCGAAGATCTTCATATTCTCCCCCTTGAATAATTCCAAATAATGCCTGTTTATCTGCAAAGTCTTTGTGCGCAATAATACTTCGTTGTAACCACGCATGTGTGCGCTCAAGCGCTTCTGCTGTATATTCTTTAGAATTGAGAGGAGATGTACATTCGTCAAAAGCAAACATGATATCTGCTCCGATACGATGTTCTATATCCATTGATTTTTCAGGATTAAGAGTTACTTTTGCTCCATTAAATTCAAATGTTACATCATTATCAGTAATGATTAGAGGGTTATCTGAATCGGTATTATGATTTTCTTTTTCACTTTTCGATTGTTGACTTTTGGTATTTGATTTTTCATCGGGAAATATTCCCATTTTACCTACTCCATGAGCCTTACCAAATCCGAGAGAAAATACCTGAAAACCACCACTATCAGAAGCGACAATATTATTTAATTTGCTGAAATTATGTATACCGTTCACTGCCTCAATTTTGAGAAGAATATCTTTTGTGTCAATGTGAAAAGTATTTACAATAGAATAGGGGATATTGAGAGCTTCATAATAATCTTTTGGTATTCCTTTGATTTCGCCTTCTGTTGCAACAATTGCAAGCTGAGGTGTGATTATTTTTCTTTCCTCATTTTGAAAGATGCCTGAGCGTGCTCGAGTTTTTTTATATTTTGAATAAATGTCGAAGCTAACCATAGGCTCTATTATAACTTAATTTTTATTGAAAGTTGAACCTCAAGAATTTTTCTAAAAATGATATATAATTATATCCATGAAAAAGAAATTTATACCTGCTGAATTTGAAAAAAATATGTGTGATTTGTGGAAAAAAGATGACGTATACCGAACTCCAGAAAAATTACAACAAAATAAAAAAATCTACGCATTATCAATGTTTCCCTATCCATCTGGAGCAGGGCTACATGTAGGGCACGTTCGTATTTTTACTGGAACTGATGTGATTGCACGATACTTTCGTATGAAAGGCTACTCCGTCTTACATCCAATGGGATGGGATGCGTTTGGATTGCCTGCAGAAAACGCAGCAATAAAAGCAAAAAGTAATCCAATAGACATGGTTCCTGACAATATCGCAAACTTCAAACGACAGATGTCAGATCTAGGTCTTTCATATGACTGGAGTCGTGAATTTTCAACAACAGATCCAGAATACTACAAATGGACACAGTGGTTGTTTATTCAATTTTTCTCAATGGGATTATTGTATAAAAAAATTACGTCAGTATATTTTTGTGATTTTTGTAAAACAGGTGTAGCTGAAGAAGAAGTTCTTGCAGACGGGACTCATGAGCGTTGTCAAAAGCCTATCACAAAAAAAGATTTGCCTCAATGGATTTTCCGCATTACTGATTACGCAGACAGACTTTTATCAGATCTTGACTTGCTTGATTGGCCTGCGGGAATTCTTGCCATGCAACGAAACTGGATAGGGAAGAAAGAAGGAATAAATATTACATATAAAATCATTAAGTCAAAAGTCAAAAGTCAAAAGTCCAAAGAATATGATGATGAAGGAATTGCTGAAGTAGTGTGTTTTACGACTCGACCAGATACCAATTTTGGTGCTACATTTATTGTGTTAGCTCCAGAACATCCATTTGTAAAGAAAATATTAAATGGTGAGATAGAATTAGAAAAAGAAACAGACGTGAATGCAATAAAAACATATATTGAAAAATCAATGTCAAAAACTGATCAAGAACGATTGATGGAAGGCAAAAAAAAGACGGGTGTTTTTACTGGATTTTATGCATTAAACAATTTGAATGGTAAAAATTTACCAGTTTATGTTTCAGATTTTGTATTAGGAAACTTTGGTACTGGAGCAGTTGTGGGTGTTCCCGCACATGATATTCGTGATTTTCAATTTGCAAAGGAATTTGGAATAGAAGTTATTCGAGTTGTTGTTGCAAAAGATGGAAATACATCGGACATAACAGAAGAGAGTCAGGTGCAGGAAGAAGAAGGAACGATGATTAACTCAGATTTTTTGAATGGACTCGATATTCACGAAGCTACAATAAAAATTATGGATGTTCTTGAAGAAAAGGGATGGGGAAAACGAGTTGTGAGTTATCATCTTCGAGATTGGATCTTTTCACGTCAACGATATTGGGGAGAACCGATACCTATGGTGTATTGTGAAACATGCGCAGAAAAAGGAATTAGTGAATGGGATAGAAAAGTGAGTAATGACAAAAAACAAGATATCAATAAATATCGCACAAATGAGGTGGAACAAACGGTATCAGAACGTATAAAAATGAATAAAAAAGATATGGTTGGATGGTTCACAATTGATGAACAAAGTCTTCCATTAGAACTCCCTTATATGAAATCATATGAACCATCTGGTACTGGTGAATCTCCTCTTGCAAAAGCCGAAGATTGGGTAAAAGCCACATGTCCAAATTGTGGTGGTGAAGCACGACGTGAGACGGATACGATGCCAAACTGGGCAGGATCATGTTGGTATTTCATTCGTTTTGCTCAAAATCAATTAAAGTCAGAAGTAATATCATCATTACAAACAGAATTTATGGCATCTGGTAATGATTGGTCTCCTGTTGATTGGTATTTAGGAGGAGCAGAACATGCTGTTCTTCATCTGTTATATTCACGCTTCTGGGTTAAGGCATTATATGATCTCAAAATGCTTGACTACAAAGAGCCATTTTTACGTTTGAGAAATGTGGGAATGGTATTGGCAGAGGACAATCGAAAGATGAGTAAATCATGGGGAAATGTGATAAATCCTGATGATGTGATAAAAGAATTTGGAGCTGATACATTACGTATACATGAGATGTTTATGGCACCATTTAATCAGGAGATTGCATGGTCAACCTCTACCTTACAGGGTGCGTATCGTTTTCTCAGTCGTGTGTGGAACCTCTATCAAAGCTACCCAGTACTTACTTCAAACTACTCACTAACTGAAGATCTCACACTAGTCTCTAAACTGAACAAAACAGTACAGAGAGTAACAAAAGATATTGGAGAGACGAAGTTTAATACTGCGATTGCAGGAATGATGGAGTTTGTAAATGAATGGGAAGCCAGTCTAAAGTCAAAAGATGAAAGTCAAAAGGATGCGGGTGAAAAAATGATTAAAGACGAAAGAAAGATGAATGAATTAGATAATCAAAATGAAATAATTGATCCTGTTTTATCTGTTGAGAATGCAAAAAAGTTTTTGAAATTGTTAGCTCCTTATGCTCCATTTATGACTGAAAAGATATGGAAAGATATCTTTGGAGAGAGTTCTTCTATTCATCTTTCATCTTGGCCTGAGGTAGATGAAAAGGCTATTCAACAAACTGGTGTGAACGTGCCAATTCAAGTCAATGGTAAAGTAAGAACAATGTTAGAGTTGCAAATGAATGAATTAGATGAAGATACGGTTGTGAAAAAAGCGCTAAATGACGAAAAAGTTAAAAAATATGTCACTGATACACCAAAAAAAGTAATTTATGTAAAGGGAAAAATTCTCAATCTGGTGGTATAAAATATTTATTACGAAAATGTATGGAACCTCGATTTGAGATTGTAGTTCGCGCATTTATTCTGGATGATGACGGGCGTGTACTTCTTGCAAAACGTGCAAAAGAACCTGAAAAAAATAAATGGAGTTTGGTTGGAGGAAAAGTCGAGTGGCATGAAAAAGCTATTGATGCGGTTGTGAGAGAAGTGAAAGAGGAGTTGAATATAATATTTGTTCCTACATTTGAATTTTATACTGAATATTTCTTTCCTAATAAAAAACATCACTGTCATATTCTTTATTTTTCAGGCTCATATTCTGGAACTATCCATACAAAAAAAGATGAAATAACTGACGTGAAATTCTTTTCTATTACTGAAATACAAGAGATGAAAGATATTGCATGGGATCATGGAGAAAATATACAGAGGTATTTTAAATAGGTTTGCAATAAGTATTCACTTTTGTACAAATTGACATTTTGTACAATACAATGTATTATATAAAATATGAAAAATATATCTGTTAGTACATTTCGAAACAATATGGCTTCATATATGAATGAAATTGTATATAAAGGTAAATCATTTAATTTAACAAAAGGGAAAAAAATTGTAGCATTAATATCCTCTGTATCACCAGTTACATCTCCTTCTAAAGCGTATCAGCAGGATAAAATAGACGACTTAGATGAAATGATACGTGAAGTAATTCGAGTATTCGAGATAGAGACCGAGGATGAACCTGAAAATATCTCTCCTAAAGCAATAATTAAACCTGTTATTTTTTAAAACAGTATGAAGTATCCTATTGTAAGTGTGTTATTTCCATTTGCTGAAAATTCTCATTCTCATAAAAGAAGACCAGCCCTTTGTCTTACAAAACCACAGGGAAAATATCAAATTGTGGTTGTATGTTATATTACTACGAAGGTTCAAAGTCTCACAGAAGTTGATCTTATTATAAGTAGCAATGATTCAGATTTTGAAAACACAGGTCTTCAGTATTCTTCTGCTATTGTGTTGCATAAACTTTCGAGCATTCCTATGAGTATGATAGAAGGAGAAATTGGAATATTCCCTGAGAGACTCATTCCCATTCTTAAAAAGAAGTTGAAAAATATGTTTGAGTTGTCTGCAAAATAACTACCAACTTCTCAGAGCATTGACTGAACGAAGTGAAGTGAGCCCGCTGGGACTCGAACCCAGAACCAACAGCTTAAAAGGCTGCTGCTCTAACCAGTTGAGCTACGGGCCCATTAACACTTCACACAATATTACAACAACTCATTATACTGATATACCTCGTTAAACAAAGTATTGCCCTAGAACCAACCCGCCGAATCGGCGGACTGCTCTAACCAGTTGAGCTACGGGCCCATTAACACTTCACACAATATTACAACA
>JBAXPW010000009.1:0-32848 GCA_037132015.1 Candidatus Roizmanbacteria bacterium
ATTATTTAGTTTTGATATAGTTTGATGTATGACATTTTCATTTCGGTTTGACAATGTTGATGGCTTTTTGATAAAATGATGGTATGAAAAATATACGTATGAGTGCGAGGGTGGCTGTCTATGGATTTTTAATGAAAGACAAGAATGTATTCTTGATGAGACGATATAACACTGGATTTGCAGATGGAAATTTTAGCGTTCCTGCAGGGCATGTAGAAGCTGATGAGAGTATTACTCAAGCAATGGTGCGAGAACTAAAAGAAGAAACTGGAATCGATGTAAATGAAAACGATTTACATTTGGCACATGTAATGAAGAGAAAAAGTACAGAATCAATATATATAGATTTTTTCTTTGTTATTTCAAAATGGGATGGACAACCGCACAATAGAGAATTGGATAAATGTGATCTTACAGAGTGGTGTTTGATGGATGAATTACCTCAAAATATATTAGGATATATCAATGATGCACTAAATTCTTATAAAGAGGGAATATTATTTTCAAATGTATCGGATAGTTAGTCAAATTAGGGTGTAATTCCACGACATTTTACGTCGTGATTTCGTCTTTTAGGGAACATTGCGACTCCTGTTTATCACGCTTTAGCAGGCTAAGTGGGACATGCGAAAAATCTGAAGACTCTGGACACCTACAGGGTGTAAATAAACCAGAGTGACGAACAAAAAAGAAGCTATCAATTATAAATGAGGGCAATAATAAAGTAGAGTTAAGAATTTTTAGCAACTATCTTGATATATTGTGTAAAGCACTACTATTTAGCTAACAATCTACCAGCTACAAGCTATATTATTATATCAATCCACTACCTTTGAAGATCTTTGGTTTTAACCAGTCTTGTGGAGTTTGTTGTGGTGCTTCTGGAGGACCTTGATGAATCTCAATATCTTCAATAGCGCGTTGTTGATCAAAACTATTTTGTTGTGGTTGAGTTAATGGTTGTGGATATGAAATAGGAGGTTGTTGAATAGGTTGATATTGCTGTTGTTGCATCATCGGTTGTGTTTGTTGCATTGGTTGTTGCATTGGGGGACGTCTTGGAGGCATTTGTGGTTGCATCATTCCGCTACCAATACCTTGATTTAATGGAGGATAACTAGGTGCTAGAGGTTGTGGAAAACCGGCTCCTCCCGGACGTGAAGTAGGTCGTTTGATAGCTCCTGCCTTTAGTAATGTTGCTGCAGATTCAAATGTTGTTGCATTGACAGAATATGAAGTAAAATTATTAGTTGCAACAGATACTCCTGCATAAATATTTGATGCCATATCTTTATCAATTTCGATTCGAAGATGTTGGATCACATTCAACACGATTTCTGATGTTGATGAACTTGTTTTATTGACCAAATTTACCGTTCCAAAATTATCATTTATTAAATGACGATCAATATTAATAATATTTTTCCCCGCAAATTCATTTTGATTTTCAGTATAAATCTGACCTAAACTATTAAGATTTGGCGCATCAATAGTGATGATAAAATCAGCGTTTCCTCCTGTGTATGAATAACTCACTTTACTTGGATCTAGTTTTGGTTGTCCTTGTCTGGGAGAAATAATCAAGTTAAAAAAATTTCCACTAATACTATAATCTACTTTATCAATAGAACCTTCAGCATAAGGAAATGAGATAACAAGATTGTCTCCACCAGATGCAAATGAATTTTGAATCTTATCTGCTCCAACCATATCACTTTGTGGGTTTTGAGCACAAACTAGTGTTACTCCTTTATTGATTTTGTTGAGAGCAAGATAAAGTGATGTAGCGCCTGCTATTGCATCAACTGTAGGATTTACAGGTAAAATTATTATACCTGAATTTCCTTTAGTTATTATATCACCTATTTTTGGAAGTAATTGATCGTTTGGGTTCATACTATAAGATGCATTTTACCACATCACCTACCCGAATGTCAAGTGCTCCACTAAATACCATACCTGCTTCCTGATCCTTTTTAACTTCTTGTACGATCTTAGCGCGTTGTTTTAATGATGATAATTGCACTTTTCCTATAAGATTATTATTTCTATGTATCTCAACTTCAGTATCAACATGAATTTTACCTTTAGTAATTTTGACTCCAAAAATCTTTTCACCCTCTATTGTGAATGTAGCTTGTATTTTTGCTTCGCCTACAAGGTTTTTTTCTTTCTCTTCTTTTTCGTGCATGAGAGCGGAGACTTCTGTCAGCTCCTCTAGGAGCTCGTATATGATGTTATATGTCTTGATAATTACTTTTTCTTGTTTTGCAAGTTCACGAACCTCATTATCGATCGAAACAGAAAATCCTATCACAATGGCATTGGCTGTTTTGGCAAGAAAAATGTCAGATCTATGTACATCGCCAACCGCAGATAATACTATATCTATTCCTTGAATTTTTTTCAATGTTGTAACAATCGCCTCATGAGATCCTTGACTATCAGTTTTTACTATAAGAGATAATTTCTTATCAGGTATTTCTGTGCTTGCTTTTAGTAAAGCTCGTAAATCAACTTTTGTTATAGGTTGTAGCGGAAGTACAACTTTTTCTACTGCTTCTCGTGTTAGTTGACTCCCGACATCTGGAAGCTCTTCAAAACCAAGTAGTTCAAATGGTGTTGAAGGACTAACATCTTGAATAAATTTTCCAAGATCATTAATCATGCCCCTGATTTTGGCTTTTTTTCCTTCTGCGTAAACGACATCGGTAATCTTCAAGATACTATTTTTGATGATTATTGAAGCTACTATACCTCGCTTATCTTTTTTTGTTTCTATAACATATGCTTCAAGAGGTGCTGATTCTTCATAGGTGAGATTTGCTTCTGCAGAGATCAATAATATACTTTCCAGCAATTCATGCACTCCTGTTCCTTTAAGCGCAGATACTTTCAAAAGGGGAGTCGTACCACCTTTTTCCTCAGTTTGTACATCATGTTTGAGCAGGTCATTCATAACTTTATTAGGATTTGCATCAGGAAGATCAATTTTATTTAATACCACTATAAATGGAATTTTTGCTTGTTTGATATGTGAAATAGATTCAATTGTTTGAGGCATTAATGAATCTTTTGCGTCTATGATAAGAAGAGCTATATCTGCAACTTGAGCACCCCGTGCACGTAATTGTGAGAAAGCTTCATGCCCTGGGGTATCTATAAAGGTGATTTTACTTGTTGAGTATCCTTTTATTAGTGTGTCTATTTCATATGCTCCAATACGCTGAGTAATTCCACCAAATTCTTTATTTGCTAATCGACTTTTTCTAATATAATCAAGTAATGATGTTTTACCGTGATCTACATGACCTAAAATAGCTACAACAGGCGAACGCGATTTCATACGAGTAATAAAAAAATTAATGTTAGAACAACACCCACTTCTTTCCACACGCATTCATTATGTTTGCGGAGGTGTTTCATCCAAATTATTTTGTGTAGTGTCTGTTTTCACTTCTGTAGGTTCTGGAGCTGTCTGGACTATATCTATATCATATTCTGCCAGACGTGATGCAAGATTTACATTAATGCCACTTTTTCCAATCGCGAGTGGGGCTTGTTTTTCATCAACGGTAACTCGTGCTTTTCTTATTTTTTCATCAATTTCTACTGATATAATCTTTGCAGGTGATAAAGCAGATGTTAGAAATATTTTAGGATCACTATTCCATTGAATGATATCAATTTTCTCTAAACCTCCAAGTTCTTCAGTAACGACCTGTACACGAACTCCTCTTTGTCCCACACATGCTCCTACAGGATCAACTCCCCCTTGAGAGGTAAATACTGCAATTTTTGCTCGTTCACCCGGATCACGCACTATCTTTTTTATCTCTACTGTTTTACTTGCTATTTCAGGAACTTCTCGTTTAAATAGTTCAGCTATAAATTGTGGATTTGATCTTGATAATACAATATGTGAGTGTCCAAATTTATCTTCAGATATCTCTTTTAGATAAAATGTAAAAGCTTCATTTACCGTATATTTTTCATTTTTTATTTGTTCATCTTTTGGAAGAACACCTTCTGATTTGCCAATGTCTACAAATGCATTTAATCCGTCATATCTAATTATCCTACCTTTGATTAAAGTTCCAATTTGCTCTTTATAGTGAGATATAACAGTCTTTTTTTCAGCTTCTCTAATTTTTTGAAGAATTACTTGGCGCGCAGTCTGAGCTGCGATACGTCCAAATCCCGGAGGAGTAATATCTTTTTCATTTAGTATTATCTTTGTTTCTCCTGTATTACGATCTACTTGTACTGTTGTTTCTTCGACAAATATATCAGCGTGTTCTTTCTTATAAGCAGCAAGAATAGCGGCCTCCATAGATTGAATTACATCATCTGGAGAGATCCCACGTTCTGTTGCCACCTGATTGAGTGCTAATGAAAATTCTGTTTTAGTGATTGCCATATCGATACATTTTATCACATATACAGGTAAAATCAAACCTAAGAAAAATGGGAAGTAGGTAATAGCGAGTAGTGAGTAAGGAATAGTGAGCAGGGAGTAGGAATTAAGTAATGAATCAGGCGTTGGAATTTAAGCAAACAAAACACCTTGCATGATTTATTATTTCAAAATTTCGATTTGAGAATATTGAGTTTGAATTATTCTTTTGAACCTTCAGTATCTCCGGTCGAATCTTCAGTAGGTTTTTCAGTGATAACTTCAGGAGCAACTGAAGCTGTTTGAGCTTCAATACTTTGTTCTTTGTGAGCCGTGATAGACACGATAACTTTGTCTTCCTCTTTAATTTCATATGTAGAGAACTTTGGAAGATCAGTAACTTTATATTCTGCTCCAACTTCCTTTAATCCAGAGATGTCTACCTCTATGAATTCAGGAATATCAGCAGGAAGAGCCTCGATTAATAGTTCGTGTGTTTGTGATAATAATATACCACCAAGTTGATTGACAGCTATTGATTCGCCCACTATTTTTACGGGAACCGTGGTTTCAATTTTCTTTTTTAAATCAATTTTTCTAAAATCAACGTGAAGAATCTTATCTGTGAGAGGATGATATTGAATTTTTGAGATAAGGGTAGGAAATTCTTCTGTGCCTACTTTGATATATACAATTCCTGTTTCATGGGCCATTTTATAAATCTGTTCAAATGCATGCATAGAAACTGAAATAGAACGAGATATAAATCCTGCTCCAAATAGATTAGAAGGCACTATACCACCTTTACGTATACTTCGCACACCTTTTCCAAGAGTTTCTCTTGCTTGAGCTTCGAGAATATGTTTTTCCTGATGATTTTTTGTTTCCATATTATTCGCGGTAAAATTCTATAAAAAATACTTTATCCGTTACCAAGTTTGTATTATAGCTGATTGTGCGATCCTTTACAAGAGGCGAAAAATTCTTATTTACTATATACATATTATCAGGATATGTAATTGATAAATTAACATCCGAATTGGGCGTTCCCACTTGTTTTTGTATGATAAGCTGATATACTCCGCGCCCTCTTTTTACTGGTTGATTTAATTCATAAGATATGGCTATATATTGAGTTGTCCCCGGTTTTATGTATGTCATAAATCCAATAATCTCATTCTCTAGTACGATTGAAGTTTGATAAGCATCAACTGGAATGGAATCAACGGTAATCTCTCTAATTTTGACATTTAAAGGCAGCATAATTTGAAGATAGTTATTGTAAGTCCCTCCGGGAAACACATCATTGTACGAGCTATTAGAGTATGTGAGGGTGAGTTTGCTTTCTATGAAGCCATCTGTATTAATATTTACTTTTTGTTGAATTAATTTTGAAATAAAAAAGTTTGCTTTGTTTACTCCTAGATTGGCATCAATAGGGTAGATATAGTCAACAGCGCAGTTTGATGATTCAATAGCACAGTTTTGTTTTACTACTGGGCCAGTCCAATACAGATGTTCCATCGTAGAATATACGTTTGGATCTTTAAAATAAGTAACGATCTGTTTTTCATCAAGGCCCCGTTTGATTGACAAAAATGTATCAAGAGAAGGTTTATTTTCTAGAGCAAGTAATAATTGGTTGGCTATTGAAGACAAAAAACTTTTTTTGCGAATAGAGCCCGGAAAAAAATCCTTTTCTGCATATGTTTGAGTTTTCATGTAAAAATTATCTTTATTTACTTTTTCATTAAAGTCAGGAAGATATATAGTACCTACCGATCCCAACAGATATTGGATGGATGTTGTTGTTAACAGTATGCCTCCATCAAATTCTCCAAGATTTAGTGTCTTATCGATAAAAAGTTGAGCTTGTTGAAAGTTATTTCTAAAATCAGGTGAAAATGCAGAATCACGTAGGTACCAATTTGGTTGACTGAGGTATTGTCGTATAGGATCCGGAGGTTCTATGTGTGCTGTCAATTGACCATCTGCATCGTAGACATCATAAATTTGAAAATTTGATATTTCATAATTACGTATATCCAGCATTCCAAATGATCCAATGAATCCTCCACCCGGGCGTAATTCCATATTATTAGCAAATAGCAATAAATATTTTTTGTTACTTTTATTTGCGAGAATAGTTGGTATGAGGGGTACTAATTTTTGAGCGGTTTCGATAATCTTAGCTCCATTTGTTAGTTCTAGCTGGATTTTTTGTTTCCCGGGTATAAAGCCGGGTAATTTATCTTTTAGTTGAAGAAAAAGTGTATCCATTTGATCGATATCATTTTTTAGTAGTTCAATTAGTTCGTTTATGCGTGAAACTTCACCAGTTGATTTACCTCTTTTTTCTATCAATTTGATGAGCTCGGTGCTATGATTTTGAGACAATGATATTTTATTAACCAGAATATTTGATGTTTCGTTAAGTTGATGTATATCATCTGGAAATTGAGCTTGTGAAAAGAGGAGAAATGTAGGTCTAATAATTGCGTAAAAGGTACGACTCATTTTGAGATAAGAATAAGCTAATTGAGAAATAGACAATGAATTTTTAAAATCACTATTTCTTAGGCGTTGGAGTGATTGATAGTTGTAATAACTCGCTATTCCAAGAGGAATAAAAAAGGCAAAATGTAATAAAAAAATAATAATCACGATAATAATTGGGATGTGTCTCAAGCGCAGGTAGTGTTGAATTTGAAATTTCCATCGATAGGACGATGCAATATTTGGAGCTTGAGGTAATGGTGTATTTGGGATGATGCTTTCTCGGTGTATTGAAAGGAAATTATGAGATTGTTGAGAAAGACTAAACCAATATATTTTTTCAATATCCTCTTTCAGATATGTTGATTGAGGTTGAAGATGGACTATTTTAAATGATTTATGGGTTGTGAGTTTGGTTGCTAGTTTTTCAGCATGTTCTCTCTTTGCTGTGAATATGAGAATACATAATTTAGAAACGTGATGTAATAGATATTGTATATTTGTTTCTGTTGGATTTACATAATAAAAAAGATCATATGAAGAAGAATTTTCAGGAAAATGAGCTACTAGATGAATTTCATAATTAAAATCTTTAAAATAATCTTTTATTATTATTGCTAGATCGCGATGATTGTGATAGATGATGAGTAATTTTGGTTTTGAGTTGTCTTCTTCTACTATGAGTCTCATAAGTAATATGTATATTCAGGAATAATGATTGTGATTTTATTATATCTCATATACATGTATATAAATGGTATAATTAGCAAATGCTTTCCGACGCCTTATTACGCGATGATAAAATTATACCTCTTGATGATCTTAGTAAGTGTTTAGCAGGATTGCGAGACCAAAAAAAGGTCTTAGTTGGAGGATGTTTTGATATATTTCATTACGGACATTTACAATTTTTATCAAATGCAAAAAAATCTGGAGCTGTTCTTTTAGTAGCATTGGAATCTGATAAATTTATCATCAATAGGAAGAAAAGAAAGCCTATTCATACTCAGATTCAGCGAGCTTCAATACTCGCGAGTTTAGAATGTGTGGATATTGTTTTGTTATTGCCGTTTTTTCAAGATGATGGTCAATACTATACGCTTGTTTCTGAGATATGTCCAGATGTGATTGCAGTAACAGAGGGAGATTATAATATTGACAAAAAAAGGAAACAAGCAGAGAAAATTGGATCAACAGTGTTAGTAGTGAGCAAACTTTTATCAACATTTTCAACATCACAAATTCTTGAAGGAAGTACATAATATGAAAGTTTATTTGGCAATAAAAATACCTGAACAGGCAATTCTCGCGCTTTCAAAGCAATTGCAAGAATGGAAAAATGAGTATAGATATTTTAATTGGGTCAAACCAGAAAGATATCAAATGATCCTGCACACCTTTGGTGTAATAGATACAGAGGATGTAGAGGCAATAAAGAAAAAAATTTATGATGCTATTTTTGAAGAATCCGAGTTTGAGTTATTTACTCGGAGTGCTGATATGTTTATAAAAAGTAATATTTCTATCTATATAAACTTTCAACGTGAGCGCAAATTAACTCAATTAGTAAGAAGAATTCGACTAGCATTTGGAATAAACTCTGCTTATGACTTTGTTCCCCATATTGAGATTGCAAAGTATAAAATACCATCTAAACAGCAATATTTAGCCATGAAAAGAGTATTTGAAAACTCAAGTTTCGAGGCCCAATTTCCTGTAAACGAAATATTTTTATTTGAGAGAAATACTGATGGAGTTAGTCCGGGATATACGGAATTAACATCCTTTCCATTATTATTGGACAAGAGAACATCTGATCCTATCGAGGAACAGGAATCCACGAAGGAATGAGGTTAGATTGGATAGCTACATATATCCCAATTTGGATAGAAAAGATAATTACGATTAATGTAAGACTCTTTGTAAGATCTAAGATCATGTATTTTCCGATACTTTGACTCATCTTTACATTATTTATTTCAGGAGCTGATGAGGGATTAACTTTAGTTACTTCTTTTTTTGGTACTTGATCATTTTCCCATGAAAGGTTAAGTCTGTTAATTTTGTGCAAAGATGCTCTCTCTTTTTGTTTTCTAGTTTGGTATGGCATACGATAAAATCAAATTATGCTATATTGAATCATAAAGGAGTGTAATTGTAAAGGTCTATATAAAGAGAGTCCATGAATTATTGATTCTTAGTTTGATGATTGATCTATTCTTTGTTATCATTAATAACGAAAATGAGAATGAATCAGTTCTAATATATTAATTATTTTCTGATACGTATGTCTAAAAAAATAACATTTATTGTGGCTTTTGTTGCATTTATAGTCTCTGCAGGTGGATCGTTTGCATATTTTTCTTCGAAAAGCAGTTCTTTACAATTTTCAAAACCAACTACAGAATATCAACCGCCAAATGGTAAAAGTAGCACTCCTGAAGCTACAGATACTGAACCAAAGACAGAGGAATGTCCTCTCAATGGAGCTATGTATTCAAAAAAACAACAATCAAAGTGGGCTGTGAGAAGACCGTTAGTTGTGATGATAGAAAATACCAAAGATGCACGACCTCAATCAGGTCTTACATCAACAGATGTGTTGTATGAAGCAGTTGCTGAAGGCGGTATTTCTCGATTTATGTCAGTATTTTATTGTCAAGATGCTCCATTTGTAGGCCCTGTGCGATCAGCACGTATATATTTTATTCGGATGACTCAAGAATACGGCGAATATCCTTTGTATGCTCATGTTGGCGCTGCAAATTGCAATCAAGAAACTGGTTCGGGTTGTGGAAATGGAGCAAAAGCAGATGCGCTCGGTGAATTGAGTAAGCTTGGATGGGCAGGATATAATAATCTCAATCAGTTTGCAGTTCCATTCCCTGTGTTTTATCGTGATTATTCTCGTCTGAAAAAGGCAGATGGTACGGATGTCGATACAGAGCATACTATGTATACTTCTACACAAAAATTATGGACATTTGCGAAGGATAAACGAGAGCTCACAAATCTTGATGCAGATGGAAAACAATGGGATGCTACATTTAAAAAGTGGAAGTTTCAAGATGATTCAGCAAGTAATACTAAAGGAAGTGTGAAGAAAATTAATTATGAATTTTGGAAGTCGTTAGCATCTGATTTCAATGTACAGTGGGATTATGATAGCTCAACCAATTCCTATAAACGCACAACTGGTGGAAAAGCACATCTTGATAAAAATACAGGGAAACAATTAGATACAAAAAATGTAATTTTGATGATGGCTGATGAATCTGTCGCAAATGATAATTACGATGCAGGTCAACATTTGCTATATGATATTATTGGAACAGGAGATGCGTATATTTTTCAAAATGGGACTGCTGTAAAAGGTAGTTGGAGTAAAAAAAGTCCAACAGATCGAACAATTTATACAGATGATAAGGGCAAGGAAGTTGCAATGGTGCGTGGACGGGTGTATATTGCGATATTACCAACAGAAAATAAGATCACTTATTAACTATGCTTGAACATATAATTACATCGAAAGCGAGAAGAAAAATTCTAGAATTATTCTTTCATCATCCAAATGAAAGTTATTATCTTCGTCATGTTGTTCGCGAGGTGAAACAAGAAGTAAATGCTGTTAAACGCGAACTTGATATCATGATTGAAGGAAAGGTTCTGCTTAAAGAAAGACGCTTAAATAAGGTGTTTTATACGTTAAATAAATCGTATGTATTTTATGATGATTTTTTGAGAATTTTTGCAAAACAAACCGAACTTGCTAACAGTATTTTTAAAGCTTTGCCAAAAATTGGAAAAGTGAAGTTTATTGTATTGTCTACAAAATATGTTAAAAAAATATTGGTAAAGGAAGATGAAATATATTTATTGCTTGTCGGAGCAATTGTTGTTCCTGAGATTGCGCCTATTGTAAATCAAGCTGAGGTTGATTTTGGAAGAGAAGTCAATTACACTGTCATGTCTGATGAAGAATTTGCATTTCGAAAAAAAAACAATGATCCTTTCATCTGGCGGTTTCTCAAGCAACCAAAAATTATGATAGTTGGATCAGAGGAAGAACTTTTAAAATGAAAATATTACAATACACTTTAGTAACATTGCTTTCGTTTGTTGTCATTTTTTTGGCATTGCCTGAAAATGTCCCAGTAAAATTTAATGTTGGCACAACAAAGATTAATTTTGTGATAAATCCTCCAGCTATAAATACTACGTTTTTTGGTAAAGAAATTAGGCGTGATTTTAAGACTAAATTAGGATTGGATCTGCAAGGAGGTAGTAGTCTCACGTTTGAAGCTGATACCTCGAAACTTAAATCAGAGGATATCGCAGAAGCACTTAATTCTGTACGTGATATAGTAGAGCGCAGAGTAAATATGTTTGGTGTTTCTGAACCTCTTGTTCAAACAATAAAAACAGGAAATAAACATAGAATCACGGTAGATATTCCGGGAACATCTAACGTTTCTGATGCAGTAAGTTTAATTGGTCAAACAGCACAGCTGAGTTTTAAGGAAGAAGGAACGGATAGTGCAAATGTGGCTACAAATACCCCTTTAATTATGAGGCTTACTCAAGATACTGGTTTGACAGGAAAAGATGTGAAACGGGCAACAGTAGTTTTTGATCAACAAGGAGGTCGTCCTCAAGTACAACTTAGATTTAATGATGTTGGTGCAAAATTATTTGAGAATGTTACGAGAAAAAATTTAGGAAAACCAGTTGGAATATTTTTAGATTTTTATCCAATTTCTGCACCTATCGTTCAGAGTGTTATTTCAGGAGGAGATGCTGTGATCAGTGGAGATTTTACATTAGATCAGGCTAAGCAACTTGCAATTGCTATCAATTCAGGCGCACTCCCAGTTCCAATCAGATTAGTAGAACAACGAACAGTTGGACCTTCTCTAGGTTCTATAGAAATTCAAAAAAGTATTTGGGCAGGCGTATTTGGACTGTTGATGGTGATGTTTTTTATGATAATGTTTTATGGACGTCTTGGGGTAATATCTAGCTTTGCATTGATAATATATGGAATAATTTCATTTGCAATATTTAGAGTAATTCCTGTTGTACTTACATTATCTGGTATTGCAGGATTTTTACTATCAATAGGCATGGCGGTTGATTCAAATATTTTAATATTTGAGCGTATAAAAGAAGAAACGAGAAAAGGTCGAGATAGAGATGTTGCAATTCGTTTGGGATTTGGTCGTGCGATTGATGCCATCAAGGATGCAAATATAACTACGTTGATTGTTGCATTTATTTTATACAATCCACTTAGTTGGGATTTTTTACCAACGTTTGGATTGATACGAGGATTCGCACTTACTTTAGCAATAGGTGTTCTTACTAGTTTATTTACTGGGATTACGATTACACGTCAGTTATTACGTATTTTTTATCGTCAAAAGAGAAATTAAATTATTATGATACAGTTTATAAGGTATAGAATAATCTATTTTACGTTTTCAGCAATTGTTATTGGAATTGGACTCATATCCGTTATCACAGGAGGTCTGAAATTCTCAATAGATTTTACTGGTGGAACAAATTTGGAATATAAACTTTCTCAATCAATATCGTTAGATAAAGTTTCAAAAATTGCTACAGATTTGAAGATCGAAGGGATAAGTGCAAAAATAAATAAAGATGTACTTAGTATACGAGCTAAACCTGTTGATGATAAAGTTGAACAATTGTTTAGAACTAGACTAGAAAAGGATCTTTCAATAAAAGTTCAAATTTTAAGAATTGAGACAGTTGGTCCTGTATTGGGAAGAGAAACAATGATTAAAACAGGTATAGCATCTCTTATTGCGATTGCAGGAATTTTATTATATTTAGCCTTTACGTTTAAGAGTTTTGCTTTTGCGAGTGCAGCTATTGTGGCTTTAGTACATGATATTTTTGTTGTGATAGGAATTTATTCTCTTTTTTCACGTTTTTGGGGTGCTGAGGTAGACACTTTATTTGTTACAGCTTTGCTTACAACGATGTCATTTTCAGTACATGATACCATTATTATCTTTGATAAGGTCCGTGAATATAAACGTACACGTGGTCAAGGAGATATGGGCACGTATCTTGATCGAGCACTTTCGGAAAATATTGTCCGATCATTAAATAATTCTATGACGATCGTATTTATGTTGATGGCATTGACACTATTAGGAGGATCATCGATTCGTTTTTTTGCAGCAACTTTATTGGTGGGTACATTAACAGGAACATATTCTTCTCCTTTTGTTGCAACACCTGTTTTATATATCATCTCTGAAAAGTTTCGAAAAAGATAAATTGAGCTTGGAATATATTTGACTTTTATATATTAAACTAATACTATTATAGTATGAAAATAAAATCGGTCACCATTACAACTACTACCATTATTACACCTTTATAGGTGAAGTACGTGTATAGTAGCAAAAAAAACTTCGCCTAATAAGCGAAGTTTTTTTTGAGTTAAAAGTTATTAAAAATTTATATGAAATTAGCTTTTATTGGGATGTCTGGAGCAGGAAAAACGTTTTGGGCTACCAAGTTTGAAAAAATTGGATTTGTTCGATATTCAATAGATGATTTGATTGAACAAAAATTAGATACTGAATTAAAAAGAGAAGGATATAAAGGTATACATGATCTTGCCAAATGGATGGGATATCCATATGAACGTAGATATGAGAAAAATAGTAAACGTTATTTGGAACTCGAAGAAGAATCTATGAGAGATGTGTTATTTCTAATAAAGAATAGTCGAAAAAATGATGATATCATTATCGATACAACGGGAAGTTTGATATATCTTGATTCTCAAATTATTAAAGAGTTGAAGCAAAATGTTTACTTGGTATATTTGGAAACACCAGAATCTGTAAAAAAAATAATGTTTGAATTATTTATAAAAGAACCAAAGCCAGTGATATGGGGAGAGAGTTTTGTACCCTTTAATGAAGAAGAATCAAAAGATGCGCTATCACGATGTTATCCTTTACTTTTAAATTATCGTTGTAAACAATACTTAAAATATGCAGAAACTGTTATATCATATCATCAATTACACAATGCTCAATTTACCACAAGTGAGTTACTAATGTATTTGTATGCAGAGCAAAATGTTTCTGTTGGATATTAAATATTATTATTTTTAATTTTATATGTCATCAATGCAACTTGTATGTGTCGCATGTAAAGCACTTTATTCTGTTGAAGAAATTAGATATCGATGTGAATGTGGAGAAATTCTTGAGGTACAACGAAATGATTGGGAAGAAATAAAAAAGCAAGTTACAAAAAAGGTTTTGAAGGATAGACAAGGATCATATGAGTTTCCATATAATAGTGGTGTGTGGCGATACCATGAATTGATACTTCCAGTAGAAAAAAAATATATTGTGTCAAAACCTGAAGGAAATACAAACCTCTACTTTGTTGGAACGGAGAGTGAGCAAGGTTATAAAAAGATAGGAGAATATGTAGGTGTTGAACGACTATTTCTTAAGCACGAAGGAGAAAATCCAACAGGAAGTTTTAAGGATAGAGGAATGACATGTGGAATGACGCAGGCAAAAGTAATTGGTGCAAAGGCGGTTGCATGTGCTTCAACTGGGAATACGTCAGCATCGCTTGCTTCGTATGCGTCTCAAGCAGGTATTCCGGGATTTGTTTTTATCCCTGATGGAAAAATTTCTATGAGTAAGTTATCTCAAACAATTGCATATGGCGCAACAACATTACAAGTCAAAGGAGACTTTGATGTAGCAATGAAACTTGTACAAGAAATAGCAGAAAAGATGGGAATTTATCTATTAAATTCTATAAATCCTTTTCGCATAGAAGGTCAAAAATCGATAACATATGAATTATTGCAACAACTCGATTGGGAAGTACCAGATTGGTTAGTATTACCCGGAGGAAATTTAGGTAATACATCAGCAGCAGGCAAGGCATTACTAGAACTTAAAGAGCTTGGATTTATCAAAAAAATTCCTCGTATAGCAGTGATACAAGCACATGGAGCAAATCCATTTTTTCAAAGTTATACGAATGGATTTAAAGACAAAATCAGTGTTAAAGCGTCAACTATTGCGAGTGCAATCAATATTGGAGCTCCGGTAAGTCATACAAAAGCAGTAAGGGTAATTCATGAATCAAATGGTATTGTAGAAGAGGTTGCTGATGAAGAATTATTAAATGCAAAAGCGATTGTGGATCGTGTTGGAATTGGCTGTGAACCCGGATCGGCTACTACTGTTGCTGGTATAAAAAAACTTATTGAAAAAGGTATAATAAAATCTAATGAAACTGTGGCAGGTTATTTGACAGCACATGTATTAAAGGATCCTGATACAACAAATATGTATCATCAAAATATGTTGGAAGGTATTCATCCGATGATGAGGAATGAGATCATTCAAGTTGATGCGACTTTGGATTCTGTACAACGTATAATAGAAAAATATATAAAATAATAGTATAGTTACCAGTTAAGGTAAAAATATGATAGATGATAATAATAAAAAAGATCAAAATGAGATGCAGATAAGTATCAATTTGGATACGACCCCTATTTTGTATACAGATAATGTGTTTATGAATGTAAATGAAAATGGAGTTGTCCTTGATATCACTCAAAATCTTGGACCAACAAATCAATTGCGAGTTGTTTCCCGAATTGGTATGTCTCGTGAACATGCTAAACGATTCTTAAAAGAATTTGGCAAACTTCTTGCTATGACAGAAGGTCAGGGACAAACTGGTGAAAAAAAGAACTCATAATTATGAAAATATTTCAATATACTCTTGGACAGATGCAGGCAAATTGTTATTTTCTTGTAAATGGAGATGAATGTGTCTTGATTGATCCTGCTGACTCGGCAGATTTTTTATTAGAAAAAATCATAACTCAAAATCTAAAATTAGTAGGTATGATTGCGACTCATGGACACTTTGATCATATTATGGCAGTTGGTGAAATTCAGCTGTCATATCCATTACTACCTTTATATTTGCATCCAAATGATGACTTTCTTGCAAAGCGCGTGAATCAAACTGCAAAATATTTTTTAGGATTTGATCCGGGAGTCGTCCAACCCCATTTATATAATCCATTAAAAGCAGGAAAGTTATCTATTAGTTCATTTACTTTTGATGTGATTGAAACTCCGGGACATTCTCCGGGAAGTTGTTGTATTGTGAGTGAAGATGAAAAAGTTATTTTTTCTGGAGATACCATTTTTAAACAAGCTGTTGGACGATATGATTTTTCATATAGTGATAAAAAGGATCTTAAAAAATCAGTTGAGAAAATTATGTCGTATGGAGATGAATATGAATTATTTTCAGGACATGGCGAATCTACTCTCATTCAGGATGAACGAATGATGAATTGGAATAAAGTGCTGTAGGCTTAGATTTTATATTGTAATAATTCTTTCAATAGAATTTCTCGTTCATTTTCTACTACTTTTTCAACAACCTTATTAAAAAGTGTTTCCAGAACTTCTCCAACTTTTGGACTAGGAGGAATCTGTAAAACTTCCATCACATCTTTTCCATTTATTTTTAGATCTTTGACAGCAAAAGGTTCATGTTGTACTTCTTCAAGTCGCTTTTTGAAAAGTTCAGTTCTCCATGATGTTTCCTTAGATCCCGATCCGAGTCTATCTGCTGTTCGTAAATCAAGCATATCTTGTAAATACTCTTTCCCAACTTCTCGTATAAATCGTCGCAACGCATTATCAGTTAATTCTTCCGTTACAGTAAATTGATGTTTGCCAACTAGACGTATCAATTTTTCTGATTGTTTATTCGAAAGTCTAAAACGACGTGCGATTTCTTTAGTCAATTTTTCACCAACAACTTCATGATTATAAAACGTGATGATCTGCGTTTTTTCATCTTTGCGATATGTTTTTTCTTTTCCAATATCATGTATGAGGGTTGCAAATCGTGTAATTGGATCGTTAGAGGGACAATATTTTAATGAGTTAATGAGATGTGTACCAACATCATAAATATGATGACGTTGGGGACTCTTTTGATCGACAGAAAAACATATCTGTAATTCAGGGAGAATGAATTGCAACAATCCAGTATTTTTTAATAATAAAACTCCTTCTGATGGATGATCTGTAGATACGATTTTGAGAAATTCATCTCTAATTCGTTCCCACGAAATATGTTGTATCAGTTGAGAATTTATTTGTATCGCTTCAAATGTTTTTTCTTCAATCAAAAAACCAAGTTGACATGCAAATCGCACTGCTCGTAATAGTCGAAGTGCATCTTCCTTAAAACGTTTATCAGGATCGCCAACAGCACGTACAATTTTATTCTTCCAATCTGCCAAACCTTCAAAAGGATCGATAATATCTGTTCCCTGAGTTGCCATTGCATTGATTGTAAAATCACGTCGAGAAAGATCTTCTTTGAGATCTTGTGTCCATTCAACTTGGGAAGGTCTACGATTATCTTGATAAACTGCTTCTTTACGAAATGGAGTTATTTCCATTAAGAGAGGTTTTAGCTCTGGAGGATTATCTATTGGTACAGTTACAGTACCATACGTATTATGGTAAAATGCATCTGGAAAAATTTGCAAAATATCATCAGGTTTTGCGTTTGTTGTGAAGTCCCAATTATCAGTTTCTTTGTTGAGTAAAAGTGCTCGTACAGCTCCTCCAACAATATAAACTTCAAAACCAACTTTTTTTATGGTACTCATGAATTCTTGTACTAAAGGTGGGATGTGCATACACGTATTATATTACATTCTATCTGTCTTTTTTGACTTTGAAAGTTTACGAGGGCCGTTCCATTTTGTTCGATAAAACTGTACCCAGTTTTTTATGGTTGTAAGATGTTTCAAATCAATAGCTCTCATTCGCTCAAAAAAAATAATTCCATTCAAATGATCCCATTCATGTTGGATAATTCTAGCCTTAAATGAAGATGCTTTCATAATAAATTTTTCTCCATTTCGATCATATGCTTCAAATTCAATCTCACTTGCACGAGGTACGATACCACGTATAGTTCCTCCGCTTATTGATAAACAACCCTCCCAATCAAGTTCCTGATCTGTTGATTTTGAGAGTAGTTTTGGATTTATTACCACTGTTAATGGTATTCGAATTCCTCTACCTTTTCTTTGTGCATTACATTTCATGATAAAAATCTGTTTATTTGCAAATACTTGAGGTGAAGCAAGACCAACTCCGTCTTCTTCTTTGAGTGTTTCGATCATATCATCGATAAGTTGTTGTATTTCTGGTGATTTGATTGATTCAAGGGGAACGGGAATTGCTTTTTTATGAAGAATGGGGTTGCCTAGTTGTGCGACTTGTAATATTGCCATATCATATTATATCATTCATCATCACTTTATACATGTTTACTTATTCGCTGATATAATCGTTCAACATGAGCTTGTTTACCTTGAGGTACATGAGTTTTTAGCATCTATCGAGGTGATCAATACATACCTAACGTGAATTCAACATGCGTACTTAATTTTATGCGCATTGCTTCAGATTCTGGTGAAGATTCCTTCCTATTTTTTTTGGAACTAAATTCTTCGGAAAAATCAGATACCTTCCATCTCTGCCACCTGTTCCAAAAGTTAAGATTATAAATCTGTTATTTCGAATTCACATTAGTAATAAGTCCTTTTAATATATCTATATTCTCTTTATCAGGGCCTTCTCCAGCCATTCCGGGAACTTCGAGAATAAATGGTATATGTTGAAGTTGCTTATGATTGATTACGTTTTCAAATACACTTAATCCTATCAATCCTTTGCCGAGATTGTCATGTCGATCACGAAAAGAATCAAAGGTATCACGACTATCATTTATATGAAAAAGTTCAAGGTTTTTTATTCCAACAATGTCATCAAACTTTTCCAAAAATTCATTTAACTTTTCAGTCGTACTCAGATCATATCCACTTGCATGAAGATGACATGTGTCGAGACATACTTTTACCTGTGGTGATTGAAGATCTTTTATTATTTGGCCTATCTCATCGATAGTACGACCGATCTTTCGAGTACCTGCATTTTCAATAATAAAAGAAACATCTTTTGGAATTGCAGATAAAACGTTTTGAATATTGGTTAGTAAGACAGAGTATTTTTCATGAGTTTTGAATGAGTGAAGATTCTCCATTTTATCTTTGAATGAACCAGCATGAATAATACTTCCTTTTACGTGTAATTTTGAAGCAAGTTGTAATTCTTCAGTGAGATTTTTTACGGAACTTGCACCTATTCGATCGTTGTCTGCAAGATTGATGAGATACGTTGCATGAAAGTATATAGGATCGATTTGATATTCTTGTTTTGTTTTCAAAAATTCTTGAACTGTTTCTTCAGAAGGGGAAGATATTCCCCAACCTCGAGGAGGACTTGAGAAACATTGAAAACAATTTCCCCCCATTTCTTTTATTTTTTTGAAACAGTTGGTATACCCGCCAGATGTTGAAACATGCGCTCCGATTTTGTGCATAGGATATTATATATTAATTAGGAATTAAGAATTATGAATTTAGAATTATGAATTACCCTCCGATAATTTGGCTGGTGTAGTAGGTAGTTTTGAGACGTCGTATTCGCACCAGTACATAATTGCATTCATTTACTACGTATATTTGAGACTGGTTTACACTAGAGCTTAGCTCAAGTGATTTCCTTCTTCAAGGGAATCACACATTAAGTCTGTCAAAGCACTATTTAACATGTTAGGCTAAAAGCTAGTGTGTAGTGATGCTGTGCTATCAGCCACTAGAGAATCAAGGATCTATAAAGTATGTCTATGGATTTATTTCGAGGTTCAAATCTCCTTTGCTCCGGTGATTACTGCGTAATCTACTCCTAAACTCTCAAAATGTTTTTTGCCACATTGAATTTTTGCGGCTTCGGAATTACGCAAATCATTCAGATCCGTAGTGCTTTTTGTTTCGCGTACAAAGTAGATTTTTTCTTCGGATCCTTCACCTTTTACGATAGCCCAGTCGGGTATATAATCTCCAATTGGAGTTTGGATTCTAAACTTATTTGGCAGTTTTATAAATAATTTAATATCCTCACGTTTATTCATATCCATGACAATATCTCGTTCGATTGAAGAATCATATTGAACTATATTATAAATAGACTTATTACTTTCTACAGAAATATTCTCAAATATTTCTTTATCTTTTTCTTCTTCAAACAATCTCATGTTGTATGTGTCTCCATCAACCTGCTCATATACAATTCCATGAATTGATAAATCATGCATAATATCTCGTATATTTCGACTAGCTAAATCCATAAATCGCTGTGGATTTTTAGGAAAATCGTCCAGCCTTCCACTTTGAATTAGGATATTGCATATAGTATCACGTGTCAATTCTGTTTGGTCTTGAATATATGAAAGTATATCTGGCAAGGGAAAATCAAAATCCTCCTGTGTTGTTTGACGTTTTACTTCATTGGTTATTACACCGGCTTCAGTTATATCAAATGCACCTTTGCGATAAACTATTTGAACAGGCACAACTTCTTCCATTTCACGGATTTTTTCGGCAGACTTGTGTACAAGGTCTTGTGTAGAAAACTTAACAGAATATGTTGTTCGTTTGTTGATCTTATTCCATAAGGTTTTGAAATCAGCATCGTTATATACCTGTATATTTAGTTTAGCCTTTTTTCGATCTCGTGCATTTTGAATAATTCTCTTAAATTGTTTTTTTACTAAAACATCTACAATTGATGGTTGGATATCCTTGTATCTCATGTCTATTTCAAGTTGGAATAATATGTTTTCTGGCTGAAATTTATCCGTTATATGACCTTCTGTATCGAGATACCCATTTTTTTGTAGAGAATACCAAATATCTGCTGACTGATCTTTTCCTAAAAATCGCACACTACTTCCGAGTGTGCGTTGAATATTTGCAAAAGCTTCCTTTTTAATAACATTGAATTTAATCTTTGTTTCATCTTCGTATTCATTTTGCAGTGCTTTTGCAAAAAGTTCATAACTTTCGTTTGCAATCACAACAAGTCTATTGATAGATTTGTCCCACACACGCTCACCCTTATTATTTACAGCAATACGCAATCCACGACCTATTTCCTGGCGCTTTTTAATTTCCCCTTGAGTGTAGTTTAGCGTGCAAATTTGAAAAACATTTGGATTGTCCCAACCTTCTCTTAATGCTGAGTGGCTAAATATGAATCGCAGTGGTTCTTCTTCTGAAAGTAACTTTTCTTTCTCTTTCATTATGAGATCATATATTTGTGTATCTCGTTTTGTTTTACCAGTTGTATCAACCCACTTTTTATTATCAATAGCAAAGTAGCCATTATGTAGTTGATCAACACTAAATCGTTTTATTGGCAAGTCTTTATATAGTCCTTCTTGAATAACTTGATTATATGCTTCTTCAAACCACTGAGCAAACTTTCCCTTTATTTCATGACCTTCATTGTCGTAGTCTCTATAGTGCAATACTTTATCTATAAAAAATAGGGATAAGACTTTTATGCCTTTACCTAATAACTGATATTCTTTGTTGAGATGTTCACGAATTGTATTTTTGATTTGAATTTTACGTTTTACTTCTTCTATTTCTCCACCTAGAGTCTCACCTAAGCGTACCGTTGTTCCATTCTGGAAACGTATATACTCAAAATCAAGTTCAGTGGAAATATCTTCAATAATAAAATTATTTTTATAATTAAATTGTTCTCCAGATAGGTAAAATAAATCTTGAGCATTTTTTACCCACAATGTTTTTTCTCGAAGTCCATCGTTGGTTTGTTCGTGGATAGTAATTTTGGCTTTTATACCGTTTTTATTATCAACTGCGACTAACTTTACATATGCGCCATTGAAGTTTTTCTCTTCTTCTACAGAAGCAACCATTATTTGTTTTACTAAACCCAGTTCAAAAGACTTTATTGGATCAAGTTTGTAAACCAAGTTAAATTCCTCTCTATGCGTCGCAGAGTATCGCAGTATAAATAGGGGATTAAGTGCTGTAATAGCCTTTTTATTTTTAGATGAATCTTTGCCGGTGTCTACACTCTGTGGTTCATCGATAATCACAATAGGGCGAGCCATACTTATGTACTCGATTGGTTTGTTCCATTGTAATCCTTCGTTTTTGCGGAATATAACATTGCCTCGGTCTTCTTCGGAGAAATCTTTATTAAATGAATCAATGTTCATAATCATGATCTCGATCTGGTTACTTTTGGCATAACTAGCAACTCGATCTAAGTTTTTTGAATCGTATGTATAGGAGTGGTAAACAATATTATTATAATGTTTTTCAAAATGCTTTTTTGTAATCTCAAGATTTTTTATGACACCTTCCCGTATTGCAACGCTTGGAACAACAATAATGAATTTTAGAAAACCATACAATTTATTGAGTTCTAGTATAGTGCGTAAATACACATAGGTTTTACCAGTTCCTGTTTCCATTTCTATGGTAAAGTTCAAACCATGGTCTAATGTTGTTTGAACAGGAATTTCATTTTGTTTCTGTACTTTATGGAGATTTTGAAGAATAGTATCTTCACTAATTGTTAAGTTGTTACGTATCCCAATTTCGGTTCGTAACGAGCTGTTAAACAAAGGGGATGCCTCTTGGCTATGGGTAATAGTGAACTCAGATTTGTTCAATGTCTGCCCATCAAAAAGATCGGTAATGGATTGTATTGCCTCAAGCTGGAATGGCTGGTCTGGATCAAACTGTAGTTTCATAGTTAGACACTTTTAAACTCTATATTTTTTCCCTTAAAAAACTGCACGGCATTTGTTTTTAGTTGGTCATTACCGATAAAACAATTGTCCAAACAAATTACTCTAAATGGATTTAGTTCTGCAATGCCTTTTATTACATTCATGGTTACGGTTTTTTCCAGACAGAGAACAATTCCCTGGCTTTCTATTACATATACTTTTTTACCTTCTATATCTTTGTGGGTAACTACAACATCTAGTTGAATACCTGCTTTTACTAGGATTTCGTAGAGTATAGATTCCTCTGAAGCTTTTTCTGATATATGGGAAACCTGGAGTTGAAGCTGTTCGGCAGTAAAATCTTTACGGTTACCATTCCAGGTTTTGAAGTTGGAAGGAACAAGTTTGAAAGCTTTGAAACCGAGATCAAGCTGTTTGGTCTTTTCTGGTCCGATTTCTCCTGCAATTTTTTTAGCAGCACGACGGATGCGTTCACGGCCAATATCGGCTATGGTTTTATAGCCTGCTTTGTAAGCTTCCTTATTTTCATCAGTAGTTTCTGGAATTTGAACTAAGATATACTTCCTTTTTAACATATCTTCCGAATTTCGTTTTAGTACAGCATGTGCACTAGTAGCCGATCCTGAAAAAAAATCGAGCACTATGCTGTCATTTTCATCGAACCAACTTAGAAAGTCATAAATCATATCTTCACTTTTTGGATTATTTAATGGTGCTTCCGATAGATTAAATAGATTTGCATTTGAGGTTGATATAGGACCTTGTCCGCCGTAGCTTGGTAAAACTGTTGGGGGAGTAATTACACCTCTTTTTTTTATTACCTTCAGTTTTCCTGTTGAATTTAAGTAAAATTTAACAATTTTCTGTCCTCTTGAATCTACTAAGTTTTCCCTATCACCATAAAAGTAAGTTTTCATTTGGTTTAATTGTGTCCAAGCCGCTTTCAATGTTAATGGGCTAACTAATTTTCCATCTTTACAATTAATTTCACCATCTATTAAGATAGTTTTTTCTATATCCCCCCATTCACTCCCTATATCACCATCTTCTATGCGGCATTCAGTTCCAATAGGAAAAGTAAATTCTTGCATAGGATGCCTTGAAGATTCTCTTTTTTGAGCTCCAGCTTCAAACAATTCATCAGTCACACTTTTCGGTACGGATACTTCTACAGCGTTTTTTGCATACACTAAAACATACTCATGATACACTTTGAATATTCCTGCTTGTGCACTATGATTGCGATCCCATACCAATGTTGCTAGACGATTAAGTTCACCAAAAATTTCATCACAAATTTTTCTCAAATTTGAAACTTCTTTATCGTCAATGCTAATAAAAATTACTCCATCATCTTTCAATAAATTTCTTGCCAAAAATAATCGTGGATACATCATGTTTAACCAATTCGTGTGGTATCTTCCTTCTGTTTCGGAGTTGGTAGAAGTCTTCTTACCTTCCTGGTCTAACTGGCCTGTTAGAGCAAAGTAATTTTGCAATGGCTCCTTAAAATCATCGGGGTATACAAAATCTTTACCTGTATTGTATGGCGGATCAATATAGATCATTTTTATTTTTCCGCTGTAGGATCTTTGGAGAAGTTTGAGTACTTCTAGGTTTTCTCCTTCAATATAGATATTCTCTGATGTGTCAAAGTTAACCGATTGTTCGCGATCTGGTTCTAGTGTTGCGTTACTTGATTGTTGAATAAGTCGAATAAGGTCGTTTTTCCCCGGCCAATACAATCCGTAGCGTTCTTTTTCTTCTTTGGATAGCGCTTCTTCGTCTCCCAATAACTTTTTTAGTATCTCAAAATTTATCTTGCCTTCGACAATACAACTGGGGAACAGTTCTTGGATTTTCTCTCTATTTTGTTCAAAAATATCATGGGATGTTGGTTCTAATTTTGTATCGTCAACTGGGTTCATAGAATTTGCCAAGAAATAGTAAATAATGTTTGTTGCTCTATTTGTTCGTGCATTTTATCTTGAATTTTGTCTAATAATTTATCTTTATCTGATTCGATTACTTTCACATCTTGACGATATTTTTGTTCTGCAATATCAAGTTTTTCTTCAAGCTTACGCAATTGTTGTCTTTTCTCTAACTTTTCAGACAATGAACCAGAAAATCGAGCATCTTTTTTAAGTTGCTTAATATCTTTTTCTAATATCAATATTTGTTCTTTTTGTTTTATCTTTAAGTCGTCTGACCAACGTTCAAGTTTTTGATATGAATCTTCAAAAAAAACCTTATTTTTATCTTTCACATTTTCAAATATACAATTTTGTTCTTTTATAATACCAGCTTCAAGCTCAGAACGCATCTGAATCAATGCAGGTTCTATTTCTCTTCCTGGAAGTGAAAAGAGTTTTTTTATTATGTCCGACTCGATCACTCTGCCGTCTTCTGTAATTGCAGAACACACTATATAGTCTGATTCATCTAATGTCTTCATTTTAACAAGAGTTACTTGTAAATATCCTTTTACATTATGGTATGGCTCGAGTGATGCAATTTTGGGACCTTTCGTAGAATAAAACTCGATATGCACTGGTGGCAATACTAATTTTTTAGCAGTGCTGATTAGAAGCTTTGCGAGTGGATGTCCACTTCTGTAATGATGTCTGCTGGTATCTTCAAGGTGAAGGGTGTATTTTCCTGATAGTAAGGTATCCCCATCGATATTTCCATTATGTACTTCGAATGTACCTGTTTCTTCATTAAATTTCCCCTTTTCGTCAAGAAGTGTGTATGTCAAGTTCCAAAGCCACTTTCGGTAACTGTCTAAGAATGTTGTACTTTGATCCATACTCATTTTAAGTTTTTTATGTACGTCTTCATCAAAGTTATCGAGGAGCTTCCTTTTTGTATCATGAAGTGTTTCTGTTATCTGTTCTTCCATTTCTTGTTGGAGTTTGTCAAATGTCTCTTTTATCTCAGCTTCAGTACGACATTGTTGATAAATATTTGCTATACGTTTTTCAAAATCAATACCTGATGCGATACTTCCAAGGACTTCATCAGATGAGCCAAATACGCCATCAAATAGTTGAAATTTTTCTTTTAATAACTCGTAAACTCGTTTATCAGCTTCGTTTTTTCTGTTTAGGAAGTTGATAACCACCACATCGTGCTTTTGTCCGTACCGGTGACAACGTCCAATCCTTTGTTCAATACGTTGTGGGTTCCATGGCAAATCATAATTGATCACAAGGGAACAAAATTGGAGATTGATACCTTCAGCTGCGGCTTCAGTTGCAATCATAATTTCTGCATCATTCTTAAAAAAGTCAACTATTGCAGAACGAATATCGGCAGTTTTAGAACCAGTAACCTTATCTGTCCCTCTATTTTCTTCAATCCATCGGGCATATACTTTTTTAGATATAGCATCGTTATTCGACCCATTAAAAAGTACAATTTTATCTTTATACTCGGAGGCTTCGAGGATTTCACAAATATATTGCTGAGTTCTAGTTGATTCTGTAAATATGAGTGCTTTTTTAGTTCCTCCTATTCGACCAACTTCTTCAAATCCAATCTTTATACCTTCAAGTAATTTTTCTCCTTTTGAGTTTGAACCTATTGAGCGAGCTAATTCTGCCATAATATCTAGTTGTTTTTTCTCCTTTTGAATATCTTCTCGTTCCTTAACAGTGTAGTAGGCTTTCTCTTCTTCTATTTTTTCTTCTGAATCATCTTCATTTTCTTCGTCAATTTGGTCTTCTTTCCACCCTTCTTGATACTCCGAAAAAGACTCAATTTCTGAATCAAGTTTTAATTCTTCCTCTTGGGGCTTTTCGTCTTGTTCTGCTTTGGTAAGAATTGATTGCAAACGGTCTGATAGAAGGCGTAATGTTTTTTCTACTGCAAATGTTGATGAGGCAAGCAGTTTGCGTAACATAAGCGTGATAAGCTGTCTTTGACCATTTGGTAGAGCATAGAGCTTTTCGGAAAATAAATACTGGGTTAACATTTGATAGAGGTCTTGTTCTTTTGGCGTGGGAATAAACTCTACGGTATGTGCCATACGCTTTGTATATTGGATGTATTCTTGTACATGCTGGCGAAGTGTTCTATTGCAGACTATTTTTAATCGTTCCTTTAGTTCGTGGAAAACCTCGTTATTATTTCCCGGTCGTGCATACAGCATTTGGAAACTTTTTTTGTCGCCAAAAATATGCTCGTCCACAATACTTACAAGCCCGTATAATTCCATAAGACTATTTTGAAGAGGTGTAGCGGTTAAAAGCAGCTTAGGTGCGTGCTGGATCGCAGACTTAATTTCTTTTGCTACTTTGCTGTTAGGTTTATATACATTACGCAATCTATGTGCTTCATCTACTACAACTAGATCCCAGTTTATCGCTTTTAGGTATGCTGATTTTCCTCTCGCAAAGTTCATGGATATTATGATAATGTTAGCTTCTTGTTCAAACGGATTTAAGTTACCTTCTTTAATATGTTGGTTAAATGATTTTGTTTCAAGTATTATTGAAGATAAATAAAATTTATCAGCTAATTCTTGATACCACTGCTTTCGGAGATTGGCAGGAGTGATTATTAAAATCTTCTTTTTTCCTTCTGCCCATTTTTGGGATATAACTATTCCAGCTTCGATTGTTTTCCCTAATCCTACTTCGTCTGCAAGAATTGCACCTTGTGATAACGGCGATTGAAATGCAAATAAAGCTGCGTCAATTTGGTGCGGTTTAATATCTACTTGAGCATTAGAAAGTGTTTCTGTGAATTTTTCGATCGAAAAAGAAGGTGATCTTCGAGTTAGTTCGTAAGCAAAATATTGTGCGTGGTAATTTGTGAATTTCATTTATACAAAAAACGTTTCATAAACTTACAAAATCAGAAACAGAGTAGCGTTAAAAAAGTAAATAGTTTTTTCGTAACTTGATTATCTTAACATATTATACTCTCATGTTTAATTCGATCATGGTGTAAACAGGATAAACTCCGGCGGGGTTACACTTGAACTCAAGGGGATCCAGTACATAATTGCATTCATTTACTACGTATATTTGAGACTGGTTTACATTAGAGCTTAGCTCAAGTGATTCCCTTCTTCAAGGGAATCACACATTAAGTCTGTCAAAGCACTATTTAACATGTTAGGCTACGAGCTACTAGCTGATTTCTATCCCCCTTGACAAATATTAGCAGAGCTGATATAGTATTGCTAACTCGAACAAACGTTCGAAAAAAATACGTATGGATACACTAACACAGCGTCAGATTGAGATATTAACGGCAATAATTCGTGAGTATACAGAATCAGGTCTCGCAGTCGGTTCTGAGATCATTGAAAAAAAGTATAAACTGGGCGTTTCCCCAGCAACTATACGTAATGAGATGGTTGAGCTCGCTAAGAAGGCTTATCTCAAAAAATCTCATTTTTCATCGGGTCGGGTACCTTCCGCTAAAGGATTTAGATTTTATATTCAACATGTCATGAAGGAGCATGAGCTTTCTACCATTGACATAGTTACATATAAAAATAGTGTCTGGGATGATCGAAAACAGTCTGATAAATTATTTCATCAGGCAGCGCGTGTTCTTGCATCTCGTACGGGGCTTTTGTCAATAGTTGCCACAGATTCAGGATATTTGTTTTATGCAGGAGTAGCAAATCTTCTCAAAAAAGATGAATTTTTGAATCTTGCTATGTCTCAGAGTCTTTTCAGTTTATTGGATGAATCTAATTTCTGGGATGCTATTTTGAAACAATTTTACAAAGTAAATGAAGAGATTATGTATATGCTTGGTGAAGATGATTTTCAAAATCCTTTGTTTGAACCGTGTGCTAGTGTGTTTGGTGAATTTGAAGGGCAAAATATGAAAGGTATGATAGGAGTTATTGGTCCAAAAAGAATGTCGTATGATGTTATTATTCCACAAGTTCGCTACTTCTCTAATCTAATAGAGGATATAATAAAAGAATAATATAAATTATATATTTAACTATGATAGATAAAATTCAGCCAGATGATGGTATTGTAGAAGACGTGATAGATGTTGAACAGGATGATATAGCGCATCAACTTGAAGAAATGACAAAACAATCCGAGGATAATAAACAAAAATATCTTCGAGCGCTTGCAGATTATCAAAATTATGAAAATCGTTCACGTGAAGAACGTGCAGAAAGTATTGAAAGAGCACAAGCAAATCTCATTTTGAAGATCATGCCATTTCTTGATAATCTTGAACAGGCAGAAATTTTCATAAAGGATGCAGGATTAAAGATGATTAAGAATACCTTTGAATCGACATTAAAAAATATGGGTCTGAAAGAAATAGAAGTTCTCGGCAAAGAATTTGATCCGTATGTCGCAGAAGCAGTCGATATAGTTGAAGGAGAGAAAGATGATATAAATGTTGAGGTATTAAGAAGAGGATATATGTATAATGATCGTGTTATTCGTCCTGCTCAGGTAAAGGTAAGTAAAAAAATAGTTGAAAGTCAAAAGTAAAAAGTTGAAAGTTAAAAATTTAACATTTTTGTATAGGTAATTTTTTATTATTAATTGTTTTCTATATATGGCAAAAATAATCGGTATCGATCTCGGTACAACAAACTCGTGTGTTTCAGTTATGGAAGGTGGAAAACCAAAAGTTATCTATTCTCAAGAAGGTCGCAATACTATTCCATCAGTAGTTGATCCAATTAAGCGTATAGTTGGTGATGTTGCAAAAAGACAGATGGTAATGAATCCAAAAAGAACAATTTTTTCTGTGAAGCGTCTTATGGGGCATCGTTATTCAGATCCATCTGTAAAGCACGATTTAAAATTACTTGCATATGCAGTCAAGGCAGGTCGTGATGATATGGCAACGGTTGAAGTAGAAGGAAAATCGTTTACTCCACAGGAAATCTCTGCTATGGTGTTGCAAAAAATTAAAGCCGATGCAGAGGCATATCTTGGCGAAAAAGTAGAAAAAGCAGTTATTACTGTTCCTGCATATTTTGATGATGCGCAACGACAGGCTACAAAACAAGCAGGCGAAATTGCTGGTCTTGAAGTAGTGCGTATAATTAACGAGCCAACAGCAGCTGCACTTGCTTATGGATTGGATAAAAAACATTCACATACGATCGCAGTTTATGATCTTGGTGGAGGTACATTTGATATCACAATACTTGAATTGGGTGATGGCGTATTTCAGGTAAAAGCTACTAACGGTAATACACATCTCGGTGGTGATGATTTTGATCAACATATCATCAACTATCTTGCAGATGAATTTATGAAAGATACAGCAATTGATTTGCGTAAAGATGCACAAGCACTTCAACGTTTGAAGGACTCTGCAGAAAAAGCAAAAATTGAGTTGTCATCTTCTCTTGAAGCAGAAGTAAATTTGCCTTTTATTACAGTCAAAGATAATCAACCACAACATTTAGTTGTTAAACTTTCACGTGCAAAATTGGAATCAATTGTTGGCGATCTCATAAAACAAACATTTGATCCTGTTAAATCTGCATTGAAAGATGCTAAAGTTGAGATTGGAAAAATAGATGAAGTTGTATTGGTTGGTGGTATGACTCGTATGCCAAAAATTGTTGACTTAGTGAAGGATTTTTTTGGTAAAGAACCAAATCGTTCTGTAAATCCTGATGAGGTTGTGGCAGTTGGAGCAGCAATCCAAGCGGGAGTATTAACAGGTGAAACCAAAGATGTTGTGTTGTTAGATGTAACACCACTTTCTATGGGAGTCGAGACTCTTGGAGGTGTGATGACGCCACTTATTACACGAAACACCACTATTCCCACATCAAAATCTGAGGTATTCTCAACAGCAGGAGATAATCAGACACAGGTAGAGATACATGTGTTACAAGGAGAGCGTCCACTTGCTCGAGATAACAAATCTCTTGGACATTTTACTCTTGAAGGTATACCTCCAGCACCACGAGGAGTTCCACAAGTAGAAGTAACTTTTGATATTGATGCAAATGGTATTCTTACTGTAACTGCAAAAGATAAAGCAACAAATAAAACTCAGTCGATCAAAATTACTGGCTCTACAGGACTTAGTAAGGAAGAGATTGAACGTATGAAGGAAGAAGCTGATAAAAATGCAGATGCAGATAAAGCCGAAAAAGAAAAGATTGAAGTGAGAAATAAGGCAGATAACTTGATCTATACATCTGAAAAATCATTAAAAGATGTTGGCGAAAAAGCTCCAGAAGCTGATCGTAAGGAAGTTGAAGAAAAAATCAAGATATTAAAAGAAACACTTGAAAAAGGATCAAAAGAAGATATAGAAGCAAAAACGTCTGATCTCTCAACTTCACTTCAAAAGATCGGTCAACACATGTATAATCAGGCTCAACCTGCAGGTGGCCCAGATGTGCAATCAGGACCATCAGCAGAAGAACCTAAGGAAGATGTTAAAGACGATCCAAAAAAGAATGCCGAAGAAGGCGAAGTGGTAGGGTAAGGATTAGGGAACGAAGGACTAAGAACTAAAGACGAAAGATTAATAATGAAAGACGAAAAATCTTTGGTTGAAATGTTGTCCGTGTTACTTTATAACTTTATGAACTTTATAACTCATTTGTATTGATTTTATGTCCGATTATTACGATTTATTAGGTGTGAGTAAGAGTGCGAGTGATGCCGAGATAAAATCTGCATATCGCAAGAAGGCTCTTGAATGGCATCCTGATAGAAACAAATCGCCAGATGCATCAGCCAAGTTTAAGGAAATAAATAAAGCGTACGAAGTATTGGCAGATGCTAATAAAAAGCAGATGTACGATCAAGTCGGGCATGATGCATTTGAGCGAAATGGTGCTGGTAGATCAGCACCGAGTGGGCAAGGACAGAATCAAGGGCCGTTTAACTATTCATATTCGTATGGAGGGGGAGGTGAAAATCCTTTTGGACAAGACTTTGATCCGTTTGATATTTTTGAACAATTCTTTGGGGCACAGTCACCTTTTAAGGAAGGTAGTCGTGCCAAAAGACGTCCAGCATATCAGATTGAGATTACATTTGATGAGGCTGTTCATGGGGTAGATAGAGAAGTGAAGATTGATAATGAATCAAGAACTCTCAAGATACCAGCTGGCGTAGATGATGGAACAAAGATACGGTATGCTGATTTTGATTTAGTTATTCGGGTTAAATCTCATGCATTTTTTAAACGTGAAGGACAAGATATATATCTTGAAAAACTACTTTCATATTCATTGTTGACATTGGGTGGTACAGTAACTGTTCCAACAATTGATGGAGATGTAACTTTGAAAGTGCATTCGGGTACTCAGCCGGGAACGGCAGTACGATTGCGAGGAAAAGGTGTACCTTATCCTCGAAGTCATGAACGAGGTGATCAATATGTAGTTTTTAAGGTACATATCCCAAACAGAGTTTCGGGTAAGGCAAAAAAACTGCTTGAGGAACTTTCACAAGAATTAGGTTGAGTTTGCTTATATTGATACCTATTGATATAATAAATCCGTGATGAAGTATTATTTTTTCCACGAATATTTGTATGAAAACATCTGCAGGTAATTTAAAAAAAGGTGAATTTGTGATGTATCAAGATGATATTTGGCAAGTTCAAAAAGCTGAATTTTATTCTCCCGGAAAAGGTGCTGCGCTCATGAAAGCAAAAATAAAAAATCTTGTTTCAGGAAAAAATGTAGATTACACATTTAAGTCAAATGAAGATGTTGACGTGCTCGATGTTTCTGTTGTAGAGATGCAATATTTATACAAAGATGCTGAGTTTATGTATCTCATGGATGAACGTACGTACAATCAATATCAACTCCCACTTCCTTTAGTTGGTGAAGTGATCAACTATATCAAGGATGGTACGAAACATTATGTATATGTGTATAACGATAAACCTCTTAATATTCGTCCTCCATTGAGTGTGCGACTAAAGATCATAGATACCGAAGAAGCGGTAAAAGGTGATACGGTGTCTGGTGCAAAAAAACCTGCAATTGTTGAAACTGGTGTGACTGTGATGGTCCCTCTTTTTGTAAAAAAGGGCGATATGATTACAGTAAATCCTGAGACAGGTGTCTACGGCGAACGAGTTAAAGAATAATATTAAAATACATCATATGTCCGTTGAACGACTATCGAATTTTCCTGTCAAACCGAAATGAAAATGTCATACATCAAACTATATCAAAACTAAATAATT
>JBAXPW010000010.1:0-30384 GCA_037132015.1 Candidatus Roizmanbacteria bacterium
TAAAAAGGCGCACTAGTACACCCCTATTTTTCTTCAATATAGTCATATGTCATAGAAGTATACTATATGATATAGTTAATGCAAGGGAATATATGCTACAGGAAATGAGCATATTAATCTTATTACTTCACTCTCATTATGGAGTTGGTGAAATGACCTTCTTTTTCACCCGTGGAGTAGGGGATGGTTTTAATGTTGGGGATGGTTTTAATGTAGGTGAAGGAGTCAATGTTGGCGTAATTCCCAACATACTATTTTTCACCGCCCACTGAACTTCATCCCAATTATCATCTCCAGCCTTCGGAATTAAAATGAATCCGCCATAGTCAGAATATGAATTTTTTACATAATTCTCATTACTAATTACAAAGTTACTAATCTTATATTTTTTATTTTGAGGAGCCTCTGATAATAATGTTTTGATCAAATCAGTTGTGATATCCATACGAACATAATCCTTTAATTGATCGAGCAAAGGAATAATTTTTGGAATAAACAAAACAGAAACTACACGATTACGAACACCTTCAAGAAATCGTTGTTGTCGTGCTGCACGACCAAAGTCAGTACCATCTTGAAGAGAATGACGAGAACGAACATATTTCAGAGCCGTTTCACCATTCATTGTTTGTACTCCTTTTTCAAACTTTAAATTCTCATATCGACAAGGAAATGCTACAGATGGGTCTTCACTTATATCTTTTAAAAATTGTTCGAGTTCTGGTTTATTTTTAAATAACTCATCTCGTTCTCTTTTTTGATCATCCGTATCATAATTTTTACCATTCAAAAATTTTTCGATTTGAGTAAATTGTTCTTCCTTTCCACATAGTTCTTTTTCTTTTCCATCAACAGGATATACAGGATCTACAAAGGATTTCTCAACATTCACTTCAACACCTCCAAGTAAATCTACCCCTTTTTTAAAACCATCAAAGTCTAATGCCATATAATTATCAATTTCGATTCCAGTAATTTGTTTTACCGCATCCTTCACTAATATTGCAGCCCCTGCATCGCCACTTTCTTTTATATTTATATCAGGATAATTTTTTGGATACAAAGCTGTCTGATATACTGAATTGATCTTCGCATGAAAGTCTGTACCTGACTTAGTAGGTAATTTCACCCATAAATCACGAGGAATTGATGTAAGATGAACTTTTTTATTCTTTATATCAATATGAACAACCATCATCGTATCAGTAAGATAAGCACCATCATGATTAGCTCCTCCATAACCAAGAACCAATATGTTATACACTGACTTTGCTTCAGCTCCTTGAGTTGCTACTACGGTCGTATTGGGCTTAATAAAAGAAGTGTTATAAAATTGCCACACTTTTATAATATAAAAAACAATCAATGCTACAATGATTGCAAAAAATACAATTAATATGTTACGTAGTTTCATAATGTTATTTCAATTCAAACGTAAAGAGTTTGCCCGTGTCTTCCACCGTAAACTCTTGCCGAGCATAATGAATAATATACGTATACAGAATAGCTTTTTCAAGATTGCGGATCACTATTGTATGGTTGGTAGTTTCCTTAGATGATTTTACGTCTAGAGCGATCTTTTCATTTCTTCCCGGTGATTCATACGTAATGTATTGAATAGTTGGCTTGTCAGTTTCCCAAGAAATTTCTACGGAATCTATACCTGTTTGAAGAACTTTCACCATACGCGGAACAACTGAAACGCTAGCATCTATAGACATGCTATTTGTGTTGATAGAATTAAAAGATTGCACTCCAAAAATAGTTATTGAAGCGATAAATAGTAATGCACTATACCTCAATCCCTTCAAAAAACTTCTATATTTGATGGCGCTAATAATAAAAACCAATATTGAAACCGCTACAATAATGACAAAAAAAAATTGTGGTGTCTTGTCAAGATTGACAGAATAAAGTTTTTGAAAAATATTTGGCATCTGTGCTTCAACAAAAAAGGTAAATAAAATATATCTTATTATATAATGTGCGTGAGTTGATTTGTAAAGTAATTTTCAAATTAAATTTCAATCGGTTCTTCGTGTTCTGATTGTTTATCAAGCTTTCCTGTTTTGATAAAAAGAGATGTACATGCTCCAATCATCATAATCACAACTGATGTTCGAAAAACAGTGGAAAATGCTTGAATATTTGCCTTGTATGCAATAAGACTGAGATATTCTTTCACAACTGATGGATCCAAATTATTTATCACAGAATAGTGTTGAGTTGTTAAGATATTTGCTGTTATAGAATTTGAAAGAATGGTTGCAAATATTGCAGTACCAAATGCTCCTGCAATATTGCGAGCCAATGCAAGTATCGAGGAAGCGATTCCAATTTCATGAACAGGTATAGTAGAAGTCGCAGCGCGAGTCAATGGAGCAAGTCCCATCCCTACGCCAAATGCCATCACAAATAATCGAATAGCAATATCAAAAAAAGTCCACTTCACATCAATACCAGAAAACATCCATAATCCAAAACTCGCAATTGCCATACCCGCAGAAATCACAAATCGTGCTTCATACTTCATCACTAGACGAGCACCTACTTGTGAAGCGATCATAATTCCCATAGCCATAGGAATAAATACATATCCTGCCTTTGTAACGCTATATCCCAAAAATTGTTGACAAAAAACCGGAATTAAAAATATCCCACCAATCAATCCCATAAATGAGATAAATGAATTGATGATTGAGGAAGTAAATGTCATATTACTAAAAAATTTCAAATCAACAACGGGTTCCTTCGCATTTTTTTCAACAAAAAGAAATAAGAAAAAAGATAACAGAACGATTCCATATGAACTAATAGAATTTGTCGATATCCATCCCCATGATTGACCCTGATCAAGGACCAATACTAACGTTCCTAAAAATACTCCTAATAATAACGAACCCGCAATATCAAAATTTTTTATTCCTTTGATATGCTTTACAGGTTCATCTATATATTTAATAGATAAATACGTGGCAATAATTCCCAAAGGAATATTGATATAAAAAACAGATCTCCATGAAAAGTTATCAATTAACGGACCTCCTAATAACGGTCCAAAAACCGCAGCTGCTGCAAAAATAGCAGACCACAATCCCATTGCCTGAGTTTTCTGATCCTTATCGGTAAAGGCAACTGCAATAATAGAAAGAGCAAGAGGATAATCTATTGATACAGTAATTGCTTGTAACACTCGGAAAAACACCATCATTGGTAAATTACTAGCAAGTCCAGCAAGAGCAGACGTAAGAGTAAATCCTACAATTCCAAAAATGTACAATGGTTTTCTGCCAATCATATCTCCTAATTTTCCAAAAATTGGAACAAAAATAGCATTCGCAATAATATATGCAGTGGAGATCCAAGCAGCTGATGAAAGCGTAATACCATAATCAGAAATGATCTTTGGCAAAGCAAGATTTACAATCGTCCCATCAAGTCGTCCAAGAAAACTCGCCAACATCAACGTGATCAAAATCATCCACTGATTCCCAGTAAAACCGTTTTTTTGTTCCTGTTTCTTTTTCATAATGTGTCAAAAATATCACTTCAAAAGACAAAGAAAATCGAATGACTGCGACCTTGGGAGGTCATGGAATGACAGGGTTCCCACAAAAGCAGACAGACGATTTGCTTTGTCTTCTCATTCTATTTTAGCTATTTACTTACATCAAATTATTGACGCGTATACACACTCATCTTAGCCGACATCCCATTCTTAATCTCAGAAAAACGATTAGCATCAAAACGAACAAATATCTCAAACTGCTGAGTTGGTCGTTCACTCGAGATAGAGTAGGCGACAGCACTTTGTTTTGCACTTGGTGCAACCTCATCAACAAATCCCCAAAATTCCTGACCGGGTAACGCATCAATAGTAAACGCAACAGTCTGTCCCACCTTCACAAGATTAAGCCCTTTATTCTCATCAAGAGTTCCATCAATTCTCATCTCATTTGAATTCATGATCTTTACAATTGTGGTTTGTTGAGTTACATTACTTCCAATTTGTTTATTTGTATCAATCACAATACCATCGATAAACGAATAAATAATATCACTTCCAACAACTGCTAACGAATCACCCTTGCGAACTTTTTGACCATCAACAACAAATAATTTTTTTAGTTTTCCCGATGATATAGATGTTACTGAAGTGATAGATCCCTGAACAATAGAATTTTCTATCTGAACTCGTTGTTCAGTTTTCAAATAAAATATACTTCCTCCAGTTAATAAAAGAACAAGAATTGTTCCAATAAAAATTCGAAATATAGATGGTTGTTTAATAAATGTGATTATCTTTTTCATATGTTTTATAGTAATTTATATTCAGATGCTACAACTGATGCTGGATTGAGAATAATAGAATCATGAATTTGTAACCCTTGGATCACTTCAATAGTATCTCCAACCACATCACCCGTTACAATCTTTTGTAGCACTGGATGGCCATCTCTCATAATCCAAATGTATTGTTTTGAAAGCACTACCCAAGCAGGAACCAACATCACATCACCCTTAAATTTATTGTTAATTAATACTGTTCCATTTTGATTATATTTTCCTGATGTTCTTAATTGATTACTTGAAATATCAACATGATACACATTTTCTCCCGTTGGCATTGTAAATTTTTCTGGATACATTTTTACCACAGTTCCCATAAGAGGGGAGTTCGTAGCAGATGATAACTTGATCTGAGCTTGTGCACCTTCTGTTATAAAATTGATTTCATCTTCACCCACATTTGCTCGAAAAACTAGAGTGTCGGGATCTGCAATACTAAACGTATTAGTTGCGGTAACATTTACATTTGGTGTTGTAACATCCATGTGTGTGATCATGCCATCAATAGGACTATTAAGAGAGGCGAGAGTGTATGCGTAGTTTGCCAACTCAACCTGAATGACAGAGTTATCTAATATTGCCTGATTTTGATCAGCAATACGTTTCACCATATCATTCACAACATCATTCGAACCACTACTTGTTCCTATGCCTGCTTTACTCGCATCAACTATATTTCGTTGCTGACCTTGCATAATATTGTTTTTAGAATTATCTTGATTTTGATCAAACGTATCACGAGTCGATCGATATGAATTTAACGCCATCTGTAACTGTTTTTTTATTGTATATGAATCAAGTGATGCAATTGTCTGACCAGCACGAACCATCTCTCCTTCTTTGAATGGAAGATAGACCAGTCTTCCTGCTGTTTGAAAATGAATAGAAGCTTCGTTTTGTGATCGTATACTTCCTTGTGCAATAATTTGCGTAGAAACTGGTTTGAGTTGTACTGTCTCGCTTTTTACTAATCGACTTGGCGTAAAATATCCCGCTATTAAAAATGTAACAATGCCTGTTGCACCAATTACACTTGCTAAAAAAATACCTGTATGTAACGAAAATAATTTATTTTTCATACGACTTTATTTCTGAATATTTGCTAACACAGTTCTCATAATACGGAGCATGTGTTCTTTATCTTCTACTGATAAAACTGATAATATTTTGTTAATCTTTTGACTACGTATTTCTTTTGCATCTTTTAAGATAGTATTTCCTAGTTTTGTGAGTGCTAATCCAACAACACGACGATCAGCTTTTACACCAAGTCGCTCTACATACCCAAGTGAGACAAGTTTATTAAGAAGTATTGTTGCGGTAGGCTTTGTTATGTGAAAGTATTCGGCAATTTCCATCATTTGAATTTTTTCAGAACGATCAATAAGTAATAAGGCTTCAAGTTGAATAAGAGTAAGGTGGGTAATAGTTGATGAAATCACCATCTTTTGCCTGAGAAGGCGATTGACACTAACCATGATATCGAGCAACGATTCATTGAGTTTTGGTGATTTATGTTTCATAAGCTAATAGTTAGATATTCTAACATGTTTTAGGGAGAAAGTCAATCTACGTTGTCATTCCTGCGAAGGCAGGAATCCATCTATAGGGTTTTTTCAAGAAAATTGAGGGTGTCCATAGCACGCGCTATTTATTTCACAAATTTATCCACGAGTTCTTTTTTTGAATAATGAAGACAATACTCTAAAATTTCATCCAAAGAATCTGAAGAAAAAAACAAACTCTTATACGGAATTTTTGAAAACTTTTTATCATACATCTCCGAAAAAAAGTTAAAAAGAGTATCATAAAAACCCTCATGGTTGTAAAAGGCTATCGGTTTGGAATACAACTTATTTACCTGTCCTCCAATAATTGAACCGATTTCTTCAAATGTACCATATCCTCCAGGAAGAACAATATATGCATCTGCTAAAGAAATTATTTTATCTTTTCGGTCTTCCATTGTTTTGACAACATGCTCTTCATCTAGGTGTTCAAACTTTTTGTAGTTTTTTGTTACATTCATAAGATCTTCTGCCAAAACTCCACACAAATCTTTACCACCTTCCTGCTTATACGTCTCTGCCAACGTGATCATCATGCCATACGCCGTACCACCATACACTATTCCATGTCCCTGATGAGCAAGTAAAGAAGCCACCTTTTTAGTAAGTTCAATATATTTTTGATGAACTTCAAGCGAAGAAGTCAATGTAATTCCAATTCTCATAGGAAGATTATACTATGATTTACGATTCTTTACTCTTCCACCGTTTAAGTAACGGGAGTTTTTCTTTACCCATTTTGCGAGCTTTTTCAATACTCACACCCATTTGAGTAGAAAACGGAATGAGTTTTTCAATCATTTCCTCCATAGTACCTTTCCAAGTAAAGGCTCCTTTTTGATAACAATACGTGCAATAATCGTTATTTTGTGTAGCATCCAGATTCGTACCAAAGTCTTCTGGTTTTTCCATCGGCATACCACAACTTTGACATATTAACGCATCTTGAGACATATGATTTTGATATGTTATAAAAAACTTAACTTATAATACCATTTCCAACTCTATCTCATCACGAATGGAAATATTGTTAGCCCCAATCAAAGGAATCTCTGGCTTTATTTTTCTAGAACTTTCAATTGCATTTGGATAGATTGCAGATAATACAAATCCTCTTTTTTGATAAAATCGTAAGGCATCTGTGTTATCGTTTGTAGTTATCAACCATATTCGTTTACATTTTTCCTTTTTAGACATTTCTATTATCGATTGAATTAACATTGTAGCAACTCCTTTTCCTTCGATAAAACTATCTAAAGTAACTATTTCACACTGATTATCTTGAATATCGTATGTGAGTAAACCTGCCTTCTGTCCGTCTATCTCGGCAATATATGCTGGCAACTGAGATACTTCATGCTTATGACCTCTGCTCACAATTACTTCTGATCCCCAGTCATTTTTTATTGCCGAACAAATCCACTCACTATCGGCTGTAGATCGTTCACGTATTTGGATAATGCTATTCATATAAATAATTACTTTTATTTTAACTCAATTTCTCAGAATTTTGTTTCACACGAAATAAAACTATTTTTCTGATCAGCTCCAATGGGATTGGTTTATCTATGGGAAACTGAATAGATCTCTTTGCAAATTTATATGGTTTTAATTGTTCTTGAAAAGCGTCAATAGCTAAAGGAGTAGGGTAGAAGCCTATGTGATTTTTGTATGCTGCAAAATGAACTAGGTTTCCATTTAACTTAAATGTAGGCATTTGATAACTTATGACTTCCTCAGCAGTAGGCGCTACTTTTTTAATAGTATCTCTAACAGATGTTAGTAACACCTGAACATCCTTTGGAAAAAGAGCTATATATTGATCGATAGATTTAAATGAGTTATTCATACAGAAACATTTTTCATTTTATACTTTAAAATTGAGATAATCATTATTAATTGGAACAGTATTATCACTAATACTATTCAGATCTACTTTACTCATTCAACATAGCATATGTTGCTTCATGATCATCAGAACCATACTTTTTTATAATTTTTGCTTGTTTATCTTTCCAATAATCAAGATTGTTATTTGTTTCGCCCATAACTTGAGTATTATCAAAATTAAATTTTACAATATTTCCAACATCGTGAAGAAGCGCAACCTTTTTTGCTTCATCCCACTCAAGCACCTCATCACCAATCCAATTTTTCTCCAAAAATCCTACGATCGAAGTTACTCTCAGAAGATGATCTTGTAAGTTAGGTGGAATACCAAATTTTGTATAAATATCTAATATTTTCATATTTGATAGATAGTTGTATCTTATTATTTCAGTAGTTTATCAAAATCGAGATACTCCATTACTAATAAAACTTCTACAGAATCAATAATAGGATAAAGTAGTCCCTTAATTGATTTCTGGAAATTGGTAGTAATGTCCATCAACACCAACACGTCCATGTGAGATTGATTGACCTTTTGAGACTTTTACCATATTGAAGTATTTTATCATTTTATAAACAATTATTATCCTCAAAAAACACTTTTAGTTTTCGTCTACCAGCTCCACTTTTCCACCATTTTTCTCGCTTTCTTGCTTCAGTTAAAGTCTCGAATTCTTCGACAAACAATGTCTTAAAAGGTGTTCTGTGCTTTGTAGATTTTACTTGACCAGCATTATGTTGATTTAGTCGTCTCTTAAAATCATTTGTTGAACCGACGTAAGTTCTTTTGTCTTTTAGACTTAGAAGAATGTAAACTGTACCTCTCATTACAAATACAGAAATGGCATTTGTTTTTTTTGCTATTACGATATGCCCTATCGGCGATTTGCCTCGTGATAATCTTAACTGTTTTTAGAGCGGGCCGCCATTGGCGAGCCTCGCTCATCTCGCCCAAAGGGCGGATGAGCGGGATACGGGATTTGAACCCGTGACCTTCTCTTTGGAAAAGAGACATTCTAGCCGCTGAACTAATCCCGCTAAAAACACATTATACCATACCTTCATATTCAAACTCAAATATGAAAAATAAGTTATCACCATAGTATTTAACATATTGACATTCAATGAAAATTATTCAACAATGAATGTGTTATCAATTATAACTTAACTATGGCAGCAACAAAAAAGAAAGCTACAAAAAAAACAACCGTTAAAAAGGTTGCAAAAAAACGAAGTACGGGCGGAACAATTAACTCAATCTAATTGATTAATTTTAAGCGTCCTGCTCTGCAGGACGCTTTTTTTATTCCTCTATTTTTTTAATACCTATAAAGAGTGTCTTTATTCATCATCTCCAAATTCCACTCTGGTAACTTTTCCGAACAAATAATTGAAAGTAATTCATCATTATAACAATGTAAGTTATAGTATTCTGGATGAATCGTATAAGAAGTAAGAGCATAAATTGATTCATAATTAGCTATGCCAATATTACATGCCTGAATTGTCTTCACATATTTCTTAAGAAACTCAAATAAGTTGTGCAATGCTTTTTCGGGATTATTTGTATCTAGCTCTTTTTTTAACAGAGACCAAATTTTTTCTGAACCAATCTCACCAACTACCAGATAGGGAAGCGATACACCTTTTAAAAGTCCATTAAATACAAACACATATTGATCAAAAATAAATGGCTGATTGTATCTCAAAATATTTTTTTGATGAGAAAATGACGCAGAACGAGCATGTAGTACAAGTCGTAGAGAATCTGCAATTGAAGAAAAATGAATAGAGTCCTCCCAAATTGGAGATAATGACGTGTATGTTTTCCACTTATTGTCTTCTATCCACGATGCTCCCCATCCGTCGCCCTGCCAATCTCCATCAAGAGCTTTACTTTTTTTTGACATCTCTGCAAATGAATGCAAAATTTTTTGAGAATCTAAATAATTATTATTATTGCTTTTAGCAAGTAAAAATCTACACATTTTTCTAACATAAAATTAAGAACTAAAAATTGTCATTATGTAATTTAAAAATTTCACTTAATGAGTGAACAACTTCATCAATATGTTCTTTTTGGATCAAATAGGAGGGTAAAAATCGCACTACATTTGTTCCTGCGGGAATAGCAAGAATATGATTCTTTTGTAATGCTTTTAATACAGTATTTCGATCAATAGTTAATTCTATTCCTATCATCAGCCCTTTCCCCCTAACTTCTTTTATGTGAGGCGTTTTTATTTTCATAAGTTGTTCAATGAAATATGTTCCCATTTCTGAAACATGAACAAGCATCGATTCATTAAGTTGTTTTAGTGTTGCGATAATTCCAGCACATACGAAGGGATTACCACCAAATGTAGAACTATGAATAAGTTTTGGTATTTTTTTTGCAACTTCTTCAGAGACAAGTGTTGCTCCGACTGGAAGGCCACCAGCAAGTCCTTTTCCTAAATTCACAATATCATACATGATATGTGATTGTTGTGATGCTAAAAATGTTCCCGTTCTTCCCATACCTGATTGCACCTCATCGAGAATGAGCAGAACTTTATGTAATCTACAAAGTTCTTTTACTTGATAAAGATAATCATCATTCGGAACCAATACGCCACCTTCTCCTTGTATCGGTTCAAGAATAACTCCTGCTGTATTTGAATCAATTACATTTCGTAATGCATCAATATCATTGAATGAAACAAATTCAAATTCCCACATTAAAGGTTCAAAAAGTTCTCGATATTTCTTTTCATATGTTGCTGAAAGCGCTCCAAGAGTCTTACCATGGTATCCATGAATCGCAGAAATAAATTTCTTTTTTCCCGTAACCATTACCGCAAACTTTAATCCTGCCTCATTTGCTTCTGCTCCTGAATTTGAAAAATATACTTTTGATAATCCGTTACCACACCTTTCTACCAAAGCTTGCGCAGAAAGTGCACGCATATCATTTGCAAAAGACCCATGAAGTGTGAGCAGACGAGATGCTTGTTCGGTAATGATCGTATTGATATCATTATTATTGTGTCCCAGAATATTAACACCATAATTGGTCATACAGTCAAGATATTGATCTCCTGAATCCGAATAGAGATATACTCCATCTCCTTTGATTATTGTAAGCCCACGTTGTGCATAAGTGCCAAGAACATATTTTTGTTGTAATAGCGCGTAGTCTTTCATATCTGCAAAGCTGTTTAGCTAATAATTATTTTAACATTATACTTTTGAGATTGTACTTTCTACTTTATTCCTTTATCGTATCACCGTTCCATTTCCTTCCAATGCGCTAAATACTGGTCGTTCGATTCTTCCATCACCCCAATATATTTCTTTTACCCCTAATTCCAATGCTTTTTTTGCACCAAGAAGTTTTTTCTTCATACGACCTTGTGCAAATGGCATCATGTCATCAAGTTCACGTGCCGAAACATTTGCAATAATACTTTCAGGGTCATTAAAATCCTTCAACATTCCCTTCGCTTCAAATAATGAAACAACTTTTTCTACTTTTAATGCGCCAGCTAACATTGCAACTATTGAATCATTGTCGGTATTAACAATTTCATTTTGATAACTGATTGCTGGAGGACATAGAACTGGCACATATTGCTTATCTATCAATAAGGTAAGTAAATCAGAGTTGATCTGTTCTACTTTTCCAGTCCGATTGCCCGTCATCAATTTTGTTTTTTCACCTTCCTTTACATAAATATCATTTTTTGCTTTTGCAACAATAAGTTTTCCGTCAACTCCAGATAATCCAACAGCATTGACACCATGTTTTTGCATGGCCGCTACAATTTTTTTGTTAGCAAGTCCTGCATACACCATTAAAAATATTTCCATTGCTTTTTCATCAGTAAAAACACTTGAGATACCTGATGGTGAAATTACTGTTTTTGTTGGAAACCCAAGTTTATCTGCAATTTCATCACGCTTGACACTTGCGCCATGAACAATTAGTATGTGCTCAGTTTTTTGCAACAGTGCTACATCGCAACAGATCGCATCAAGATTGATTCTAGCACCTCCACCTATTTTAATAAGAATCATATATGTTCACGATTTTAATTGATCAATTACGGCATTGGTAAAATCACTTGTTTTAGTTGTACCCCCAAGATCGTAAGTCAATACATTTTTCTCAATAGTTGTTAGAATAGAAGTTCGTATCTTTTCTGAGGTCTTAATTTCACCAAGATATTCAAGCATTAAACAAGATGCATAAAATGTAGCCATTGGATTTACTTTATTTTGACCAACATATTTTGGAGCAGATCCATGGACCGGTTCAAAGAGTGAATAATCACTCCCAATATTCGCAGATGATGCAATTCCAAGTCCTCCAACCAAAGCAGCTGCTTCATCGGATAAAATATCACCAAACATATTTGTCGTAACAATAATATCAAACTGTGTTGGATCTTTTATTAATTGCATTGCACACGCATCAACTAACATTTCTTCATAGACTATATCGGGATTTTTTTTAGCGATTTCCTGTCCTATTCTTACAAACAATCCGTCTGTTAGTCGGAGAACATTTGCTTTGTGAATCAGGGTTACTTTTTTACGATTTTTCTTTTTTGCTAATTCAAATGCATATTCAATAATACGAGTGCTTCCCTTTACAGTAATAATTCGTTCTGAGATTGCACCTCCTTCTATCTCGTGCTCCCTTCCTGCATAGAGATCTTCTGTATTTTCACGAACAATTATCATATCTACATTTTTACGAAAACCCTCCAAAGGAAGTGAAAAAAATGGTCGAACATTTGCATACGTATCAAGGACTCGTCTCATTCTGACAATAGGACTAAAGTATCCTTTGATATTTGGAGGAGTTGTTACAGCACCAAATAACACTGCATCAGATGATTTTGCTAATTCAACAGTTTGGTCTGGAAGAGGAGTCCCATATTTTTCATATGCACCATATCCTGCTTCTGCTTCAATAAATTTAAATGATATGGATGTTGCTTGAAGGAGTCTTTTTGCTTCTGCAATTACTTCTGGACCTATTCCATCACCACCGATGGTACAAATTGTATATGTGTTCATAGAATTAAATTTTTAAATAAATAACTTTTCAACAGAATTAAGACCATTCTTTTTGAGATAGGGAATTACTCCTCCTACAGAATGTAACTTGGCCATCACTACAGGAATATCTGCTTGAATAGTGGTTTTTTTTGTTTTGTTTATAATTATCTGATTTTTTATATCAAGTACCAATTCATCGGACTCATCAATCCCATCGGTATCTGCGATTACCGCTAATAATCCTTGATTCATACAATTTCTATAAAATATTCTTGCAAAAGACTTAGCTATTACCGCTTGAATACCACTTGCTTCTAAGGCTGTTGCAGCGGTCTCTCGTGAAGATCCACATCCAAAGTTTCTACCTGCAATAACAAAATCATCTTTTTTTACATTTTTTGCAAACTCAGGACGATGTTCGATAAAAGCGATTTTTGCTAATTCTTTCGGATCTGTTGTGATATTATATCGACCCGGAGTAACGAGATCTGTATTTACATTTTCTCCAAATTTCCAGTTCATATATTTTAATTACAAATTATTAAGTGCTACAATGATTGTCTATATTCATAATTTTCTAAAGGTATTTTCTCGGATCTGTAATATATCCAGTGATAGCACTTGCTGATGCAGTTGCTGGACTTGCCAGATATATCAATGCTTTTGGACTTCCCATTCTTCCAGTGAAATTTCGATTACTTGTTGATACACATACCTCGTTATCATATAATACACCGCCATGTCGCCCTAAACATGGGCCACAACCGGGTGCTAACACAATAGCTCCCATTTGCATAAAAAATTCTATATATCCCTTTGCCATGGCTTGAAGGTATACCTTTTTTGATGCAGGAGTTATGATAACTCGGGTATCTTTGTTTAATTTTTTTCCTTGCCACATGCTGTATACAATATCTAGATCTTCTATGCGACAATTAGTACATGATCCAATAAATACCTGATCAACCCGAATTTTTTTAGCTTCTATTTCTTTTACCGTTTTTACCCGATCAATATCAGGTGGTTCGGCAACCATTGGTTCTAATTTTGAAACATCATACGTAAGAACTTTATAATACTGAGCATCCGAATCACTCGATAACTCTGACTCTTTAAATGATATTTCCCTCTGATTTTCTTTGAGATATGTTCGTGTATTTTCATCTGCTGGCACTATCGCTGCTTCTGCACCCATCTCAGCAGACATATTTGTCAAGGTCAAACGAGATGAAATTGAAAAATTATTCACAGTTTCTCCTCCGTATTCAAGAACTCGATTACTTCCTCCTTCTGGCCCCAGATCCTTAGCAACCATCAAAACTACATCTTTGGCAAAAACACCTTTTTTTAATTTTCCATTGATAATTATCTTGATTGTTTCAGGAACTCTAAACCAACATTTCCCAGTCGCCATCGCGATTGCAACATCTGTTGATCCAACACCGATCGTGATTGCTCCAAGCCCACCACCCGTAGGCGTATGAGAATCTGCTCCAAGAACAAGCGCTCCCGGCTTAATCAGACGCTCTGACATAATTTGATGACATACACCATCGTGAGTAATAGATAGTCCTTGTTTTTCTGCAAATTTTCTTATTTTTGACTGAAGAGATGCCATCTGTACGTTTGGAGCAGGAAATGCATGATCAAATGGAATAACAATTTTCTTTGGATCCCATACTTTTTCTGCAATTTGTTCAAATGGATCAATCGCCCATGCACACGTTGTATCATGTGCCATAACAAGATCTAGATTGGCGAGAACATAATCGCCAGCATATGTCTTTTTTCCCACATGTTTGGAAAATATTTTTTCAGCGATCGTCTGACTTTTCATAAAATATATATAATTTATAATAAACACTCCTAAGTCAAATTCTCCAGACGTTTGGTCGAAAAATTATCTGGAAGCGCTATTCGTTCAATTTTAAATTTCTCAGTAATTGATAATAATAATTTTTCTGGTGAATTTTTTTTATTTATCTCTTTGACTCGCTTTTTAAATTCCTTCGCTATAATTATTGCAGTATCAGATGATATGTAAAAATTTTCCACTGCTTGCAAATAATACAATATAAGATTCCAACCGCTTAAAGGTCCAAGTAATAATTGATTTTTATTAACACCAAATCGTGATAAATCATGTGCCTCATAAACAATCTTGTCATTGAGAACCGCTTTTTGATGAACACCTGCTGTATGTGTACGATTAGTGAGAGATACAGGCTCAGTATGTGGAACATGGAGATTGAGTATCGAAGCCATTAACACGTTTAAAGGATAACAAAATTCTATATTATATTTTTTTTCACAATCTTTTTTATTTATATATTGATAGTTGAGAATAAAACCAGAAGTTGAGGTAATTCCAGAACGTTCAGCCATGCCCCATATTGAAGTATCAACATATGCAACACCGGCTTCAACAGCAGTGTAAGCATTGATCAATGCAAATCCACGATCATTGTGAAAATGACATTCTAAATCAACATCAGGATATCTCTCTCTCAAAAATCCGACTCTCTCTTTTACCATATCAGGAGTTGCTATCCCAACAGTATCAGGTATTCCAAATGTATTTACATAGGGAGCTAAAAGATCATAAATTTCAATAACTTGATTCATCGGTGTTCTAAAAAAATCTTCCGTGCTAAATCGAAGATACAAGTTAGGATATTTTTTTCGTGTCTCAATTATTGTCTCTGTTACTCGATTAATAATTTCTCTAAATGATAGCCCATGACTGTGTTTTTGTGAATGATCAGCGACTCCTATATATAAGTTTAGTCCGTCAAAACCAGCCTCAATCGCTGATGCGATATCAGTTGTATGACATCTACAATGAGCAAGTAATTTTGCTTTTTTATTTTTCTTACGTATAATATCACGCAGATGAATAAAGTCATCATATTCGACTTCACTTACATTTGGAGCAAAAAATTCAAAACAAGAAATACCTAGTTCAAGCATTCCTTTAAGAAGCGTCTTTTTTTCTTCAAGAGTAAATCTATATTTTTTTGCATCAAACATCAATGGTGATTGTTGACCATCCCGAAATGTAGTATCTATTAAACTCTTCATTTAACCAATTTAAAATTATGAATTAAAAATAAAGAAATACGAATTTTCGAATAAAAAAATAATGCGTTCTGTCCTTCAATAATTATGTTGCTTTTTTCATAATTTATAATGTTAAATTACTAATTAGAGATTGTTTATACAGGATGTAATCCCGGAAATTCTAACCCTGTTTTTTCATCAAACCCACACATCAAATTCATACACTGTACACCATTACCTGAAGTACCTTTGACCAAATTGTCAATTGCTCCAATAATGACAACTCTATTTCCACGATTTTCGCGTTCCCATCCTATATCAAAAAAATTTGCTCCTTGTAATATTTTTGGTTCTGGATATCGATATAATCCGTGTTTTTCCTTAACAATTCGCACAAATGGTTTGTCTTTATACTCTGCTCGTAGTGCCTTCCAAATCTCTTTATCTGAAATTCCGGGTTTCAAAAAGGCATGTACTGTAACTAATATCCCTCTTACAATTTCTATCGCTGTTGCGGAGATATCAATCTTTATATCTGGATTAAACTTACTAAGCACACCCTCAATCTCAGCTGTATGTCGATGACCAGTTGGTTTATACGATCGAGTAGCTCGAGATCGTTCGGCATGCGCAGAAGAAGTTGTGGGAGTAGCTCCTGCCTGAGAACTACCCATTTTTGCATCAATAATAATAGGTTTTGATTCTATTAGATTGTGTTTTACAAACGGAAATAACGTGAGAATAGAACAAATTGCTTCACATCCCGGTCCAGCGATCCATTTTGCATGACGTATCGACTCACTATTTATCTCTGGAATACCATATACAAATTCATGAATAAGATGGGGGAGTAAATGAGGAGTTTTATACCATTCGTTCCATTGTTCTTCAGAATCCAAACGGAAATCAGCGCCAAGATCAATCACTTTTTTTGCAATTTTTGTAAAATGTTCCATCATTTGCATAGAAACACCATTTGGCAACCCTACAAATAAAATATCGCACGGTTTTAGTTCTTCCAATTTACAATACTGCAAATTTGTTACGCCACGAAGATTCGGATGAACAACTCCTACAGAAAGCCCTGCAAATTTTTGACTGGTAACTTGATGTATGGTTACTTTTGGGTGTGATAATAAAATACGTAATAACTCGCCTCCTGCATATCCAGACCCACCAATGATAGAAACACTGACCATATTGTAATTTATAAATTATAAAATTCTTAAAGTTATAAAGTTTAAAAATCAAATGTTTCCTAAGCATCTAGTCATATTAAATGTTCTATTCAATACAAACTACTCACTTAATTCCTAATTATATTTGCACAGTATTCCACAATTGCTCCTGATATACTCACTCCTGTTGGCACTTCAGAATTTTTAAATTCCATTGTGTGATTAATTTCGTTTATCGAAAAACCCTTCTCAGTTTCAAATACATCCATCGCAAGAATCCCTCCACCAACCGCATCAGACGCTTTTCGACAAATTGCACTTAATTCTTTAGTAACAGGACAATTACTTGCCTTTCCACCGCGTGCGGTATTTGTAATCCAATGAGAAGAATCACGATATATTGATGCGATTGTATTTCCATTAATTACAAAAGCACGAATATCACGTCCTTTTTTTTCAACATATGCCTGTAAATAATATGCTTTTTGTTGTGGCGATCCTAATACATCCTTATGTTCTATAACAGCTTCAAGCGCATCGTCATCATTTAATTTTGCCAACATTCTTCCCCATGATCCAAGTGGTGGTTTGAGAACAATTGGATAGCCACCCATTTGTTGTATTGCGGTGCGAGTCTCTTCAAGACCAAATGCCATTGCAAAATCGGGGGTTGCCACTCCTTTTTGCCTCAAAACAGACGATGTCAAAAATTTATCTTGACATAATGCAGAGACTGCAGAGGAATTTACGACCTTCACACCCATGGTTTCCAAAAACTGTACAGCGTATGTGCCTTTAACTGTTGACACTGATCGCTCCAATGCCACATCAAAAGTTGGTTTATATGTATTTGGATTAAAAATCTGTGTGCGAATATCAATGAGATCAATCATAATATTTCTTGATTTTCCAGATTCAATAATAAGTTTTTCATCTCCTCGAATAGTGCTGTGCAATAGACCTATGCGCATACGTTATAAAATTGAAAATTTGCAATTATTAATTCTTAATTCATAATTGATAATTATTACTCTCCCCAATCTTCTTCAACTGCTGGAGCTTCACTGACTGTAACTCCTTGTGGACCAATCGCATCAACTACCAATCGAGTATTACAATCTGTGCATGTAATTATTTCACTGACCTCAACGGAAGTTGAAATAACATTAGTTACATCACACACAGGACAAGTTGCTTGTAATGTATTCATATACTAAAATATCAAGTAATAATTAGTACAATTATAGATGGGTATCAAAAGAAGTCAATTTTTTCAGAAAAAGTAACACTTTTTATTATTTTTGTTATATTTTTAACATTATGATTGCTGTACCTGAAGTTGTAAAAAAACTTATCAAAAAAATACCCTTTATAGAGGAGAGCATCTCTGAGGGTTTCATAAACCTTTCTTCTCTCGCAAGAAAACTCAAACCTCAAATTGAAAATGAGTTAATGAAAGAAGTTACAGAAGGATCTGTCATCATGGCTCTTAAACGAATTGAGCAATCTAAAAAACGATTTTCACCTATCAAAAAAGCATTTTCATCTAGTCCTGATATACTGGTTCGATCAAATCTTTTTTCAATTACTGTAAAACGTCTCGACTTTACTCCTGATAAACATAAAAGACTTCTTGATTATAATAAAGAGATGGAATATTTTCTAACTATTAGTCAAAGTGAATTTGAAACAACAATAACAGGAAGTGAAGAATTACAAAATAAATTAAAAACATTATTTTCAACAAATACTATTATTGTAGAATTTCATAAATTATCATCTATCACGATTAGACTAACAAAAAATGTATCGACAATTCACGGAGTATACTATCACATTCTAAAAACACTTGCATGGGAAGGAATAAACATGATAGAACTCATATCTACTTACACCGAACTTACTATCATATTAAGTAAAGATGACATCGAAAAAGCATTTTCTCGTTTAAAAGAACTTTTTGAGGACTAGATTATATATGCATGTCATTTTTCCCACCCGTTTGGATGAGATGTGTACCACTTAACCAAGGTTTCAACACTTTGTTGCAAAGATCGCGTTGGTTCCCAGTTTAATATTTGTTTTGCTTTTTCTGTAGATGCAAAAAGTCGAGCAGGATCTCCCGCACGAGTCGCACCTTTAGTTACATCAAATGTTTTTCCTGTTACCTTTTGAACTGTCTGAACTATCTCCATAACAGAATTACCGTTGCCAGTACCCAAATTTATCGCTTCGTTTTTTCCACCTCGTAATAAATACTCAAGTGCAAATACATGTGCCTCATTGAGATCCACAACATTTACATAATCACGAATAGGTGTTCTATCAGGAGTGTCAACTTCAGGACACGTAAGATTAAATTCCTCTATACCAAGCGCTCCACGCACCGCATTTTGCATAAGATGAAATGATGGTTTTTTTGAATCCCCAATTGTCGCATCATCTGATGCTCCACAAACATTAAAATACCGCAACATTACATATTTAAGATTGTGAAGTGCTCCATACCACTCAATTATTTTTTCTGCCATCAATTTTGAATCTCCATAGGGAGAAATCGGATGTTTTGGATGACTTTCATCGAGTGGAACATATTGAGACTCTCCATACACTGCGCATGTTGATGAAAATACAAGTTTATCTATATCATTTCGTACCATATGTTCAAGGAGGTTTGCACAGGCCCACGTATCATTTGAAAAATATGTTTCAGGTTCCTTCATTGATTCACCTACATTACAATATGCACCATAATGAATGACTGCATCAAATTTTTTTTCTTTTTCAAATAAATCTTTTAGATCTTTGCGCAAATCATATTCATAAAATCTCATCTGTTTTTCTCCAAACTTTGTTTGAAGTAACTCAAGCGGTTGTCTATATCCTCGAGCAAAATTATCGACTCCTACAACTTCGTATCCTTTTTGAAGAAAAAGATAGGAAGCATTTGAACCAATGTATCCACCTGCACCTGTAATAAGAATTTTCATACAAATAGTCAACAAATACTAATAAATACCATATTTTATTTATTTGATTTTTTATTCAAATAAACAATTAACTCACCAATAATTCCCGTCATGATAATCTGAATTCCTACGATGATAAAACTCACCGCCATAAGAAGAGCAGGTCGACGATATAATAATACACCAAAAACGATACGTTCATAACTCATCCATAAAGCCAAAATAAATCCTACAAAAAAAAATAACCCCCCAACAATACCAAAAAAATGGAGTGGTCTCTCTGCAAAACGAAAAAGAAAATATGCTGATAATGTATCAATTGCTCCTATAAATGGTTTGCCAATTCCATATTTTGGTTTTCCATATTTTCTATTTCGATTGTGAACATGAACTTCTCCAACTTTGTAACCTAATAAATGGGTTGCAAGTGGTAAAAACCGAAAATTATTTCCATATAAAGGAATGTCTTCTAAAATCTCTCTTTTAAACACTTTAAATCCGCAGTTGATATCAGTTAACGGAGAATTGAGAAACGAACGCAAAAACCAGTTAAAGAATTTTGAATATATTTTAATAATAAATGTATCTTTTCGTGTTGTTCGAATTCCGTTTACAAAATCATATCCATCATCGAGTTTTGAAAAAAATCGAAGTAAATCATGAGGATCATCCTGCATATCACCATCCATAAAAACAATGATGTCGCCTTTTGCCGAGTGAATACCATTACTCAGTGCTTTACCTTTGCCTTTACGTACACGTTCTTGAAAAACAGTTATTTGATTATATTGTAATGAAAGCTCTTTGATGACCTTCAATGATCCATCTGTGGATCCATCATTTACAAAAACCACTTCATACGAGAGATGAGCCTGTTCCATGACTTCTCTAATTTCCTGAAAAAGTTCAGGTATATTTTGCTCTTCATTGTGAAGGGGAATTATGATTGAATACATGTATATAGTATACAATATTCTAAAGTCTAAAGTGCAAAGTCGAAAGTGGAAAGTCAGAAGAGAAATTCTCCTCTGTGGAGGAGTCTGCCGATTCGGCATGTCATCCTGAACTTGATTCAGGATTCATGGAATATAAAGTTATAAAGAGAGGGTAAAAATAAAAGGGCAAAGGGGAAAAGATAAGACACTGATGAAAGACTAAAGATTAAAAATTAAAGATTGAGGAAAAAAGTTATAAAGTTCATAAAGTCGAAAGTCTAAAGTCTAAGGGTGCTTGCCCGCCGAATCTGCGGGTCTTTCCTAATTCCTCTAAATTTTACTAAACACTCCTAGTGAGATTTTTCTATACACTTCAATATCCACATCCCCATATTGTTTTTCAAATCGAGTATCTTTTATAAGATCTGCATAGGCTTTTTGATATTCTTCTTTTCTAAAATCATTTTCCAATTCTGTCTTATAAATTATCACATAATCTGCCAATTCGTATCGGCTTGAAAAAATATAAAAATATCGTCGAGATGAAAAATAGGGCCCGAGTTTACCTGTTGATGATATTTTTATTGTTTCATCTTGTAATTCATTCATCCAATAAAGAAGTGAATTTTTTGCAATAGGACTTTCTGAAGTTGCTGAATCATCATGTTCAAATGAATAGGGAAGAGGGCTCTTAGTTATTGAAAAAAATATGGTAGAAACCATCAACATCCCGATTATTATATTCAAACCATATATGTTAACAAAATTATATTTCGATCGTTTCAACAATAAATACAAATTTCGAGCTCCATAAATTGTTGAAATAAAAATAAAAGGTTGTAATACAGCTGTATAATGAAAAATAATATTGCGCATATTAGCACTCCCTGAAAGCATATTGATTGCAAATTCAGGAATAATAATAAGAAGTTGGAGAGGTGCAAAAAAAGAAAAAAAACACAGTGGACCCATTAAAAACCATACATACCTGAGTGGGTCATTTTTGAAAAATGTGAAAATAACTGAAACTGGATTTTTTAACATACCTATAAACACAGAGGTAGTGTTATCACCATAATCCCCATAATATGAAATAGCAAAATGACTACCTCCTCGCGCTTGAGGAATAATAACTGTCATAACAAGAATAAACCAAGTTATGCATCCTAAAAAAAGAAGGAAGGGAAATTTTTGATTGAGAATTACTTTTTTCCAATTTTTATTTATCTTGCCAAAGCGAAAGTGCGTGATACCTACATACCCACGATTAACAATTGCGTTTTTTGCAATAATGTAAAGTGCAAAAAACGCAATTGTTAATGCAGTTTGTTCCTTCGTTATTAGCGATAAAACAACACAAATTATCATAGGAATAAACTTTTTTTCGATCCAATATAAATACATAAAAAGGAGAAGGGGAGTGGCAAGAGTGACGGCGTGAAAGTCGAAGATATTTGCCCGTTGCATCGGAGTATAGAGTAAATAAGAAATTCCAAAAACTAATGCAAGAATATGTTTGTGCACATGCTCAGGAAAAACGAGAATGGTAATTCTATACACTGCCCATGCACCAATTGCTAAAGCAACAGTTTGGATAAATAATAACATTTGTGGTCCTGAAAATATAAAATAAAAGGGAGATAATAATGCAAGAATTATATCTCCATGAATCGCCATTCGTATAAATTGTTGAGAGCCTTCAGGATTTGTGATCTCTAACATTCTAGAAAAATCACCCGTTTGTAGAGCACGATAGCTGTTATAAACAGCCTGATGCATAATACCAAGATCAAAATAGTGGGCGAGAAGATGCTCCAAACGTGTGATTGTAAACCACGAAAAATATATGATATAGAAAATAATACTCCCAATAAGAGTCCAGATAGTCCAAGATGTTGATGAATGTGATGGTTGCTTCTTCATTCCGTTATCACATTGTACCACTTGATATCTGAATAATGACTGAAATAAGTTTTATAAATTATGAATTATTATTCACTATAAACTTGATAGAATAAATTATGCAGATGTCAACAAAGATATTTATTTTTGCAATTGGGTGGTTGACTTCTCTTGTTTTATTATTCGCGGGGGGATGGTATTTTCATGATTTAATGCTTATCTCAACAAATATCACCATACCCACAAAACTACGAATATCAGAAATTCCACCTCCCCAATCACCACCACCCCAAAACAATATAACCACAGACTATATACCATTTGAATGGCCATTAACTGGAGCTTCTAAAGTATATTTTGAAGACACAATAACAGCATTTGTAATGAGTGATCCACCATACGTAGTTGTATCGACTTATTCTCGACAGCAAGGTGAAACAAATTTTATACATAATGCACGAACAAGTTTTTTTGACGGAATAGCATGGCATCGAAATACGGATACAAAAACGTCTTCTGATACGCGTTTTATTCCAAATAGTGTTATATCACAATTGAATATATTTCAAGCCAAAGATAGAGTCCTTCGGCAAAAAATAAATACCAATATCACAATTGATAATCAACCTATATCAATAACATCAGGTGAATTAGAAAATGAGACAACAATTCGTGCAGAACCAACATATACACGACTCTTGTCTGACGGAACAGGAACATTGCGCATCAATAATAAAACATATCCCGCTCGTATTCTCTATGCAAAATGGTATTCTATGGACAACTCAAAGTTAGTCTTTTATGATAAAGAATTTGGTGTAGTCACTCGAGTCATAGATTTTTGGGGAGAAGATGGAAGTGTGATTCACATTGATACAACAGATGTTGACAAAGCAACCGAGATATATGCGCCACACAAAATTGGTGTTATAAAAGATTCATTAGGACGGCTTAAAAAAGATTTTAATCTTCTGATAAAAACCTCATCAGAAATGCCACCTTCAACTTGGCATGTACAACTCAATCATCCTGAAATGAGTAACTTACAATTCTCTGTTACAAACATACTCAAACGTGCTGAAGGTCCTGCATACAACTGGTATCGAGGACTTGGAAAAGGTTTTATTACCGACATAAATGGAAAGACAATAAATGGATGGGGAACATTTGAATATATCCAAGAACAAAAATAATCTTAAATCCATGGTCTCTCTGGTTGAATAATACGGATGATACCAGCAACAATAACTGCTATTATAACTAACATCAAAACAGTAAGCAGTATCACGCTTAACACAAACTTCTTTTTATTTTCTGGTTTTTTTAGATATATAATAACACCCGATAAAATTGACATAGGGACGGCTAAAACACCAATCAAAAATGAGACCAAATGAACAATCGAAAGAAGAATAATTGGTGGTAGAATGATAATAGCATGTACGGATGGAGGAACAATCAACAATACAAATAATGCAAGAACGAAAACAAAAATATAGTTGAACATTTTTTATTATCTCATGATACCCATAACGACTCAAGAAGAACTTGAAGAATTAAAAAAAAATAACCCAAATCTCGTACTTTGGGCAGGAGGAGCTGGAGAATTTGTATCAACGCCAACACCATTAACGTTTGATCTCATTCTTCAACCGTTTAATCATGATTATCTTTGGAAAAAAACAGCAACAATACTAAAAATGCCCTTTGAACACTCATCAGAACCATATTTTTATTCAATCAAAAATCACTCATATGTAAATATAACATCAGAATATCGTACTTTTTATGGCCCTCGACTGAGTGGAATAACAGTATCTGATGAATACTCAAAACCACAACCACTATTAAAAATAAATATAAAAAATATTTTCAACACAACGGTACACGCATTAAAAAGTACCGTATGGCAAGCTAATCTCCTTCAACCAATTTTTATTCAAAAACTTCTCTCGGATATTCAAGATAATTTAGAACTTATTGTCTCAGAAGGAAAAACTAAATCAAACCATGATGACATTCAACCACTTCTCTTTGAAGGATTGGCATACATCACTGCTCTTGGAATTATAGATGGTTTTTTTGAACAGTATGTTATTCAAGTTATTAAACCAAATTACATAACTAAGTGGAATGGAATTGAATCCCTTCTTCAAGAAAAAATACGAAATAAAGATGAGTATTTTCAGTCTATGAACCAATTGGGAGATGTTCACGAAAGAAAAATTACATTACGTACCTATTTAGAACGATTTGGACAACGAGCATTTGATGATTATGAATTAAGCGCACCACGATTTTCAGAGATACAATCAGAACTCAATGAAATTATCCGAACCTATTCTTCACTATCCCCACTTTCAAATCATGGATTACATACAGCAATTGACAAACAAGATCAACATATTTTGAATACGTATGTTGAAATTAGAGCATTACGAGGAAGTATGAAGTTGCTTTTTCTTCAACTCATCGCTCATACTCGATCACTTTTAATTACATTCGCAAAATTTAATAAAATACCTTCGGACCTTATCTTTTTTTTCCATTCTGATGAACTTCAACATCTTCAAAAGCATTTGAAAAATGCTGAGAAACGAAGATATGAATATGAAAAAAATATTCTCACCTATCTTCCACCAGTCATAGCAGGAGAGCATTATGTATTTGAAAAAGTTGTTTCTTCAATGAATCAAAAAAGTATTCAAGCTACTCCAATTTCGCAAGGAAATGTAACTGGATTTTTGAAAAAAATTTCAAAGGAACAAGCTTATAGCAACGTAGATCTTCAACATCATATTATTATTCTTCCCGATGCATCACCCCATTTTACCCATTTGTATCCACAATCCGCAGGAATACTATTTCTTCAAGGAGGAGTTACTTCACATGGCGCAATAATTGCACGAGAATATCACAAACCTGCAGTTAGTCTTGGAGGAAATATACTGGAATTAAGTGAACAAACATTAGTAAACCTTAATGGTACAACTGGAGAAATCACTCTTATATAAAATCATCTCTCATCCTGATTTCCTGAATGAAATTTATCATGAACCTCTTTAAGTCGGACATTGGTAACGTGGGTATAAATTTGAGTAGTTGAGATATTTTTGTGTCCGAGCATCTCTTGAACTGAACGTAGGTCAGCACCATGGCTCAACAGATCAGTTGCGTATGAATGTCTCAACACGTGTGGCCCAATACGAAATAGAATTCCTGCTTGTTTACGATATTTTTCAATCATTCGTTCAATGGATCTGACGGATAATCGATGTGTTTCATCCGTAAGATTTTTTGTTTCTTTTGGTCCTGCATATCGAAGAAAGAGGGGACGATAATTATCTTTGCGATTTGAAAAATATTGTTGCAACCAATATTGTGCATGCTTAGAAATAAACACAACTCGTGCTTTTCCACCTTTTCCAATCACGCCAAACTCTCCTGTATCAAAATTAATTTGATCACGATTGAGAGAAGCTAGTTCGGACACACGCAACCCTGTAGAAAAAAGAACCTCAAGTAAAGCACGATCTCGCAATCCCATGATCTCTGTCGTATCAATAATTTTGAAAAGTCTTTCGAGTTCATCAGGTTGTAAAAATTTGATGGTACGATCTCTGCTTTTTCCTAGTTCAATCATCTCAGGAGCGATAACTTTGAATTTTTGTTTGAGAAGAAATCGTAGAAATGAACGAACAGCAACAAGAAAATAATTTTGAGTTTGTCGTTTTAATACCCCTTTGAATGGATTTGTATATTCACGAGAAAGATATAATCTGAAGTTACGTACCATCTCATCAGTAATTTGTTCTACATCCATATCAAAAACAGCAACTGAAGATGTTGCAGAGTTTGAAATTTCGAGAGATTTATTTTGAAGCGTTCCATCAATCTTACTCAATTCATCATTCACTACGGGATCAAATATATTCTTGATTTCAACGTTTTTACTTTCGACATTTGACTTTTGACTCGATACCTGTCCATACCTCTCAGTTACCCAATCCTTAAAAAACAAAATGTAATATGAATACATTTTTACTGTTTTTTGTGAAAGATTTTTGTCAAGTTCGCAATACTCCAAAAATCGAATTGTTGCTTCTGAAATTTTCATGGTTACTTTAATATTAACCGACGTTGAATATAAAATGCAAGGGAGATTCAACACGAATCCGGTTTTTCAACGGGATGACAACACATTTCCACTTTATACTTCCTTTATAACTTTACAAACTTTTTCCCGTGCAACCACCTCCTTTAGACTCCTCCACAGAGGAGAATTTCTCTTCTGACTTTCGACTTCTGACTTTAGACTTTCGACTTTATGACTTTATGACTTTATGACTTTATGAACTTTATAACTTTATGAACTCTTTTACCCTTTACCCTAATAATTGTCTTTAGTCGCTTAGTATCGAGTGTGCCTGATCATAGTTGATGACCCATCCCGTTTGTCGAATGCTTTTATAAAATGGTGTGCTCAACATCTCACCTTTACGATTATATAATTCAGGAAATCCACGATACGTTTCAATATTTTTTTTATAAGCATCAAGTTGGCGTTGCGCCTCAAAAATATATGATTGATTACTTGAAGCATTTCCAGTCAAAACAAGTGCCTTAATATACTCCGTTCCCCAAAAACTCCAGATCGCAGTACCACCATATTCTTGGAGAAACATACGAACTATTGGAAACTGTCTACTTCCTCGATCTTCTTTTTGATAGGGGAGACCGAACGGTTTATTTAATCCACTCTTTTGAATATACGCAAAACTTTTTTCATAATACATTCGTTCTTGAATATTTGAAGGACTAAGAAATCCCGTAAAAAGAACAACAAGCCAATCTGATGAATAAAAATGTTGAGACAAACTCTCTGAAGATCGATCTTCTAAAAAATATCCTCCTTCTTCATACCAATACGTTTTCAAAATTTTCTCTTTTAAGGAAGAAAGTTCACCTTGTGATGTCTTTTTAAGACCTAACATATCTGCGAGTTCTAGTGTTCGCCAATAAATCACGTTATCATAAAATGCACTTGAGCGTTGCGTTATATCTTTCATGCCTGATATATGAATATCTTTTTTTACAAGTCCCGTTTTTGTGTCATAAACGGTGCCAATATAGTTTTCAAGAAGTTTTTGAAGACTTTTTTTATATTTTTTCAACAATGTATTTGATGCATTTTGAGTTGATAACTGTAATATTGAGTCATTCGTATAAGGATAAATTCGTTCCAACTCTTTTGATGATCCCATTGATTCAAGAGTAAATAACAAACTATACATAGAATCTGATGGATACGCATACACTGGAATACAGGTGTAGTATTCATATCCTAACGGAACAATCGTCGTACATGGCTCACCATTTTGAGAAAAAACCTCAAGTGCAAATGCCACACTTTTTAACATACTTATCTGTCTATTTTTCCATATATCATCGCTAGATTTAACACGTGGATCAAGAGTTGGAATATAAAATGTTCCCAAATTACGAGGATATAAAACGGAAAAGTGATCACCCGATGTGATGTAAGGACGCGAAGGATCAAATCGCTGAGTATATATATCACGGATAATCGATTCAGAATCAGAAAACTTACTTTTTGCACTTCCTGCATACACATTAGAGATGATATGAAATCCTGCTTTAGCCCATGCTAATGCTTTAACGACTGGGTTATTTATAACTCGAAGGTTTTGTTTTTGTTCTATATCCAACCCTGAATTTGTCGAAATTACTTCATACAACGGCGTCACAATATTCGTGTTATTAAACGGATTGGTAAGATAAAAATAACAACCTAAAGATAAGAAGATAATAAATATAAATGAAAATGAAACTGTGATACTCGTAAGAGGAATTCTAAACTGTGCGGGTGGAAGTGGGATACGTTCTTTGAAAGTGAGTATATTTATCATATATTTTATCTGAGATGCTGGCCAGTTTGGCAAACCATCAGAACCAAGATCTAATAACCAAATTTCTTTTTGTACCTCATATACCACAGATAACAGTCCAATTGCAGAACCTATCAGCAGTACTGGAACTAGCCATCCCATATATGTTGCACCAAATGTGATGAATAAAATATTTATACAAACAAATAAAAGACGAATTTCCGTTGGTCCAATTCGCATATATGTTACTTTGAATTTTCCCGTTGAAGAAAAAGATAAGAATGAATTTATGAGAAATCCGGTGAATACGATGTGAACAAAAAAGATCAGATATTTATATTCTTCTGTCACAAAAAAAGAATACCCAACAAGAACTGCAGACATGAATATGTAATCAAGAAAGTGATCCATGTAATATCCCCATTTGACTAATCCTGTTTTTCGAATTCTTCCAACGAGACCGTCAAGATGGTCTGAAACAATATGTAATAAAATACATATTGAAGTTCCCCATAACCAATGAATGTTGAACTTTGAAAGATAACTAAAAACAATTATCAAAAAACTCCATACAATTGTTAAAAGCAAAATATGATAGGCTTCAAGCCATTTGGGAACTTTGTATGCAAGGGGAGAGAGGTATTTTTCCTCAAGAGGATAGATGACCGAAGCATCGCTACGAGTATATTTTTTCTGCGTTTTTTCAAGTGAATTGTTTGCATCACCATTGTGTGATGATTGATTGTTCATAAATATGCCTATGGTGTCTGCCCGCCAAATCAGCGGGTGCCGGGGAGAGGACTTCCTACGTCACTTCTATCTCGCCTCTGGCTCGATACCGTTCCTCAGGACAAGTGAACAGAGTTCTTCGCCTTACAGCCCGATCTCTAAAAGTAAAATTGGATCATATCCAATTTTACTTTTTGTGCCGGGGAGAGGACTTGAACCTCCACAGTATTTCTACTACAGGTTCCTAAAACCTGCGTGTATACCAATTTCACCACCCCGGCTAAGTTAGTCGTTGGACGTTAGTTGTTAGACTTTCGACTTTGTACTTTAGACTTTCGACTTTATAACTTTATAAACTCTTTTCCCCTTTGCCCTTTTAGACTTTCCACTTTAGACTTTCAACTTTATAACTTTACGAACTTTATAAACTCTTTTCCCCTTTGCCCTTTTACTTTTACCCTCTCTTTATAACTTTATAAACTTGATGAACTCTTTTCCCCTTTGCCCTTTTAGACTTTTGACTTCCTTTATAACTTTACAAACTTTTTCCTCAATCTTTAATTTTTAATCTTTAGTCTTTCATCAGTATCTTATCTTTTCCCCTTTGCCTTTCGACTCTATAGCCCATGGATCCCGTTTTTCAACGGGCTCGTCAGCCCCCAAGAAATCAGGGGGATGACATGTCATGCCCTTGAAGAAGGGCATCACTAGAGCAGAGCTCTAGTGTAAACCAGACATAAATAACAATTAGAAATATAAAAGACTGGATTCACTTGATTTCAAGTGTAAACCCGCCAGAGTTTACCCTGAGGTATCTCAGGGCGGGAATGACAAGTCTAATCGGC
>JBAXPW010000011.1:0-28358 GCA_037132015.1 Candidatus Roizmanbacteria bacterium
CCCGCCAGAGTTTACCCTGAGGTATCTCAGGGCGGGAATGACAAGTCTAATCGGCGGACTCCTCCATAGAGGAGAATTTCTCTTCCGACTTTCCACTTTAGACTTTCCACTTTAGACTTTTGACTTCCTTTATAACTTTATAAACTTGATGAACTCTTTTCCCCTTTGCCCTTTTACTATTATACTAAACCCATACGCTAAATTCAGCTACAACCTTCCCGCGAACCATTCCGCAAGGGGATCAATATTAAATGAAGACCAATAATTATCACCAATTTGAAAGATAGTTGCGCCAATCACGTAGGAATCCATAGAAATTTCCTTATCGTACCAAGTTAACCATGTTTTATATTTTTCTTCATCACCTCGCGATTTCCAACCACTTGATTGTGGATTTCCTGATTGATCCACACCAGCTTCAGAAATAATAAATTGAATTGACTCATATACTGGATTTATATCCATCATTATTTTATGTAACATACGATATCTCAGCGAAAACCAATACTCAACACCCACATCTGTTGTATATTCAAGAGAGTAACCATGATAACAAATCGCTCCGTTTGAAGAAATAGTTTTATCAAGCGTTTTACTAAAAGCTTTCATCTTTTCTGTGATTTGAGATGGGTCTCCACCCGGATTTCCAACAGGAATACTTGCAACACATGATTTTATTTTGTATGCTCGATTTAGATCAATAAGACGAGACCAAAATGTATCGAGCCATGCGACAGACTCAACTGTTTCCCAATTTGGCGTATTTTCAACTTCGTTTGGTGTCTCAATATAGTCAAATAGTTGTCTTTTTTCTCCAAGCTCTAGTAACACAGGCGCAATTACTTGTGTATGAAATGATGATGCAGAGATTACTGGATCATCTGACAGTGTGTATGGAACAGTCTTTTTTGAAATTCGCAGTATCACGATACCATCAGGTTTAAGTCGTTTATACTCCTCAACTGCGACCATCAGATTAGGTTCAAGTTGTGGATCCATAACTTTGATAATGTTGGGTTTTGCCTGAATTATCTTTTTTGCTCCATCAGAATAATGAGTGAGAATAAAGATACCTGTTTTTGAAAATTGAGAAGAAGCTAAAGTTGGAATACTTGTTGGAATAGCGGATACTGTTGGTAAAATGATAGGGGAGAGAGTAGGAGAAACAAGAACATTTACATGAGATTTAACTTGTTCTTTTGGTGTGTTGTTTGTTAAATTGACGGGTATATACCCTCCGCCTTTGGCGGGATAAATCACAATCCAAACCGCAAAAATGACAATAAAAAAGCCTAAAAACACAATACCACTAAGTAATTTTTTCATGTATGATCTTATGGTTTTTTATTTCTTTTTGTCCTTTTTTTGTTTTTTCTTTTCCTTATTGGAATGAGTTCTACGTTCTGCCATATAAATTGATTATATACTATTATTCTAAACGGGTCCATCAAAAAATATGAAATATAAACGATTTATAAATTATACTGATTATCTCAACAGGATAACCAAACTCCATTGGAAAATAAAAACAGGAGTAGTTTTTTTTATTCTAATTATGTTCTTTTTTATATGGACAGATCCTTCTATTCATCAAACAGGAACAATAAAAATATATGATAAAAACAATATTCTTCTGTATGAACAAGCAGGAAACGTAGGCCGTAAACAGTATATTGAATACAAACATATTCCAAAACACGTTATTCAAGCCATAATCGCCACTGAAGATGAACGATATTATCACCATTTTGGTGTAGATATAACCTCCATAATTCGAGCGACATTCACAAATATTTCAGAAAAAAAAGTTATTTCAGGTGCGAGCACTATCACTCAACAGCTTGCACGAATTTTGATTATAAAAGATGATTGGACTACACAGTTTATCTGGATCAGAAAAATAAAAGAGATTGTTGTTGCAATGCGAATCAATGCAACATACTCAAAAGATGAAATTCTTTCAATGTATATCAATGAAGTATATCTCGGGAACCACAACTATGGATTTCAAACTGCATCGCATTATTATTTTAATAAAGATGCGTCAAAACTTTCTCTCGCTGAAAGTGCATATTTAACGGGAATGATATCCTCTCCTGCTTTATACGATCCGTATTCAAAAAAAGAAAATGGAGTTGTACGTTCTCAATCGGTACTTCATCACATGAGAGAGCAACAATTTATAACAGCAGAACAGGAACAAAATGCATTAAAAGAAAAACTTATATTTAATGATCCTCAGTATGAGATAAAAGCTCCCCATTTTGTCGATTATATTCTTGAGGAACTGCGAAGACTTACGTTACCAAATGAAAATGTATCTGTACACACAACTCTTGATCTTAATCTATACAACACAGGACTTCAGATGAGTCGTGATTGGATACACAAACTTAAAGAAGCACACAATGTTTCGAATGCATCAATTATCATACTTGATAATAAGACGGGTGCAATATTAAATATGCAAGGAGGAATACATTATTTTGATACCAAAAATGGTGGACAAGTCAATGTTACGACAGCACTTCGTCAACCCGGATCAGCTATAAAAACAATAACCTATGCTACGGCGCTCCTAAAAGGATTTTCACCAGCAACATTGCTATATGACATAAAAAAACCTTTTTTAACCTCATCTCAAAAAGGATTTATTCCAAACAATTATGGAGATGTCTATCATGGACCTGTCCTTGTACGAGAAGCTCTTGCTTCATCATATAATATGTCTGCAGTAGAGATGCTTGAAAAAGTTAGCATGGAATCGTTTCTTGACACTGCGTATAAACTAGGAATTCGTTCATATACACGTGATAAATCTTATGATTTTGCAATTACGTTAGGAGCAAATGAAGTTACGCTCTTAGAATTAAGTAACGCTTATGCCACCCTCGCTCGAAGTGGAACATTTATCGATTCATTTTCTATCTCTTCAATCACAGATGCCAAAGGAAAAGAATTATATAAACATACCATTCAAAAACAAGAACAAGTGCTGAGTGAAAAAAGTGCTCAAGTTTCATATCTCATCACAGATATTTTAAGTGATCCAATCGCTCGAATGCCCGGATTTGGAGAAAAAAATTCACTTTCACTTTCTCGCCCTGTAGCAGTCAAAACAGGTACGACCACCGATTGGCACGATATCTGGACTATCGGATATACACCTTCTTATACTGTTGGCGTGTGGATGGGAAATACCAACAACGAAGAAATGAGAGACATCACCAGTTCTCAAGGTTCAGCTCCTCTATGGAATGAATTATTTGAGGAGCTTCTCAAAGGCACTCCTGAAGAACAGTTTGCACGCCCTTCAGGAATTGTAGAAAAACAAATATGTAAATTAAATGGATCTCCAAATGAGCCTCTCTGTCCTGCAAAAAAGATGGAATTGTTCATCTCTGGAACCGAACCAAAGCAAACAAAACCACTATATAAAAATATTGCAATTGATACGCGAAATAACCTCTTAGCAACTCAAACCTGTCCCGAACAATATATCAATAGACGAATAATGATCGATTATCCTTCTGAAGTATATAGTTGGGCAAAAACGAAAGGAAAAGAAACAATTCCCACAGAATACTCACCATTATGTTCATTATTAAATACAAATCAAAAAAGAATAGATACATCAAACCATGATTTTATAGAGATAACAAATCCAAAACATAAGAGCACCTTTCAATCGGCGCCACTCTTGATAAAAAATCAAGGAATAGTATTTGAAGCAAACACATCATCTCAGATTCAAAAAATTGAGTGGTTTGTCGATAATACGAAATGGAAAAGTAACAATGAGAGACCATTTTCCGTTATTTTTCCATTGCAAAAAGGTAGTCATATAGTATATGCTAAGGGTGTAACACGTGAAAATATAGAAGTGTCCTCACAACATGTGTCCTTTACAATAGTAGATTTTTAATTATTTATGAAGCCGTTTCTTCAAAAAATTATTCTTTGGAAAAATATAATTCTTCAAAAAATCACACCATTTTTTATACAATATAAAAAAAAGCGATTGATATTCAAAATAGCTCCTCTTGCTATAGTAATCATATGTTATGGCTTATTAACAGCTTATGCATCAATTATTCCCTTGTTTGATGCTCCACAAATTATTTCTATCTATCCAACTCAAAAAAGTAGAGATATCCAGCTTGATACAACAATAGAAATAACATTTGATAGAACTATCAAATCTCAAAGTTCTCAGCTTTTTTTTATTACTCCTGATATCAAGGGGACATTTTCATGGAAGAATCAAAAATCATTTACCTTTAAACCTGCAAAGGGGTTTACCCGAGGACAAACATATACTTTTGGTTTCAAGTCTCAGGTTCTTTCGACATTTAACACATCTTCAAAAGAAACATACTCATACACCTTTGAAACAGTAGGAATACCTCATGTTGTGTTTAAAGCTCCAGAAAACGAAGCACCTGAAGGTAAAACTCCAATCACAGTCGTATTTAATCAGCCAATGATTTCATTATCTACAATTGAAAATGAAGCCGAAATAAAACCTATTCTGGAAATTTCACCCAAAATTATCGGAACAGGACGTTGGCTTGGAACATATGCCTATCAATTTACACCAACAGAAAATTATTCACCTGCAACGACATATACCGTTTCACTCGCACAAAATCTAAAATCTCTAGATGGATATGCACTTGATGAAAAACTGAATTGGATTTTTTCGAGTGAACGACCCCATGTACTCAATACATTACCACGTGCAGATTATAGCGGAAAACAAATTGATCCTGATGAAAGTATATCGGCACAACTCAATCTTCCTCCTGATCCTGCACAAAATCTACAAGACTATTTTATTGTCGTTAATTCAGTTACTCAAGAACAAGTCAAAGGAACGTTTTTTGTTAAAAATAACACAATAGAGTTTCTACCTAATACAAATTGGCCTCGTAATTCATACTTTAAGGCAACTATAAAAAAAGGGTATAAAACCGCACGTGGACCCAATCCACTTGAGGATGATTATACATGGTCCTTTAAGTCGATTCCTAATCTACAAGTTGAACAAACATCTCCAAAAAATGCCGACTCGTATGCTGAAAATATGCGTGATATATCAGTGAGTTTTAATCTACCGTTAAAAGAATCTTCTCTTGAAAACAATATTATTATTGATCCACCGCTTGAAAGAAAATCGAATGAACCATTATTTGAATGTTCAGATCCTACTTATTGTAGTTACGTTAAAATATTTGGCAAACTCAAACGTGATACACAATATCGCGTAACAATAAAACAAGGTATTTTAGATAACCATAATGGGACACTTCTATCTGACTATACCTCTCAATTTACAACAGGACCTATTCAAAAACATATTTCTTTTTCACCTTCAGATTTGCAGGTGGTGATGACAAATCAATATACTCCTCAAGAAGTATTTATTCGAACAATGAATGTTTCAAACATCACTTATTCTCTTCAAAGTATTTCACAAAAAGACTTTATTGACGGAGAAAATACAACTTTAAAATCTAATTGGGATTCCTATAAACCAACACAAAGCGCTCTTATTCGTACATGGAATGACACAATTACTCCTATATCTGATGAATATGTACGCAACTCAACCTTACTTCAAGACCAAAATGGAAAAAGTCTACCTTCAGGATATTATTTTTTTCAAGCAACCGCCACAGGAGGCGAATCAATTAAAATAGTTTTGTTAGTTACCAAAACCACTCTCACTCTCAAGTATGCAAAAGATCAACTTCTGGTCTGGGCGACCGATCAAGCATCGGGAAAACCAATCAAAGACATGCAACTCACTATCACTGACACTTCAGGTTCAGAGCTCTCCAAAGGAACAACTAATGCAGATGGTGTTTCTAAAATAAGTGGGTTACCTCGAGTAAGTGATTATCAAAATAATCTCTATGTAATAGGAAAACGTCAAGATGATATTTCAATAGCATCAACACGGTGGAATAATGGAATTGGAAATTATGCTTTTGGTCTCAATTATTATTATAATAATCACAATGAAGTGGATTATCCCATCTACCTAGTATTTGATAGACCCTTATATCGCCCCGGACACAAAGTATATTACAAAGGTATTCTTCGCAAAGATACTGATGGCGCTTTTGAAACTGTTTCAAATAGCGAAGAAGTTGAACTGATCGTCAGTGATACTCAAAATAAGGAAATATATCGTGATAAAAAGAAGCTGAATAGTTTTGGAACTTTTTCTGGTGATTTTACTCTTTCTTCTGGAGCTTCTACAGGCACGTATTATCTAAAAGCAAAATATGTGAAGGAAGGAACATTCTATAACGAACAATTTCAAGTCGAAGAATATAAACGACCAGATTATAAAGTAATGATAAAACCAACTAAAAATAATTTTGTGCGAGGAGAAAATGTGCAATTTAATATCAATGCGTCATATTATTTTGGAGCGCCTATCAAAAATGCGGAGGCATTCTATCAAGTAAAATCAGAAGACTATACCATAACATGGGATGAACATCCAGAGTATGAATTTGGAAATCCCGATTCATATTGGTATCGTCCATGGTCAAAAAAATCATCGGGATCTGACAATAGCATAAAAGAGGATACAGTACAACTAAATGGTAAGGGTAATGCTGATCTATCAATCCCTATCGATATGTCTCAAGCTACAGGCTCAAAACGAATTATGGTTGATACTGCCGTAACTGATATTAACAATCAAACGGTTGGCGCTTCAGAGATAATGTATTTTCACAAAAGTAATGTATTTGTTGGAATAAAGCCTCATGAATATGTTGGATATATGAAAAAAGATACACAGATTGATATTGCCACACTTTCACCACAAAAAACACGTGTTGGAAATAAACAAGTCTCTATCGATGTTAAAAAAATTGACTGGGTTTCAACTCGAGAAGAAAATGATGAAAATGGCGGATTTTATTATCGCAACAAACAAATTGAAAATTTTGTAACATCAATAAATGCAAAAACAAACGAAAATGGAGAAGGAAATGCTACTTTTATTCCCGAAACAGGGGGCACTTATAAAGTTATTGCCACGGTAGCAGATGATAATGGAAACACCTCTACAAGTAGCACATATCTTTGGATAGTAGGAAACGAATTTGCAAGTTCACGAGAAAACCATGATCGTATTCAATTAATAACTGATAAATATGAATACAAGGTAGGGGATACTGCTGAATTATTTATAAGCACTCCCTTTGGAAAAGATATTGCAAAAACTCTCATCACCTATGAACGAGGAACTGTTCTTGACTATAAAGTAATAGATATAAATGAAGATAAGCCCACCTATTCTATACCTATAAACACACAATTCGTTCCCAATATGTTTGTTGGCGCAGTTTTGGTACGAGGAAGTGCTGATCCAAAAATGCCACCAGAATTTAAGATGGGTTATACAGAAGTTAGAGTAATTGATAAAACAAAAAAATTAAATGTAGAAATCTCAACAGATAAAGAAACATATAGTCCTCGTGATAAAGTTTCAACACATATCAAAGTACGGGATGAAAAAGGAAATCCTGTTCAAGCTGAGTTATCTTTATCTTTAGTAGATCGTGCCCTGCTAGACCTATCATCAATTACCTATACTCACCCTTACGATTTCTTTTTTACACCAAAAGGTCTGGGAGTAAATACTGCTCAAAATCTCACTTTTTCCTTAAATCGAATAAACGTAAATGTTAACTCAGGTTCAAAAGGTGGAGATGGAGACACTACAAGCTCGCTGAGCACAAAAAGAAAATTTTTCCCTGAAACAGATTATTGGTCTGCACATCTTGTAACAAATCAAAATGGTGAGGCAGTTATCGAAATTCCACTTGCCGATAATCTTACAACGTGGAAATTTACCGCTGTTGCAAATTCAAAAAAAGATGCATTTGGCACTGGGACTCATGAAATAATGGCGTCAAAAGAAGTTCTCATACGGCCACTTGTACCACGATTTCTTGCAACAGGCGATACCTCATCAATTGGAGGAATAGTGATGAACCAATCAAACAAAGATCTTACAATGACTATGCAGATTAGCACAACAGGCGTACAACTTACAGACTCTGAATCAAAATCTTTCACTTTAAAAAACGGGGAACAGCAAACAATTTCATGGAACGTAGTTGCAACAGATACAACCACTTCTCTCATACGTCTTTTTGTAAAAAATATTGAAGGAAAAATTCTTGATGACGTTGAAGTTACTATACCGATCGTAACATATCATACTCCTGAAGTTGTTGCATCAGCAGGAGAAGTAAAGACCGAACAAGCAGAAAAAATTTTTATACCTCAAGGAATTGATAAAAAACAAGGACGTGTAGAATTAAACCTAAGCAAGTCTCTCCTTGGAAGCACACTAAATGGATTGTCATATCTCTCATCGTATCCGTATGGATGTAGTGAACAAATAACAAGTAAATTATCTCCTTCTATTTCACTTTATACATTTATGAAACAGAGCGGAGTTTCAAATTTTGGAAATCATACTAAGGAAGAGTTGACTGGTCTTATTCAAGTTGGTGTGCAAAAATTACAATCTATGCAACACTCAAGTGGAGGTTGGGCATGGTGGACCGAAGCCAAAGAGGCAAATCCATTTTTAAGTGCGTATGTTTATGATGTACTTTCAGAAGCAAAAGCCCAAAACTTTGGCGTATCAGATCAAACACTTCTTCGAGCAAAGGCATATTTGACAAATCAATTAGGATATACGACAAACGAATCATTTGAAGAGCTTAGTTATATAATCTATACGCTACGAAATGATTCGTCCGTATCGATTGATAGTTATCTTAATTTATTATATGACAATCGTATGCATCTTTCCTTAGAAGGAAAAGCCTATCTTGCAATAAGTATGTCAAAAATCGGAAATCACAATAATCAACTTGATAATATAAAATCCGAATTGTATGCGGTGATGAAAAAAACATCAACGGGTATCCATTGGGAAAATCCTACAGAAACCTATTCATATATGGGAGATAGTTCTACGACAACTGCATCAATACTAAAAGCATTATTATATATTGATCAAAATAATCCTCTTTTATCAGAGATTGCACGATATATACAAACAAGTTTGCAAAAACAATACTCATATACAACTCGCTCCGTTTCAAGTATGATCAATACGCTTGTACTTTATTCTCAACTAAAAGGTGATTTGAATAGTTCATACACTGCCAAAACATATATCAATTCTTCCAAATGGGAAACTATAGACATACGTCAACAAGATGTTTTAAAAACTATTTCTTTACAAAAACCAATTGCATCACTAAAAATTGGAAATCAGAACACAATAAAAATAGCAAAATCAGGTCAGGGAGTTCTCTATTACAACCTTCTGTTTAAGTATTTCTTACCATATGCAGATATTAAACCTGTCGATCGAGGATTTACTGTGATGAGAACCTATGAAAATACTGATGGAAGTATTCTAGATAAAACAACTATAAAAGCAGGCGACATGTTTAGAGTGAGATTAACAGTGGTATCACCAGAATCTCACAACTATGTGTTGCTAGAAGATAAATTGCCGGGCGGTTTTGAAGCAGTTAATGAAAATCTTAACGGTACTTCAAACGCAACACCATCAGATAAAAATTTAAAGAAAAGTGGTGTGTATGAATTGTACTTTACTCGTAAAGAATATCATGATGATAGAGTAGCATATTTTGTAGATTCACTCGCACGAGGAGTCTATGAGGTCTCATATCTTATCCGTGCAACAACTCCGGGAAAATATCATCATCCACCTACTCAAATATCTGAGATATACATGCCCGATATCTTCGGACACACTGAGGGGGGATGGATTGAGATAAAGGAATAATATGCAATTTTTTTAAACCGTAATCTAATAATGAAAAAACTACCTTCAATTATTTTTGTCGCTCTATTAGTTTTTATTTTTTTAATTTTAGCTATAACAAGTAAAACATTTCTCAAAAATGTATTTTTTCTAAGTAAAACCTCTACTTTGGCAGATGAGAAAAGCCTGAAAATTCAGGCACAAAAACTTATAGAACTTTCGAATGAAAATAATTATGAAGAAATCTATTTAAATTTTATGTCTTCAAACATCAAAAAAATATATAGTGAATATATTGATCCTCATTCAAATTCAGATCCATATAAATACTCGTATCTTGAAACAATACGAAATTACTATAAAACAACAAATATTCAGTCATCAAACATAAAAATTCATTCAATTAAAATAGAGGATGCCATTGGATATATAAAGAGAACTCTCACAATTTGCTATGACAAATTGTGTAAAAATAATTCAACAGATACTTCAACTGTTCCGTGGATTTTTGAACAAGGACAATGGAGAACATCACAAGAACAACCAATTTGTATACGAAAACCACCCTATAATACCTCCACTCTATCAAATAGTCAAAAACGAATAAGAGATGCTAAAACTCAAGTAGAAATCGTATGGCAAGTTGAGTGCGATATGTTTCCGTTATATTTTTTTCTGGAACCAATCAACTCACAAGTAACTCCACTTGCAAATAGTGAAATCAAAAGAAGTATAGAAATACTACAAAAAACATTTCAAAAATATCCTTCATTAGTTCTCAAAAAGTATTTGCAAAAAGTATATCTAGTCAAATCGTTAACTAACTTTGGAGCATCATATGGAGGAACAAATGTTGCGAGAAATATATACCTCGCAAATAACGGAGTTGCAAAAGGATATACAGACCTATATATTGAGCAAATGTTTCATCATGAATTTTCTAGTATTTTATTGGCATATATAGATACTTCATATGACAGAAGCACAACTTCATGGAAGAACTCTACGTGGACATCATTTAACAAGAACGATTTTAAATATGGTACAGGAGGATATAACGAGATAAATAGTGGTACAGCGTCTCAAGATTTTGAGACAAAATATCAGAAAAATGGATTTCTCAATCAATACTCTACAACTTCTATGGAAAATGATTTTAACGAAATTGTTATGAATCTTTTTGTGAACTCAAAAGATTTTTGGATAGTAGTTGATAAAAATCCTATTTTAACCAAAAAGGCATCATTCGTCATCAATTTTTATCATTCAATCGATCCCCAATTTACTGAGGAATTTTTTAGGAATATGTAAGTTAAAGTTAATTTTTTAATCATATTTAATAAATAATTCTAATTTTCGCTTCAAAAGAATCGTTATTTGTACAAAATCAATATAAAAATACAACGATTCCATGACAAAAGTATTATTGTTAGAAAAAAATACAATCTAGTACAACCGTTGTCAAATAGACTTGTTTACACCCTATGAGATTCCAAAGTCATCAAATTTCCTGCCTGCCCCACCTAGCGATCAAACGAGGGATGAACTTGAGTCGCTATGTTGCCCAGTATGACAATCAGTCTTATGACAACAGCACGCCACCATCGACAACTATCTGAGAGCCCGTCATGTACGAAGACATATCGGATGCAAGAAATAGTGCAACTTTCCCGATTTCATCTGGTTCTCCCATACGATGCATAGGAATTTTTTGCATAAATGCTTCCATGATTTTTGCCATATCCACACCATTTGGTACTGGAGCATTTGATTGGCTTTCTTTCACACCCGGCGTTACTATACCACCCGGAGCAATAGCATTTACCCAAATTTTGTGAGCTGAAAGTTCGAGAGCAACATTTTTTGTAAATCCCCAAACGCCATGCTTTGATGCGTCATACGCAGCTAGTCCAATAGATGAAGGATGAAGCGCATCAATGGATGTGATATTGATAATTTTCCCACCTTTTCCCTGTTTGATCATCTGTTTTGATACATAATTTGTCGTCAAAAATACACCAAATAAATTCGTACGAATTATTTTTTCAAAATCTGCGAGAGTAAGATTGGCAAGAGGAATTGAAGGATAAATACCTGCATTATTTACCAATATATTTACTTCGCCAAATGTTTCTACTGTTTTTTGAACAAGATTTACTACATCAGCTTCTGTTGCAACATCTGTTTTTATATAATCAATCTGCCAACCTTTTGAAGTACCTTCCTGTTTAACTTTTTCGGCCTGTTCTTCTGTACGGCACGCAATCATCACTTTTGCACCTGCCTCAGCCAGTCGATAAGTGATACCGTATCCAATTCCTTCAGAACCACCCGTAACAATAGCAACTTTTCCTGAAAGATTCATTAATGAATCGTGAGCAATAATGTCCATAGAATTAGTTAAAATGGATAATTATATATTTTACTCCTATTTATTCTTCATTTGTTTGAGAATTTCACCCAATTTTTTAATTTTCTCTCCATATGTTGTCCAATCACCATCTTTTTGAGCTTGAATTGCAGAATCATACAGACTTTGCGCTTCAAGTGTAATATTTGATTGATCCGTATGTATAGTATTTGGAACAGACGGCGTCGGACTTATTTCACTATTTTGGGAACTCTCTTTTACGCTTTGAGAAGTAACTCCAAATATTTTTGCCAATGCATTTGATAATGTATCTTCCATCGCTATCATATCTTCATACGCCACAATTACACGTTTTAATTCGGGAATTTTCCCGTTTTCTGCTTGAAGATACAATGCTCGAATATACAATACAGACTCGTCTATTGGGATAACTAACAATGGTCCTTGAATAACTTGTGAACCATGCTGATCCCATAACGTAATCTGTTGAGAAATTGATGGCTCTTGATTGATACGTGCAATGATTTGTTTGGGCCCATACACAAGTGAATCTTTTGGGAAACGATACACTCGAAGTTTCCCATAATTCTCACCATCATTTCGTGCAACTAACCATGCAGATAAATTATCTTTTCCCCGAGGAGTAAATGGTTGCATAAATACATATTCTTCTTTTGTTTCACCGGGAAGTTTCATCACTAAGTGACGGGGAGCAACAGCTGTTACATCAGTTTCTCCTGCTTGTACAACTTGATCTGATGCAATAGATGGAATTTCCCATTGATCTTCACGATTATAAAAATTCTGTGCTTGATTCATATGATAGGTGCGATAGATGTCCGATTGAAGCTTGAAAATATCTTCTGGATACCGAATTTGTGATTTAAGTCCTGCAGAAATTGTCGATAGATCTTTAAATACATTGGGAAAAATACGTGCGATAGTTTGAATAAGAGGATCAGTTTTATCAGATATGTAATACGATGTGGTCCCATTATATGCGTCTATAACTACCTTTACTGAGTTACGAATATAATTCATACTCTCTCCGTTGTATGTACTTGGTTGAGAATAGGGATATCTATTTGTCATCGTATATCCATCTATGATCCAATATAATTTTCCATCATTTACCACTATATATGGATCATTATCAAGATGTATAAAAGGTGCGATTGTTTGCACTCGCTCAACTATATTTCGATATAAATGAATACGTGATTGATTTGTTATATCACTGCTAAATAATAGTTCAATTGATCCAGTACGCAATGCATACAGAATTTTTTTGAAAAATGAATCCATCGGCACACCACCATTTCCTTCATAGTTGGCATAAATATTTTCTTCACCTTTTGGATACGAAAATTCTTTTGTTTTTGCATTTGTGATAATATAATCGTTTGTTAATTCTCCATAATATATCTCGGGACGTGTGAGAGTAAGCTCTGGATATGAAGATTTGGTAGGAATATCACGAGCAAACAGCACCGGTAACCCTTGTGTTGTAACCTGATTTACAGGACTAGCAGCGATACCATATCCGTGAGTAAATGTCAGATGGCGATTGATCCATGTCTGACTTGGTAGTGAATTTGTTGCCATCTCACGAGCTGAAATCATGATCTGTCTTGGTTCGCCATCAATTATGTATCTACTGTTATCAATCTGACCAAATTCATAATATGTACGAATTTCTTGAATTTGTGAGAACGTTGAGAGAAGGGGAGCGCGATCCCATAATCTCACATTTTTCATTGTTACTTCATTAGACACAATATTTTGTTGAGTGAGCTTTTTATCTGCCTTCAATGATTTTACTTCTACTGAATCGAGATTGTACCCTTTTAACGTCGCATCAATATTTTTCAAAATATACGGAGTCTCTTTTGCAAGTTCGTTTGGTGAAACGATAAATTGCTGAATAAATCCCGGAATAACTACCTGCAAAACACTATTTATCACGATCAATACTGAGATAAAAATAATTCCCTTTATTCGATTTGTGATAATGCTAAAACAAAGAAATATTCCTGCCAACCCCATCAAAACGATAGAGATATATTTTAGTGGAATAAGAGCGGTAACATCCGTAAAACCCGCACCATAAACAAGATTATCACTGTACACAAGTGAAAAAATTGAAAAATACGATTGCAAACTAAAAAGAATAAATAATACTAATATCAATAATCCAACATGTATTCGAGTTCCCTTATCAATGGAACTCATAAATGCTGACAACGTGCGCTGACCAAGCATTCGTTTCCCAATTTTAAGAAGTGAAAGAATAAGAACGCCAATAAGTGTAAGAAATAAAAGTGTAATCCCAAATTGGATTACAAGATTATAAAAAGGAACCTTAAATACATAGAACGAGATATCTTTATTAAAAAGGGGATCGTTTGTATTAAATGAAACACTATTTATAAATCGCAATATCGTAAACCAATTAGAAGAAAATCCAAGAGCAAGAACAAACGATAATATCACCGAACCAATCAATAAAACTCTTCTTGAAAAATTGGTAACAAAATCAACAGCGGTACCCAACCATGCACGAGGAATCATTATCAAGATATTTTGAGTTGCTCGTGATGCTATAAGAATATGAGTAAAAAACCAGATGAGAGAAATGAGGAAAACAACACAACCAATGATTAGTCGAGATGAAAGTGAAGTAACAATTATTTGTTGATATCCCATCTGCACAAAGAACCACCAGTCAGTGAGGAAAGAGAGAGCCTGTCCAAAAAACAAAATACAAAGTCCAAACAACATAAAAACGAAGTATAGAAATATCGGATTTTTTTTCATATGAGACTATTATACACCCATGGTTGAGATAGAGTTTATCATGTTATAAAGTTCATAAAGTTATAAAGTCATAAAGTCATAAAGTCGAAAGTCTAAAGTGGAAAGTCAGAAGAGAAATTCTCCTCTGTGGAGGAATCCTCCGATTCGGCTTGTCATTCCCGCCCTGAGATACCTCAGGGTAAACTCCGGCGGGTTTACACTTGAAATCAAGTGAATCCAGTCTTTTATATTTCTAATTGTTATTTATGTCTGGTTTACACTAGAGCTCTGCTCTAGTGATACCCTTCTTCTTCAAGGGCATGACATTTTAATTTTACTCCTTGCCGTTGGAGGTCATTCAGGAAAACATAAGATGTATAAATAGAACTCATTTCATGTGTGGTTAAGGAAAAAAGCTCATAAAATTTTTCAATTTGCATTTAATCAATTAATTTTATATGATTGGATTATTCATACGTATTCACACTATTTATTATGAACGAATCAGACAGTCAACACGGACAGTCAACACGGACAGTCAACACGGCATCTTCAAGAGAACTTACCCCAATGCAGAGATATGAGCAATTTATTAGAAGTGATGGGCTTGCAGATTTATTAACTATTGGAGTTGGAGATTTAATAGATGAATTACGCGAATTAAATGCTCAACCTCGACCGGATGGTTCTACTTATAGAATAGAAGAGGTATTATCTCATCTAGAGAATCTAAGCACTCATGCATTAAATCACTTTAATAGTCATACATTACGAACATTTACAGGAACATCAGAGCAATTAGAACTTATTCTGAGCCCTTCTGATAGACTTAGAAATAATAATGGCCAATTAGACTTCGCCGCGGGACCTGTCGAAGAATGTGTTGTTACTTTGTCTGGTTTTCTTCCGTCTACGTACGCTCAACCAGAGAAATATCTTACAAGAAAAAATCAACAACTATCAATACACTCACGACAAGTAAGTTATAATCCTAAGAAAAGTAGCACCGAAATAGAAAATGGCGGTACTGGTGTAGAATTTTCACTCAATGGAGAAGGAATAGCTGAAGTTAGAGGAATTACTCATATAGGAAGTCTTCGCTGTAGATCAAATATGATAAGTGATATAGGAAGTATTCCTGCAAATCAAGAAATAATTTATAACATATCAAATCAAATATCTCTGTTAGGATTTTAATCCATCACCACAATCACAACTCAAAATCATGTAGAATATATCCATGCCTACATCAAAAGATTTTATAGATGCATTGGAACATCAGTTGCGTCATATCCCCGCTATCAGAACACGCGCTATGTTTGGTGAATATGCACTCTACTATAATGAAGTAGTTGTAGGACTCATTTGTGATGAAACAATCTATATCAAAATAACTGAACAAACTACAAAACTTGTTGACCCAGCTACTGAAAAAGGTCCTCCTTACGTTGGAGCAAAAGACCAATATATCATTGATGAAAAACTTCTTCAAGATCAACCATTTATAAAAAATCTTTTAATAGCATGTAGCGAGGATGTGGAAAAAGCAAAAAAAGTTACAAAAAAGAGATCAAAAACGATTTAATAATTTTTCAGTTTTTTCCTTCATTTCTTCTGTCACATCAATGCACACAACTCCTTCATCACGCAATCCGTAGAGAACAATAGAATGAAGTGGAGCAATCGCAATAACAGGAAGACCAAGAAGATCCTCTTCACCAATAATCTGAATTATTTGAGGAACTAACGTATCAAAATATGTTTGAATCGACTTTTTTATTCGCACAAATGCACTTTTTGTAATCGTACCTGAAGCATTAAGAACTGATGCTTCAGAACCTACTAACGGAACTAATACTTTTTCTCTTTTTGTTTTTCCATCAATAATTGAAAGAGCTGGCGTGTAATGATGTTGACGAAGCGTCATTGAAATATAATCACCAACTGCTATCACCATAGGAGGATTCACTTCCTCAATATAACGAATAATTGTTTCTGTCGTTTCGTCGTGATCCTTTCCATGAATAATTATTCCCAATGGATTTCGCAACTCATTCCTGAGAGAATCGGGCATCACAATATTATTTCTCTCACTAAAAACATTTCCATACAGTTTCCCCGTTCTATTTATGAGGCCTGAGCGGATGTTAGAAGAGCTAATTATCGTCTTATCTTGGCCTTTCACAAAAGGAACAACTACTATTTTTAATGGCAATCTATTGTTCAGCAGTCGTTTAACATTTATTTCTTTTGCAACAGACAATGTTTCTTTTGATACGATAATACCATCAAGAGTTATGTCAGTTAACGTGATCCCATATGCGTCGTGGAGAGGAATAATAGTATATGTATTTTTATAGTTTTTCCTCTGTATATATTTTTCTACGCATGTTGCTCTATCTTCAAACGATTCAATATATCGTGAAAACTTTTTTGTGCAAATATAATTATCTATAGTAATTCCGATTGAAACTCTTTTTCCTGAAGCAAATGCACTATCAATCATTGATGCATGTCCTGCATGAAAATGATCAAATGTCCCTCCAACGGTAACATGGTGAAGCAATGTATGAAGATCAAGCATATTGTTTTATTATACCCTTTAGTTTTTCCAAACTATCAAAATCATGAATTGAAACGGGAAGAACTTCTTTGCCTAAATGTTTTAATGTTTTGAGTTTTTCATTTACCACTTCAGGAGTAACCAAATCTATTTTTGTAAGTAAAATAAGTTGTTCTTTTCCTGCTAGTTGTTCATTAAATGTCTTCAATTCATTGATGATTACTGTATGTTCAGCAAGGGGATCCACCGATTCTACAGACACACAATGAATTATGAGTCCAACTTTTTCTATATGTTTAAGGAATTTGGTTCCAAGTCCACGTCCATTTGAAGCTCCTTCGATAAGTCCCGGAATATCCGCAAGAACCACTGTATCACACACACCAAGATTGGGTTCAAGCGTTGTAAAGGGATAATTTGCAGTTTTGACATTTGCGCGAGTTAGTTCATTTAAGAGACTGCTTTTTCCTGCATTTGGCAATCCAATAAGACCTACATCTGCAATTAATTTCATCACTATTTTGAGTTCTCGTTCTTCTCCAGATAACCCAGGTTCAGATTCACGTGGTGATCTATGAGTTGCGCTTTTAAACTTTTCGTTCCCTCGTCCTCCTTTACCACCCTTACAGATCAAGATTGGTTTGAGGTACTTCTTAGTAAGTTCGATAGTTTCATGAGTACGTGCATCAGTAATAGAAGTTCCCGGAGGAAATTCAAGGATCAGATCTTTACCACCTTTTCCTTCGCAAGTAAACGTGTCTCCCGGACCTCCATTTTCGGCCATAAATTTTTTTGTACTAAGATATCGATTCAAATTTGTCATTTGAGTATTTACCTGTACATAAATATCGCCTCCATTACCTCCATCACCTCCTGCGGGTCCTGTTTTTGAGCCGGGAAAAAATGATACATTTCCTTTTCCGCCATGTCCTGCTACTACTATAATTCGTGCTTCATCTGCTAACATAATAAGTGTATTATAGCAGGTTGTTCATAGGCGATGAGTCGAGGTTTATCGAGGGGAGAGAAGTATGATCGCGATGACAATAAGTACAAACATTGATAATGCGAGATAGATGAGTTCTTGACTAATAGTGATATGTTTGAGACGTTTCAGATGTTTGAGGTGCTTAAAGTGTTTGATATGAAATGGTTTTTTAGTCTTCATATATTCAATATAAAGGATCTTTTATGTTACGTCAACTTAAAAATTCTCAATTGTGGATTGACCACACTTCTAGCTGTAACTTCAGCTTTTGTCGCATCACCTTTTTTCATCAATTCTTTTGCTGAATTTAATTGAAGTATAATTTTATCAGGATCTAAGGTTTTATATACTATTTGATTTAAAACTCCAATTATAGACCCATCTTCTAATTTTACTATTTTCCGTCTAACTAGTTTGCGATAATTTGGCGCATTAAGTCGAAAAATGGCCAATAATTGTTGTACATCGACATGAATACTATCTTCATCATAAAAATGATACGGAATATTAACTTTTGCTATTTTAGTTCTAAGCTCTATTGCCATTGGTCCTTTTAAATCATCCAACCATTGATAATCTCTCTGATCTACTTGTGGAAATATTGTAAGAAAATCTAGTCCATCAGAATGTATTGATCCATCTTTATTTTTACAAGTTGCTGGTCCTGTATACAAAAGTCCATTAACTTTACTACTTGTGTCAAAAATCTTCAGAGCTCCTGGAGTTTCAATTACCTCATATGTATAATTATTATAAACTATTTTTTGCCTCAAACATGATCCATGGACTGTCTCATTAGCATATGGGGACAAAAGCATTAATGGTGGTAGGGAACTTAGATCTTCTGGAGGAAGAGGAGTCCAAGGATATGAAGGATCGGGAAAAGAAATGTAATTATATTGCGGTAACTGCAAAAAATCAGGTTTTTCACTCATATCCTCAATTATAAACCATCCCATAGTATAATTCTACTCATTTTATGTGTATTTTATTGGGGAAAGTTTTTTTTGTTTTGTGCTTTATCATCAAAACATTTTTTCAAAGAATCGTTCTGCGTCCACCCACAAGCACCATCTTTTTGTTTCTCACAAATTGCAGTTTCATAACACGCATATTCTTCAAGATACACACATATGCCAACACTTTTACTTTTAGCATTTGGGTCCTGACAAAGCTCTTTACTACACCCACCAATCACACACCCATCCTTTATTACTCGAAGACTGATCTTTCCTGTTGGAACTGCCGAAGGAAATGATAACGCACGATCATCAGCTTTTGTAACATGTTGATTTGGCAATGCCCACAACTCTACTGGAGTGGGGGAAAGAGTGGGCAACACCGTTTGTAATGTTTGCTCAGATTGTTTACGAAGCTGAGAATTTTGGTAACTCAATGAAATCACAAGTGCAAGCAATCCACCAATCACCAAAAAGACCAGTAAATACATCGAGACACTTCCAGTTTCAAATGATTTTCTCATAATGTGATTATACCATTTTAGCTCGCACTCGTATATGATCGAAGAGCGAAATTCCAAAATAAATGTGAAGCCCACACCATACAAACAGAAATCACCATCATTCCAACTAATTCAAACATATTCCATCTTCCAAGAATAATTTTAGTTGGCGTAGATACAAGCAATGCATAAGGCAAAACAATCATAAAGATAATAATATTCATCTCCCGATATGCTTCTATGGGGTATTTTAATAACGTATTCAAGCTATATAAAAGATTTACAATATTTGACAACTGCGAGTTCCACACACATATTGTCATTGCCATAAACCAAACAGCATATAATATTGCTACACCAAATAACATAAATGGTATTCCAGAAAAAAAAGATCCCCAAGTAACAGGAAGATGATAAAAATATATGATGAATAACGTAAGAATAACTCCAATTATTACTCGTATGATACTATGTAAACTCATAATCCATGAGCTTAATAAAAATTGTGAATTAAGGGGCTTTAGTAGTATTAAATCTAACTCACCCTTATGTATCACTTGCCCCATTCGTTCAAAATTGCGAGAAAAAAATAAGTGAAAAACACCAGCAGTGATATTAAACCACGCAACAAGAAACAGTATCTCAGGCCCCGTCCATCCAAAAACTGACGTAACATTCCGTGTTAATAATAAAGTTGAGACTACTGTCAATAAACCCCAACCTATAGAAGCAACAACATCATTTATAAAATTCGTACGATACATCAAGATCGTAGCGATATTTAATTTAATTAGTTGAATATAGGTGTTGAAATATCTATTCATATTCGAATTATTACTTTAAATACATATCATGCTATGTCATGCTGAACAATTTGTAGCAATGCTCAGTAAAAAAAACTAGCTTCCCGAAGCAGTAAATATTTTTAATCCTGCCCGCCATAATATCATATATAACCCCATAAAAAACCCAATCCACATCCACTGTATACCTAGCACAGCAAAGACCTCAGTTTGACTCAATACACCCTGAAATGAGGCTATCGGATAATACAAAAAATATGCAAAGGGCATGCTGTTACATACCACACGAAGCCATTCAGGCATTAGAATGAGTGGCATGATGCTTCCTCCAAATATTACCATCACGATCTCAGAAATCTGACCAATACCTTGAATATCTTCCAACCAAAATGCACACATACCTAAAACCATCTTATACATAAAACAAAGAATATATGCACTAATAGCAATCAAAAAGGCTCCTACAACAAAAAAAATATCATGAGGTAAACTCAATAATTTTGGAAAAAAGAGGAAAAAACAAATGGCAGTAATTAATCCAAAAGATCCTTGAATCAATTTCCATGGAAGTTCCTCAAAAAATTTCAACCAGATATATGGATATGGTCGTACAAGATATCGCGACAATTCACCTCGCTTGATATCTATCTCTGCTATCTCGTATTCAACGTGAGCCACAAATACTGAGATTGCGATTGAATAATACACATAATATGAGGTGATAAATGCAGGAGTAATCATTGAAGCGACAGGATTCTGTGTACTTTTCATCACACTATTCCAGTACATCATCAACAAAACTGGTGGAATAATTGAAGCTAAAAACCACACAAAACTCCGTCCTCGTTGTTGAAACGCAGAGTCAAAATGAAGTCGAAATAATGTAAAAAATCGACACATGATATTATTCCTTATTAAAAACTTCTCGTATAATCTCTTCTATTTTTACTTCCTCAATATTCAAATCATCAATTTGATATGTTTCGAGCAATTTTCCCACAACATAACTTGTCTTTTCTCGTTGAACAGAAATCCTAACAAGATGTTGCTCATATTCAAGAACTGAGCCAAACTCTTCTAATGTAAGTCTTTCAGGCAGTCTATCAAATGACATGCTTAGCACTTTATGAGATGTATATTTTTTTACAATATCATCTAGTCTTCCATCAAACAATAGTTTGCCATGATCAATGATGATAACCCGATCGCATAGCTCTTTTACATCTTCCATATAATGACTAGTAAGCATAATTGTGGCATTATATTTTTGATTGTACATTTTGATAAAATCACGAATGTTTTTTTGCATCACCACATCCAGTCCGATAGTTGGTTCATCGAGAAACAATACTTTAGGCCTATGTAATAATGCGGTAACTAGTTCACATTTCATACGTTGACCAAGCGAAAGTTTACGAACTGGAATTTTTGAAACTTCATTTAGGTCTAATAATTCCATCAACTCATTCACCGTTTCGTGAAATTGATGATCTGAAATTCCATAAATAACCTGATTCAATAAAAATGAATCATAAGCAGGCAAATCCCACCATAATTGATTTTTTTGTCCCATAACAAGAGCTATCTGTCGGAGATAATCATATTCGCGTTTAGATGGACTAAACCCCAAAACAGAAACCTCTCCGTGAGTCGGGTAAAGGAGACCACTTAAACACTTTAATGTTGTTGTTTTTCCTGCGCCATTAGGACCGATAAATCCTATAAGTTCGCCCTGATTTATAGTGAAAGAAATATCATCCACTGCTTTTGCATCAAAATACGTGCGATGAAAAAATGATTTAACTGATGAAGCAAATCCGGGTTCCTTTTTATGAACCTGATAATACTTACATAAATTTTTAACTTTAATTAACATACTAAAAGTATAACAAAATTAATATATAATTGTGAAATGCGAAAATTCTTATTATTCATTCTCGGATCTGTTTTTTTGAGCTCTCTCGTCATTGCTATAATTTTCTATAAAAATAGCATTCCTCTTCCTCTTGCTTTTCAAAAAACACAAAAAATCAGACCAACACTTAGTGCTAATATTCAAAAAAATTATCAAACAATAGTACAAACAATCACGGGCCCAGTAACCGTCCAACACGAAGGTAAATCGTATCCTGTAATTACAGAAACAGTTCGAACTCTTGTAGGTGGAGACATTATAACAACTGGAAAAGAAGCAGTAGCAACGGTCGATTTTGGAGAGGGAACAGTTATTCGTCTCGCACCCGAAACAGTAATTGAGCTCAAAGAAGCACAAAAAAATATCGACTCCCTTTCGTTAACAATCGGCACCATCTATGGACGATTTAAAAAATTAGTAGGTATTCGTGAAGGATTAGAAATTAATACTCCATCGGCAATTGCATCAGTGCGTGGCACAATATTTAACTTATGGGTTAATAAAGAAAAAAGTACCAAACTCATTGTATTGGAACATAAAGTAAATCTCTCATCTACAACATCCAGTGAATCGGCGGTTATCGAAACAAATATGCAGGGAATACAATCTATTGCAAGTGGTTCTGCAACAGTCTCGCCAGTTTCTTTTTCACCAGAAGAAGATGCATGGATTAAACTTAATTCAGAATTGAATACCTCTTCATCAGAAAAAGATTCAAGAAAAAAAATGGAAGAAAAAGCACAATTATTTGTAACTTTCATAAACTCTATCACTCCAACACTTACTCCAGCGCCAACAAAAATACAGCCTACAAAAGTTCCAATCCAAAAACTTACAACCATGCCGGGTATAGGTCATACTCGAGGCGAAGTCGAGACGCCAACTGGTAATTTTATCGTGAGTTGTATCGGTGCAAATAAATCTACTACAAAAGTCATCACAGATTCTGCGAGTGAAGATACTTGTAAAAATGACTGTCCTGTCTCATCACTCGATAACTATGTGAGTAAAAATGGAGGATATGCAGGAATCAATGGCATGTATTTTTGCCCAGCTGATTATCCCGATTGTACAGATAAAAAAAATTCATTTGATACCTTATTTTTCCAATCTAATAAAAAAGTGTATCTTAATTCAGAAAATAATATTTATAGCACTATTCCATTTGTTGTATTTAATAATGATGCAAACCCACGTTTTATGCAAAAATCACTTGAATGGGGGAGAGATACCAATGTCATGGCAGGAACAGCAGGAAATCCAATGTTGGTATTCAACGGTCAAGCAAATACCTCAACTGATGGTTTAGTTACAAAACAAACAGTTACAAAATCAAATCGAGGAGCAATTGTTGAAAAAGATGCAAATATCTATCTATGTATAGTAGAAAAAGCGACAGTACCCGATGCAAGTCAAGTATTTGGTATTCTCGGAGCAACAAATGCACTCAATATAGATGGGGGGGGATCGTCTGCACTTTATTTTAATGGACGATATCTCTATGGTCCGGGAAGACAGATCCCTACAGCAATAATATTTGCAAATAGGTAATAATTTTTAGATTGATTTCATCTTCTTTGCAATAAAAAAACTCAAAGTCCCCAATCCTATATTCAATAATCGTGCAATAAATAAATCGGCAGTAATAACATTTGTCGCAATGATGTATACAAGGTGTATGCTAGATACAAGAATCAATATCAAACTTACACCCATCCACACATAATATAAAAATAATTCAATTTTGTAAATATACGAATATCGTTTTTGTGCTAAAGAAAATTGAATATTTGAAAATATAACATATAGTGCTAACGAAGTTATCACAACTGGTAATCCTATTAAAATAAGAAATCCAATAAAAACTTCAGTTCCGTAAGTGATGCTTTTTATTGAATAGAATAATACAATTCCAGCAGAAGGAATCGTGCTAAAAATTCTATTGAGACTTCTTTGAGGCCTATGCTTAAGAACATATTTCATGATACATCCTGCTACTAGCACTATCGTTCCATACAAAAACCCGAAAAAACCCATCGCAATAATAGTTTCAGTAAATGAAATAGTTACAAACATATACTGTTATTATATACGAATCTTGGTACCAGTAGGAGTGGGAGTTGGTGTTGTACTTATTTTTGATTTCGGTTTATCAGTTGGATAGAGAAAAATATTTGGCAATGGTATCACACCCTGAGATGTGTTTGGTATGTTGACTTCATCTGCACCCGGAATACTACCCGGAGCATGAAGAAGTGCTGGAAGTACAATCGGACAGGATATGCCAAAACACATCTGCTGACGAAATACTACCTGCTCCAGTGTTACGATAATAGATAGTACCACAACTACGAGAATAACTCCGATAACCGCAGATTGTATTTTCAAACGTGCTTTATCAATACCTTCTTTACTTCCACCTGATGTGATCCATGCAAATGCACCCAAGAGAAGATAAAATAGCGCCATGATACCAGCTATAACAAAAAATACTTTAATCACAAATGTGAGGACGAGACTAAAATTCGGTATCTGAAATCCAAGAGCATTAATATCAATCTGTATCATACTATATTATATCATATTATTACAAAGAGTTTTATATTATAATCTCACTATAATTTGATTGGGTATCAAGATTTATAATAATTATGGTAGAGAGAAACGCACATAACAAAGATTTGACGCGTCGTCAATTTTTAAGATTCATTGCTTTTGCTACATTTATATCATCTGGTACTTATAAATCACCACAAATTGCAGAATATTTACTACGCAACCCAGATCGACTTGATTTCACTCTGAATGCCTTAGAATATTATTATACAAATAAAGGGAATGAGGTAGCTAGGTCTACATATAGAAGAGATCCCCAACCAAACTCGCAACGCCAATCATTATTAAAAATAGTGCAAGAAGGTGTGAGGTTATATGGAAAACCAGTCTCTTACACATTTTATGAACAAAGAAAATCTGATGAATTATGGGATGAGAAAATTTCAAACTTAGCTTCACAGATTAATGGTGTTGATTTAGTACAATTTATACAAGGAGATCTTTATGCTAGCACTAAAATACAAAATACCTCTGATCAAATAGTAAGCTATGAATCTGATACTGATCCTTCTACTCTTAATTCAATATTGGGGGCTAACTACACTATTTACAGTCTAGAAGACTTAAAAAAAACTCCACATAGTAGTTTTTATAATAAGTCTGATCAAGATGTTCAAGGTCTTATAAATAAACTAGATACCCTCATTAAAAAAATTGGTTCTCAAAATCCTATTTCAACATCTTTTATACTCAATTTTTTTCTCCAACAATCAATTGGCAATCTATCAATGGCAATTCAAGATACGGCACTTTTTGTTAAACTCTATGCTCGCAACGACTTAACTTCTGGAAAATGGCTTGGAAGTGATCACAAAAATAAACCTATTAAAATATCGCGATATAAGAATATTAGGGATGAATTTTTACCGATGGGAGAGCATTTTATGGAAGATATGAATATCGATAATTCGAAAGAAGAGCCCGACTTAGATACAAATAATCTTTTAGGATCGACTTATCATGCGTGGGATACACTAGCAACTATGAGAATGTTACCTCCAAGACTAACTGCAAAAGCTTCAATTGTTAGAGTACTGGAGGCATATCAAAATCAAGGTAATTACAAAATTGCATCTATCGCACATGTTGCAAGACAACTTCCTCAAATCGAACGTTATTTATCGACACTTAAATAGCGAGACAAAATTACTGATTTGATTTTATACTCTGCTATAAATAGTGGTTCGAGGAGCCTTCAGATCAAACCTATCTGATCCCTTTGGATTTAATGTTGAACCGCTACCTATCAATTCATCTATCGGAACCATTCCTGTTTGAATTTTCCCTCCATATCCTTGTGAACAGGATGATGAATGATACATCTCACCTCCACAGGCCATACATTTTGGAAATGCTTTATTATCCTTCACAATAAAGACAACCATTCTTCCATCTTTACCAACAACATCAATTTGATAGGTACGTCCGGGTTGAAATAACGTGCGTGGATCCAGAGATTGTTGTTGTCGTGCCAACATTTGATGTTTTCTCTCTTCGTCTTCAAGGCGTAATAATTCGGCTAGATTATCTGCTAATAATTTTGGTCGTTCAAATACATCAAAACGTGCTTGTCTCTCTATTTCATACAAATCAGATTGCGTAATATTTCCTCTCTCTGCAAATAGTACAGCCATTCTTGCACGGACCGCATGAGGCACACTCCTAATGCGCGCACTTGCCTCTGCTTGTGCAGTTGTTGCTGAACCCACTCCATACATTTCTAGCATTTTTGCTTTGTACCAATCACTCCCATATCCTTGAGCGGGACCTTCAGGAGTGTCTACCATTCCTGCTGATGCAACAATTTGTACTTCTCGCAAATTACTAGGTGTTAGTGTTATATCATGGACCATCATTCCACGATACCCATCACCAGGACGACACGTAGCGAACACAAAATTGCCCAGTGAAGCAAAAATATGATTAAGCTCATGGCCTGCCACCCCAACATCACCTTGACTCTGCTTAGTTTCTCGTGGTTTCAATTTTGAAATGGTATTAAGAATCTCAGCTTTTTGACCAGAATTAAAGGAAGGTTGAACGCGGGATTGAGCTCTCCCTATAGGAAAAATTCCATCCCGTCGATATTGTGTTTCAGCAGATGACATTTTAGCCTATTATACCAAGAAAAAGTAAGTTGTGAGTGAGTTTATAGTTTGCAGGGAATATTTTTTATAAAAGAATACTTTAGACTTTGGACTTTAGACTTTATACTTTATAACATTACGAACTTTATAAACTCTTTTCCCCTTTTCCCTTTAGACTTTGGACTCCTTTAGAGGTATAATGGGTTGCCATGACAATACAAGAAGAGCGATATATAAAACAATTTCAAAAAATTAAGATAAAACAAATCGGAAAATTGATTGATGAAGGAATGGGGAATCGTGTCTATGAATATGGAAAAAAACAAGTATTAAAAATTCCCAAAATTTCTTTCATTTATCATCCACCTTCATTACCACATGCAAAATCAGATTTGCAAATAATTAACAGGTATTTCAAAGACTACATTCAAGATACAGAGATTATAACAACACCAAAATCCGACTATTATTGCATCATTCAGGAACGAATTACAAACCCTCGTCATCCTACAAAAAATGACGTAGCTCTATTACAAGATCAATTTGATGACATCGTGAAAAAAAATATTCGGTTATATGATCGTCATGGAGATTCATTAGATTTTCTCGGACAGCAAGGATTGAGAGAATGTATATATTCATTAGTTGTTCCTTGGAAAAAACCTCACTTGTTTAATATCGTTATCTCAGAGAATAAATCATCGGAACGACTTGTTATTCTTGACATAGAATTATTACGAATGAAAGAACGAGATCAAACACTCCGCGATCTTCGTTTTCGATTTGTTTCAACTATTTCATACTTTTTGAATATATTTTTTTTGCGTTACTGTTTTGGAATTCATATAAAAAATAATTCTGCTGAATTCTAAGTCGAATCCGAACAGCTAGTAAGGAAACTGTTAAAAACTTC
>JBAXPW010000012.1:0-27513 GCA_037132015.1 Candidatus Roizmanbacteria bacterium
AAGTTTTTAACAGTTTCCTTACTAGCTGTTCGGATTCGACTTAGAATTCAGCAATTAAGCGTGTATAAAAGATTATTGATATACTTAATTTACATCCTTAGAATTAAGTTTTCTAAACAAAATAATGAAAAAAGAATTTAGTTTTGATTATAATTGGAAAATTGCATTACTCATAAATATTGGCATATTTATATTATTTATACCGGGACAAAGTGTGGTAAACGCTTTGGTAATACTCTGTATCTCCATTTTTATATCCATTATTCCACTTTTAGAATCTAAAAAAAATATTGAATTTAAAAAACAATTAGTACATGGAATACCTTTTTTAGTAATTATATGTATATTGATCTTGTGTTCCATATTTAATAGTAAGACATGCACTGGAAATTATTGTCAACTTAGCGAATTCATTTTAGGTTGGGGTTTCGGATTGTATGCCGTATTTTTCACAATCATTTATACCAGTCTTACCTATTTTACAAAGTGTAGTTCAATAGTAAATTTATTTTATTCATTGATAGTACCACCTTTTATTGCCATACTTGGTCTATGGATTATTCAACTATAGAATAGATAATCCTGACTGAATAAGATTTTGAATAGGTAAGAACAAAGGTTTTGGCATGTTTTCCCACTCAAACCATTCCCATTTATCAATTTTATCTGGTTCAAGCACAAGAGCTTTATTCATATTCACCGTTCCTTTCATGAATATTGTTACGTAATGTTTATCTGAACTCATTACATCATTTGTTACTCCAACAAATTGCACATCCGTGATACTTAATCCACATTCTTCGCGTGTTTCACGAATTGCACAGTTATCAAATGATTCTCCCATCTCAAGATGTCCTCCGGGAAAACTCCAAAATCCTTTTCCATTATTACTTTGTCTATATCCTAAAAGAACTTTTTTGTTATGAACCACTATAACTCCAATTCCAATTCGGGGATACATATTATTAATAAGTATATAAAAAAGTACTTTTTGTTTGATTTTTAAATATCGTAATTATAATCCTATTTATACCAAACTTTTCTATATGGTAAATATAAAAGTGTAAGAATTACTATTAACGTACCCTGCAAAAATAAAATATGTAATGGAGACCAAACACTTGCAACCCACCCTGTAAATATAACCAAAATAAAATAAACTACTTCAAATATCAGACTCTTTAAAGAAGTTATTGTTGCTCGTTCAGAAGTGTCAATGAAATGCTGAAATTGTGCATCAAACTTTAAATGAGCTATTTTTAAAAAAAACATTCCTAAAAACATAATTGGTATCGAAAACATACTAGACGTAAAAAACGAACCACATAATAATAGTCCACTAATAACTAATAGCCAAAAGCCATAAACTATTCCTTGTGTTCCATTCATATATCGACTCATGTAACCAGCAACTATAAATATGCCATAACCAAGCGAAATTAATATACCTATAATGCCATCCGATATCTTTAGTTGTTTATATATTAAAGCCCACCACTCATCGGCTGAAGCAAATAACGGAAATATTGTACAAAAGAACAAAGTAATGACTAATAACTTCTTGTTCTTTATAAGCTCTTTAACTGCTTTTTTAAGTATAGTAAAATACTCACTTTCACCTGTAGATTTTTTAGGTTTAATTGATTTTGTTAAAGATAACGGTATGATTGATAAAACAATTGATACTATACTTGCATATATTAAAAAGTCATAACCTAATGCAGTACTCCAACCACCAATAATAGCTGAGGCTGCTACACTAACCCAAAAAATACTCTCCATCATACCATTTACATGTTCATATCTTTCATTTTGTTCCAAATATGATAATTCATCATAAATTAATGCTTCTAATGTTCCACTAGTTAAAGCATTTTTAAATCCCCACAATACAAAACCTAAAGCAAAACCGATATAAGTATGAGATAACCATAAAATAAATGCTATAGCCTGTAAAATTTGAGCAGCTATTAGCACACTCTTACGCGGATACTTATCCGAGATTACTCCAAAAGGTACTTCACATATTATTTGAGTTACAGACCAAATTCCTATCAAAAAAGCAATCTGAATCGTTGTAAGACCTATCGTAGAAAAATATAGTGCAAATAAAACACCTATAAGTTTAAAAGCATCTAAGAATCGATAAATATATATCTGCTGGAGAAATAAACTAATGCCTGTACAAGGTAACATATACTTTACCAAATATGGTTGAATTTGCAATATAGGTGTGCTCCCGACGGGAATCGAACCCGTGATCTTTGGGATGAAAGCCCAATGTCCTAGGCCGCTAGACGACGGGAGCGCAAGGAACATTATATCATATTAGATACGTTGATAATGATGAATTTCAACTATTTGTAATTTATGATCAAGAATAATACTAATCACATCGAGACTATGTTTGAAATGTGAAAGCTTATTTTCAAGTATGTAGGATTGAGCAGAACGTAGCATATGACCTTTTTTTGACCGCGTTATATTTTCATATGGCTTCCCTTTTAAGTCTCCAATGCGCGTTTTTACTTCAATAAAATAATAACAATTTAACTTCTGAGCTATAATATCAATTTCGCCAAACCAAGTACGCACATTTTTTCCAATAATCGTATATTCCTTTTTAAGAAGTAAATCCTCAGCAAATTGTTCACCAGTTTTTCCGACAAGTATATTATCTCTCATTAAGAGAGTATTATATCAAAATTACTTTGAATGGTAGAGCTTTAACTTCATTTTGTGTTGTGATAAACCACGAATAAAGTAAAGTTTTGCTTTAGAAAAGTTTGACGTCTTAACAACTTTGATATTACTAATAAAAGGTGAATTGAGAGGAAGTATACGTTCGACTCCTAAACCAATTTTAGAAATTTTACGAACTGTTATCATTCGAGTTGCATCTTCACTACCTCTAATCTTAATAAGAATCCCCTCAAATACTTGAATTCTTTCCTTTTCTCCTTCTTTGATTTTATAATCAACCGCGATTGTATCTCCGATACCAAGTTGTTTGTCTTTATATGTTATTACGTTTGCCATAGCAATATAGTATACATCATGAAATATCAACTATCAAGCATAAATTTGCTTAACTATTGAGTAAATATGCACCAATAAGAACAATAATTGAGGCTAATATCTTTTTGATACAATTCTTTCTTTCACCCAAAATAACTATTCCTGCAATTACAGCAAACACCTGTGCCAATCCAAATATTGGAAGAATACGAGAAGCTTCACCTCCTGATTCAAATGCTTTTACAAGAAAATATACTGCTAAAGCAAGAAAGGGGCCAACAAATAATGCCTTCCATCCTTGAAGTTCGTATTCTTTCACAACAGACTTTACTGGATTAGGTACAAAAAAGATAGACAAAATAATCACCTCAATGATGAATAGTATCAATTTGTATAGCGACGGAGAAATAAATGAAGCATACCACTTATCAATAAAATTACCGAGGGTAAATAGAAAAGAAGCAACAAGAATTAGATAGAGACCTTTTGATATATTTATTCGTTTTCCATTCCATGATAACAGTACATTACCAAATACAATTGCAATAACAGATATAATTTTGAGAACGGTTATTGACTCTTGGAAAAATAAAGCTCCGCCTAAAAGCGCCCAAATGTTTCCTATTTGTACAAAAGTTGAAACAACGCTTACTTGTTCTAATTGTCTCGCACGAATAAATAACAGATCAACTACCGTATATAATAGTGCAAGAGGAATTATCAGGAAAAGGAAGGTGGTAGATAACTCTATGTGTATTTTTTCAAATGGAAGTAAGAAACACAATACTACTGTTCCTGAAAGAATAAGAATTAAGGTAAACGAACGCGAGTCTCCTTTATCCTTGAGAAACAGTCGTATTCCCAATGAATAAAGCGTCATAAAACAAGCACCAATGAGTGCAAAAAGTATAGGGATCATAAATTACTTTTTACAGGCTTGAATAAAGGCTAAGAATAGCGGATGTGGTGAAAGTGGTCGACTTTTATATTCAGGATGACCTTGTGTGCCGATATAAAATGGATGTATTTTTTTATCAAGCTCTATAATTTCAACAAGACCTTCTACTGTAGATATTGCACTTACTATCAAGCCCTTTGCTTCCAAATCATCTCTGTATTTCCCATTGAACTCATATCTATGTCTATGGCGTTCACTTGTTAATCCTATTTTTGCATCCTTCATTGCGCCATGCAACTTGTATATTTCGTAAGCTTGTGAACCTTTTTTCACAATTGCATCCCATGTACCAAGACGCATAGTACCACCATATGCTCGCTTTTCTATTAATCGTTGCTGTTCTGGGATAATGTGAACAACAGGATGTTTAGAATTTGCATCATTTTCCGTTGTGTTCGCATCTTTCCATCCCAGTACATTACGTGCAAACGAAACAACTGCAAGTTGCATACCATAACATAATCCAAGATAGGGAATCATTTTTTCACGTGCATAGTTTGCAGACAGTATCATTCCTTCAGATCCTCGCTCTCCCCAACCAATCGGTACTATAATTCCATCCGGATTTCCAATTATTTCTGGACCTTTTTTCTCTATTTCCTCTGCATGTATCCACACTGTCTTTACATCAACAGATTCTTGCCAAGAGGCATGATCAATAGCATCAAATAAACCTGCATACGAATCTCTAAGTTGATAATCACCTGTTCCAAAATACTTACCAACAATAGCAATAGTAATTTGCTTCTTCTTTGATTCAAATATTCTATTCACCATTTTATTCCATGCCGTTAGATCGGATTTTTTTGATTTAAGTCCAAGCACTTTTAAAACTTTTATTTCTAATTCTTGCTCGTGAAATATTTGCGGAATCTCATATACTGTCTTTACATCAGGATTTGAAATAATATGATCAGGATGCATGTTGCAAAATAAAGCAAGGCGCTCTCTTCTACGAATATCAAGAAGTTTTTCTGATCGTGCAATAATAAAATTTGGTTGAATGCCAAGAGAATTGAGTGTTCGAACTGAAAGTTGGGTAGGTTTTGTTTTTGGTTCACCCAAGTGATTTGGTGTAGGAACATAACTCACATGAATATGTATCACATCTCCCGGATTTCTAAATGTAAGTAGGCGAGCTGCCTCATAATAAAATACATTCCAGTATTCACCTGCCGTTCCTCCCAGCTCAATAAGTACTATTTCCGCATTATTTTTCTCACCAACTTTTTTGATTCTTGTGATAATCTCTTCACATATATGCACTGCTTCCACATCTTCACCGTTGTATTCAAATCTACGTTCCTTATCAATAATTGTCTTATATATTTGTCCCATTGTTACAAAATTTTCCTTACCCATATCTTCATTAAGGAACTTTTCGTATGTCCCGATGTCTATATCAGCCTCTGTACCATCTTCACATAAAAAAGCATCACCATGCTCTATTGGATTAATCGTGCCAGCATCAATATTTAAGTACCCTTCAAACTTGATTGGAACTACTCGATAACCTGCAGATTTTAGAAGAAGTGCTAACGAAGCGGACGTAATACCCTTTCCTATTCCGGAAATTGTACCACCAGATACAAATACATACTTAACATTAGCCATACAAAAATAAATTTTATAAAATAAACACTAAACTGATGCCATTATACTAGAGTAATTGAAATGTGCAAATATCATTAACTATATCAAATTATGATTTGACTGTTTTTTTTGTTACCACCTTTTTTGCCTCTGTTCTTTTTACCGCTTTCTTTTTCTTAACAACTTTTTTAGCTTCTACTTTTGTAGAATCTACAATTGGTTTTGTTACCGGTGGTGCAAGAGCAGAAACTTTTGCCATCTCAATTGCTTTTGCTACTGCTTCTGGGTTGTTGAGATCTGCTAAAGCCCATATAGTAAATCGACATGTTGGATAATGTTCACATCCATAAAATCTTTTTTTATTACGACTATATCTCAATACCATTCTTCCATTATCCATTGGGCAGAATTTATTATTTACATAAGTGAGGAACGATTTTGTAAATTTGCATTCTGGAAATTTACTACATGCCATAAATTTCCCAAACTTTGAGTATCGAACTATCAAAGCATTTCCACATTTATCACATTTTTCATCCAATGATTCATCTATTTCTATCGTTCCAGTATCTCCTTGTTGTTCTTTCAAAACCTTTTCAAATGGAGTATAAAAATTACGCAACACATCAACGAGATTTTTTTGGCCTTCTGCAATCTCATCGAGACTATCCTCCATCTGGGCAGTAAAATTTAGATCAAACAAATTAGGAAATCCTTTTGATAGATAGTCAGAAATTCCTGTACCTAAATTTGTTGGTTTAAAATATCTATTTTCTTTTTCAATATAATTTTTTTCCTGAATAAGTGTGATTATAGGAGCATATGTAGAAGGACGTCCAATTCCTTTTTCTTCAAGAATACGGATAATTGACGCTTCATTAAATCGAGGAGGAGGTTTGGTTTGACTTGCTATTGATTCAAGATTTGTCAAAGTAACAGAGACTCCGACTTTTAACGGCAACTCATTTTGTTGTTTTTGAATTAGATCTGGTTGAGCGATCTTCAAAAACCCATCGAATAATACTTTCTGAACTTCAGCTTCAAATTCATATCCTTTTGTACTGAGTAATGTTACTTTTGTATGTTTCACTTCTGCCTCTTTCATTTGGGTTGCAAGTGCACGATTATATATCATTGTATAAACCTTTTTATGATTTTGTGTTATTTTTTTATCAAGTGTAAGCTCTTCGGGTAATCGTTCAAGTTTCGTAGGACGTATTGCTTCGTGTGCTTCTTGTGCCATCTTTGATTTTGTCTTGTAACCTCTTGGTTTTTCTAATGCATATTCTTTGCCAAAACGATCCTCTATATATTTCATTGCGCGGAATACAAACTGAGATGATAAATTAAATGAATCAGTACGATGATATGAGATAAATCCACTTTCGTACAAATCCTGTGCTATGCGCATCGTCATCTTAGGAGTATAACTACATTTTTGAAAAACATCTTGTTGTAATAATGAAGTAGTGTATGGAGGTGGTGGATATCGCTTTTTTACCTCTTCACTTACATCGCTTATTTTAAATGAATCTGATTGTATTTCTGAAACTATTTCATCGACTGATTCTTTTGTGATAGAGGTTTTGGTGTATGTATAATCTCCTGTAAAAAGTGGTACAGTAGTTTTTATTTCATATGAAACTCCATCTTTTTTCGTTAATTGAGCCAAAAATTCATTATCATATTTAAATGTTCCTTTTATCTGAAAATAGTCTCCAAGTTCAAAAGATGCTATTTCTTTTTCACGTTCTACTATTAATCTCAATGCAACTGTCTGTACTCTACCCGCTGATAACCAATTTTTATTCATCTTTTTCCATAATAAAGGAGATAGTTGATATCCGACGATACGATCGAGAATCCGTCTCGCTTGTTGTGCCTTTACAAGATCTATACGTATCTCAGTTGGATGAGCAAGCGCTTCTTCAAGAGCATGAGATGTGATTTCATGAAACACTATTCGTTTAACTGGTTTATCATCAAGATATTGGATATTCGGCCAGTTTTCATTAATAAGTCCGAGTACTTGAGCTGCATGATACGAGATTGATTCCCCTTCACGATCTGGATCTGTTGCAAAAATCACCTCATTATTTTCTGATGCAAGCTTTTTCAATTGATCTACGACCTTTTGCTTTCCTTTTATTACTTCGTAATTTGGCTTAAAATCTTTATCAAATTGTATAGACATGGTATTTGAAGGAAGATCACGAAAATGTCCCATTGTTGCGAACACAAAAAATTCTTTTCCTTTAAGGATTCGATTAAATGTACGTGCTTTTGTTGGTGATTCTACGATAATGAGTGCCATAGGTTGATTTGACAGTTAATTGTACATGAGATAGTGTACATTTCAAGCTCAAACATTATATAGTATATCGAGTTATAATTACATTTGATAGTGTAAAAATACAAATATGTTGTGGAAGATCTAGAATATAATGCGTATACTTAATTACTGAATGAAACGTCATAAAAGTAATAATAAATTTAGTATGCTTAGATGGAGTTTAAGAATTGTACTTGCATCATTTCTTATAATGATTGGATTTTATACTCTTCGATATATCTCAAAGGCTGAAAAAAGATCTGCAAACATAACCGTCAATGCGTCCCAAACGATCGGATTTATTCCTCCTAGTTGGAAAGCTCAAGCTCAAGGAGGAGAAGAATCAGGAGTACAGATGTTAGCATCTGTGATAAACGATATTAAAGAACTCAAGCCCTATTATATACGCATTGATCATATTTTTGATTATTACAATGTTATCAAGCGAGACGATAACGGTAAATTAAAACTGTCTTGGAACGAACTTGATAAGACCGTTTGCGATATATATGCTACTGGTGCAAAGCCATTCTTTGTATTAGGATATATGTCTCCTGATATCTCTGCTGATGGTTCTCTCGTAAGTTTACCAAAAAGCTGGTCTGAATGGTCGTTATTAGTACAGCAAACTATCGAGAGATATAGTGGAAGATCAACTGCATTATGTGATGGAAAAACATTTGGAGATTCGTTATCTGGTATATACTATGAAGTATGGAATGAACCAGATCTGGAAACATTTGGTAAATGGCATTATAGTGGTGGCAAGGATTATAAGACACTTTACTTTTATTCTTCACTAGGTGCTACTCGAGCACAAAATACTCAAAAGTTTTTCTTTGGAGGTCCAGCTACAACTAAAGCATATAAAAATTGGATGCAATCCTTGTTGCGATATATTACCCAAGAAAACTTAAGAATTGATTTTTTATCGTGGCATCATTATTCATCAAATCCTGATGAAATATTTTCAGATGCTCAGCAAGTAACTGATTGGCTAGCACCTGATGAGTTTGCACAATATAGATCTTTACAAAAAATCATCAGTGAATGGGGATACGATTCTTCTCCAAATAATCAAGTTTCATTTACAGATATTGGAGCGTCTCACACTGCTATGACAATACGCAATCTTATTGATGCCCATATTGATCTTGCATTTGCTTTTGAGATAAGGGATGGGTTAAATCCTTCGTGGGGATTATTGAGTAGATCTGGTGAGCGTCGTCCAAGATATCAAGCTCTTAAACACTTGAATAGTCTTGATAAGATGCGTTTACAAGTCGATGGAGAAGGTTCATTTGTTCGGGCTGTTGCAACAAGAGGTACAGGAGGTAAAGTAACGTTATTTCTTGTAAATTATGATAAAGATGGTACAAACCTTGAAAATGTCCCCATTAAGTTTATAGGACTTACAAATAGTCAATATAGAATAGAGATTAATCGTCTCAACGGTCAAAAATTAGTAATATCATCAATTCAACCTCTAAATGGAGAGTTTACTACTCAGATCATCATGCAACCTAATAATATTGTGAGTATTGATTTGATTGTTGTTAAATAATATTTTTCCGTCTTTTTTTGATAAGTTTTGAGTCTATGACGGATCGACGAAGAACAGATAGAGCATTTTGACGATCTTCTTTAGTATTGGCTTGAGATACTAATTTTTTTGCTTCTTCAAGTGCTAACTCAGTCTGTTCATGATTGATTTCATCCTGACCATAAGCACGTGAAACCAAAATACGAACCAAACTTCCATCTGTCTCAAGATACCCACCACCAATAGCAAGTGATTCCTCACCATCTTTTCGCTTGATAGTAATAATTCCTTCAACTAATAACGTTAATATTCGAGTGTGCCTCGGCAAAATTGTGATCATTCCATCTGCGGAAGGTGTGCTAATTGATTGGATTATCTCATCCTTTACAATTCTTCGAGGTGTTATAACTTGCAAACGAAATTCAGACATGCTATTCAACAAATTATAAATAGTTCCTAAATAATTATTAATTAATTATTTAACTTCATCAATTCCACCAACCATATAAAATGCAGATTCTGGTTTATCATCATGTTTTCCTTCCAAAATCTCCTTAAATCCGCGAACTGTTTCTAGAATAGAGACATATTTGCCGGGCCTACCAGTAAATGGTTCTGCTACAGACATAGGTTGGGTAAGGAATCGCTGAATCCTTCGTGCTCGTGCAACTACACTTTTGTCTTCATCAGATAACTCTTCCATTCCAAGAATTGCGATAATGTCTTGCAGATCTTTATATCTTTGAAGTATTTTTAAGACTTGTCGTGCGACTGTTGCATGTTCGTCTCCAACAATTTCTGGATCAAGCGCACGAGACGAAGAAGTCAATGGATCGACTGCAGGAAAAAGTCCTTGTTCAGCGAGTGATCGCTCAAGAGCAATTGATGCATCAAGATGAGCAAATGTTGTAACTGGTGCTGGATCTGTATAATCATCTGCAGGTACATAAACAGCTTGAATAGAAGTAATCGAACCTTTATTAGTCGATGTTATACGTTCCTGCAAAGATGCCATCTCAGATGCTAGAGTAGGTTGATATCCTACAGCACTAGGTATACGACCCAATAGTGCAGATACCTCAGAACCTGCCTGAGCAAAACGGAAAATATTATCGATAAATAATAATACATCCATATTTTTTTCATCTCTAAAATACTCAGCCATTGTTACACCAGTTAAGGCAACACGAAGACGATTGCCTGGAGGTTCATTCATCTGTCCAAATATTAGCGCAGTCTTATCTAATACCTTTGTTTCTTTCATTTCGTTCCACAAATCATTTCCTTCACGTGTGCGCTCTCCAACACCTGTAAACACAGAAACTCCTGCATGATGTTTTGCAACATTATGTATCATTTCTTGTATCGTAACCGTTTTTCCAACTCCTGCACCCCCAAAAATTGCAGTTTTTCCACCTTTTATAAATGGAGCAATTAAATCAATTACCTTAATCCCCGTCTCAAATACTTCTTGTTTGACAGATTGTTCAGATAATGCAGGTGCATCTCGATGAATTGGAAGATACGTATCACTTTTCACGGGTTCCATTTCGTCTATAACTTCTCCAAATACGTTAAAAATACGACCAAGAGTAACATCTCCTACTGGTACGGTGATTGGATTTCCAGTATTTGTAACTTTCGCTCCTCTTTTTAAACCATACACAGCTCCCATAGCAACTGTACGTACTGTTTTTTCATCAATAATAGCTTCAACTTCCAATACAATCCTATTTTTACCTTCGATACTTACTTCAAGTGCATCATAAATCTTTGGCATCAATTCCTCTGGAAATTGCACATCAACTACTACATCTCTAATTGCAATAACTACTCCATTTGTCATATATTTTAAAAAATTACTAATTAGCAAATACTAATTACAAATAATAATTACGATTTTATATTCGTAATTCTTCATTTGTAATTCGTAATTGGTTATTTATCCCGCTTCAACACTTTCTTTAGCCGTAACCATATCGATTAATTCACTCGTAATCTTTGTTTGTCGCAATTTATTGCCTAACAGTGTCAGACTATAAATCACATCGGTTGCGTTATCTGTTGCTGTCTTCATAGCCATCATACGAGCTGAATGTTCTACAGCTTCACTACTTATTATAGCTTCTCGAATCTTTTCTTCTAAATAATTACGTAATAACGTATCAACTAAGGTTGTTGGATCGGGTTCTATTATGTAATTAAAATTCACATTAACATGTGAATCCTTTTTTACATTCACATGTATGGGCAGAATTTTTTCATATACTGTTTCAAACTTCATAGATGAAATAAACTTATTATAAAGTATGAATACTTCATTATATGAGCCTGCAAAAAATTCTTTTAATATCAGATCAAAAATTGCTGAAACTTCAAATAAGGCCCGTGTTGTTGAAAAATCAGCAATAACTTTACCACCCAATCGACTCATTACCATACCTGCTTTTTTTCCAACCGTAATCCAATCATGATTCTGATACTCAATATTTCTCAATACAAACCTATTTAAACTCGTATGAAAGGATCCACACAATCCTTTATTTGATGAAATATATAGTACAAGTGTTTTATGCTTTTTCTCCTTTGCTGTTAACAATTGAGAACTAGAGATATCAATACCTTTTGATACATTTCGGATCAAGTATTCAAGAGCGTCATGATAGGGCTTTCCATCAACTGCAAGTTGTTGAGCTTTCTTCATTTTTATTGCTGACACCAGTTGCATAGCTTTTGTGATCTTCCGAACATTTGTTATAGATTTTGTTTTAGTACGTACCTGTCTCAAATTCATACAATAGAAAAATAAATTATTGAGTCAACTGAATTTGCTGTTCTATAAATTTCTTCAATTCCTCTTCCATTTCTTTTGATAATACTTTTTCACTATTTAATTTAGCAATCCATTCAGGCATACGAACATGAAGTTGAGAGATACACTTTTTTTCAAATTCTTCAACATCTATAAGTTTTAATACATCAAGATATCCATTTGTTGAAGCCCAGATAATTGCAACTTGAGATGCTAAATCATACACATCTCCCTTATTCTGTTTTAGTATTTGTGTTACTCGAGCCCCTCTATTTAACTGTTTTTTGGTTTCTTCATCCAGCTCTGATTCAAATTGAGAAAAAGCTTCCATTGAACGATATTGAGCCAGATCGAGCTTTAATCGTCCTGATACTTGCTTCATAGCTTTAGTTTGTGCTGATCCGCCAACACGTGATACTGATATCCCTACATTAATAGCAGGTTTTAATCCAGAATTAAAAAGATCGGCATCTAAAAATATCTGACCATCAGTGATAGAAATTACATTAGTAGGAATATATGCTGAAACATCACCCGATAATGTTTCAATTATCGGAAGAGCAGTTATAGAACCACCTCCATACTTTTCATTCAATCTACAAGCACGTTCGAGTAATCTTGAGTGAAGATAAAATACATCTCCGGGATACGCTTCACGACCTGCTGGTCTTCGAAGAATCAAACTCACTTGTCTATATGCATATGCATGTTTACTCAAATCATCATAAATCACAACCACATCTTTTCCCTTCTCCAAAAAATACTCTGCCATTGCTGTAGCTGAGTATGGTGCTAAATACTGCATCGATGCAGGATCAGATGCTGATGCCGAGACAATCACTGTATAATCAAGTGCATCGTGTGCACGAAGATATTCTACAGCAGACGCAATCTTAGAATTTCGTTGCCCTATTGCACAATAGACACAGATCACATTTTCCTTTTTTTGATTTCTGATAATATCGAGTACAAGTGTTGTCTTTCCTGTTCCTCTATCTCCAATAATTAATTCTCGCTGACCACGTCCAACAGGAATCAATGCATCAATTGATTTGATACCTGTCTGAAGTGGCACACTCACTGATTTTCTTGAAACCACTCCATGAGCAATTTTTTCAATAGGATTAAATTGAGTGGTTTTTATTTTTTCTTTACTATCTAAGGGATGTCCTAATGCATCAACTACTCGACCTAATAATTCATCTGCAACAGGTACTGAAGCGACTTTACCCGTTGCTCGTGCAGTATCTCCTGATTTAATATGGAGATAATCACCAAGCACTATAGCTCCAACTTCGTCTTGTAATAAATCAATAACCATTGCTTGTCCTCCGGAACTAAACTCAATCATTTCACCATATGTTATATCATCTAATCCTGTAAGACGCACTACTCCATCTGTAACAAATACTACTTTTCCCGTATCTTGTGGGGAAATAATAGAAGTACGAGATGTTAACTCTTTTTCGATATCTTTAATGTATTGATCAAGAATGCTCATAGACGAATTTTTCTAATTGATGTAACTGTGTATCAAGAGATAAATCTATCACTTGACTTCCCACTTGTATAATAATTCCTGCCAACATTTCTGATCTTACTTCTTGTACTATTTCGTGTCCTGCCATAAATTGATATGTATTTTCAAGATGAACAAGCTCAGAAGGTGTAAGGACATATGGCGATATCACGTGAATTACATGCTTCTCACCTTTAAGTCTTGCTATAGCCAATTCCTTTAATTCCTTTTTTAACTGTGTATTTAGTTTCATAGTTAGTTAATTTTTATGTCTTTAGCCAAATTATTCACAATATTTTCTGTAAGTTTTTTCTTTGCATCATCTGTGAGATAATCTTTCAAGGCAGTTTTTATAAGACTTACACTGAGCTCACCTGTTCGCAGTCTCATATCTTGATATAACGTTTGTCTATCTTTTTCAACCTGATCATTTGCTTGAATGAGAATTTTTGATGCCTCTTTTTTAGCTTCTTCTATAGCAACTTTTCGAGCCTGATCTGCATCTAATTTTGCTTCTTTTAATACTGCTTCGATTTCTTTTTTCATTTTATCGCGTCGTTCTTTTTCCTGTTGATCCAATTTTTCCTCTATCAAACTAATTTCACTAATTGCTTTTGTATGCTTCTCTTCTACTTCCTTTGCGTCCTTCAAAACTTTATTAAAAGGTTTGACCAAAAACATCTTAAAGACAATAAAAAAGACGATAAAGTTTATAAACTGCGCTATTAATAAGTTTATATCTATTCCTAAATTTTGCATATATCTAGTTTAAAGAAATTTCAACATCAACGCAATTACCAATCCGTAAATAGCAATAGCTTCTGCAAATGCCATACCAAGAATCATTGTGTTACGAATTGATGATTCAGCTTCTGGATTACGACCGATAGCCTCTACTGCTTTTCCTGCAACGATACCAACACCTATTCCCGGGCCTATGCCTGCAAGTCCAATTGCTAATGCGATACCGATTTGTTTTGCCGCTTCTACATCCATATTTTTAAAATAAATAATAATGACTAATTACGAATTACTAATTATGAATTGTAAAATATAACTATTATTCATCATTCCCAATTCATAATACATAATTATCAATTCTTAATTGATCGTTTAGTGGTGTTTTTGTATTGCTAAATTGATAAATACTGCTACCAACATTGCAAATACTATAGCTTGTATAAATCCTACAAAAATTTCCATAAAAAAAAATGGGAGCGTTAACCCAAATGGAAACAAAAATGCCATAATAGCTAAAAGAACTTCTCCTGCAAATATATTTCCAAATAAACGAAATGAATAAGATAATATTCTTGAAAATTCAGAAATAATTTCTAATAACCCAATTACAAAGTTAAGTGGATTACTAAAGTTCAAAAATTTTCCCATATATTCCTTAAAACCAAGTATTTTAATACCATAGAACTGTACTAAAATAACAGCAACTAATGAAAGCGCTACTGTCATATTAAGATCAGCTGTTGCTCCTCGAAGTAGAGGTGCTTTTTCTCCTTCTTGAAGTGTAATCATTACACTATTTACTCCAGGAAGAAGACCAAACCAGTTTTGAAGAAGAATAAAGAAAAAAAATGATCCAACCCAAGGAAAAAACACATCCATGTGTTTTCCTAATATTGGTTGAAATAAACCTACTAAGGCATTCATAATCAAATTTATGATGTAATAAAATCCATTTTTTTTACCCGTTTGCACTAAGTAGTTGTAATAAAAAACTCCCAACATGAGTATAATTGTAACAATTGATCCTGCTATTAGAGAATTTGTTATAGGAAAAGTTCCTATATGAAATAGCTCTTCAGCTCGTATACTTATGTGTGGACTATGTTTTGCTTCTGTCATTCGTAACCATTCTGAACAAATTATAAAAAGTTGAAATCGTACCTAAAATAATACCTCCAAACGTACACACTGGCTTTAAGTGAAAGGCGTTGTCAAGATACACACCTATACCCAATAATACCAGTAATGGCATCGCAACGTATATACCAACTTCACTTATATAGTTTGAATGTACTATTTTTTTTGGTAACTTCTTTTCATTTTTTACCAAACTTACGATATCGCCGTTTATATCAATTTTACTATTAGATTGCGCAATCATTGTATCATCTATTTAATATAGCGTCAATGTCAGAATAATATCAGAAATTTGTCTTATTGCAACAATGCTGCATTATCTATCATCATGCTTAATGTCCCTTCACGGTTACTAATCTTTCCCTTTATCAAAATAGGACTATTCATTTCTATAATTGATTTAAGTTTATGAAATGCCTTTGGAAAAAGCACTCCTTCTATTGTACCAGTATCATCATAAATATTTATAAAGGCCATATCTATATTATCTTTCTTTGTTTGTACAATTTTTTTAGCACTAATTACTCCAGCAAGAATCAATAATTTACCTCTGTCTTCAATTACAACCTCTGCAATTTTTTTACTTACTTTTTGTTTAATTATATCTCTAAATCTATCGAGAGGATTTTTTGTTAATATAAATCCTATCATTTCCTGTTCCATTTTCATGATATCAACATCTGAGACCTCTGGTTCCTGTACAAATGTATCTGTTGTTTTTTCATCATTAAGATTCATACCAAACAAATTGTATTGACCTTTTTCAGCTTCATCCTTTTGTGAAGCAATATCACGTACCAGATCAGGATAATGTTTGAGTAACGTCGCTCTATTATTTAGACTTAAAAATGCTCCTGACATAATGAGACTTTCCATTGTTCGTTTATTTACTTTTCGTAAGTCTACCCTCTTCATAAAATCTTTAAGTCCAATAAATGGACCATTCTTTCGAGCTTCAAGAATACTATTTATGGCTGAGGATCCAACATTTCTTAATGCCGATAATCCAAAGAGAATAGATTCTCCATCTATAGAAAATGATTCAATTGATTTATTTATTTCAGGAGGAAGAACTGCTATCTTCATCTTTCGACATTCTTCAATAGCAGTCGCCATTTTAATTTCACGCATTGGTCCTGCAACTCCTTGAAGTTCTGCCGTAAGTAATGCAGTCATATACTCGACTGGATAATTTGCTTTCATATATGCAGTCCAATATGCAATGATTGCGTACGCAGCCGAGTGTGGCTTGTTAAATCCATATGCAGCAAACTTTTCTATAAAGGAATATATTTCTTCTGCCACTCGCGCCACATATCCATTTTTTACACTACCTTCCACAAACTTTGCTTTTTCCTTCATCATGATCTCTATCTTTTTTTTACCCATTGCACGACGTAAAATATCTGCCTGACCAAGGGTAAATCCAGCCATACGATGTGCAATTTCCATTACTTGTTCCTGATATACTAACACGCCGTATGTTTCTCCCATGATTGATTCGAGAATTGGATGAAGATATTTGATCTTTCTTGGATTCTTTTTTCCTTCAATAAACATTGGAATAAGCTCCATTGGACCGGGTCTATAAAGAGCGACCATAGCTGTAATATCTGAGATACGATTTGGTTTGAGATCTTTAGCTAATCGTCGCATACCAGCAGATTCAAGTTGAAAGACACCAACTGTATCTCCTCTACTAATTAATTCATATGTTTTTGGCTCATCAAGAGGAATATCATCAAGTTTAATTTTTATCCCGCGTTCTTGTTTGACTAAATTAATAGCCGATTCAAGGATGGATAAATTACGTAATCCTAAGAAGTCCATTTTACATAATCCAATTGCCTTATTATCCGATGCGGCATTAAGATCAAGACTATACATGTCATACTGACTTATGATTCGTCCTTCTTTAGGATCTTTTTGAAGTGGTACATATTCATTAAGTGGCACATCTGAGATAATAACTCCAGCAGCATGAACTGAAGAATGTCGTGGAAGACTTTCAACCTGTCTCACAATATCGAGCACTTTTTTAGCATCCTCGTCAGTAGTATATAATAGTTTGAGGGGAGGATTTTCTTCCATGACCTTATCTAATGTAATATGAAGTCCCTGTTTTGGTGGAGGTATCATCTTTGCCATACGATCACCTTGCGCATACGACATACCAAGTGCTCGTGCAACATCACGCACTGCCATACGTGCCTCCATTGTCCCAAATGTGATGATCTGACATACATGATCTTCGCCATATTTTTGACGAACATATTGTAATACTTCATCTCGTCGTGTATCTGCAAAATCTGTATCAATATCAGGAGGTGAAGGACGCTCTGGATTTAAAAATCGTTCAAATGGTAAATTGTATTCAAGTGGGTTTATCTCAGTAATACGAAGAAGATATGATACTACTGATCCTGCAGCAGACCCTCTTCCCGGTCCAACAACTATCTCATTATCCTTTGCCCACCCAATAAAATCTTGTACGAATAAAAAATAATTATCATATCCTTTTTGAGAAATAATATCCAATTCGTAATCAAGTCGTTTTGAAATTTCTTCTATAGTAAATCCTTTTAATCGTCCAATATTTTGATAACATAATTTTTTTAAAAATGTTGCTGGTGTGTCTCCTTGAGGAATTTTGTATTGTGGTTGAATAAGAGTTCCATAAGGTATCTCAACATTACATTGTTCTGCTATTTTTACTGTATTATCTATCGCCTCAGGATAATCGCTGAACAATAATCTCATCTCTTCTTCATTTTTTAAATGATAATCCGCATTATCAATCATTGATAATGGTCTATTTTTTTCAAAAATTGCTCGGCCCGTTTGAATACAGAGAAGTATCTCTTGTGCATATGCTTCTGTTTGATTGATGTAATGTACATCGTTTGTCGCAACAAGAGGAACGCCATATTTTCTTGATAATGTAACCAGTTCTTGATTTACAATATCCTGTGTGTCTAGTCCTTGATGTCTCTGAAGTTCTAGATAAAAATTCTCACCAAATATCTCAAGATATGTTTGAAGTCTTTTTTCTGCTTCTGATTTTTGTTGATTGAGAATAAGTTGTGGTATCTCTCCCCGCAACGATCCAGATAAAACAACCAATCCTTCTCCATATTTCCTTAAAGATTCAAAGTCTACGCGTGGTTTTTCAGAAAATCCTTCAAGATTAGCATCACTTACTAGACTTAGTAAATTTTTGTATCCAGTAAGATTTTTTGCAAGAAGTACGATGTGTGGAATTGTATAAGGATTAGTTTCATCTTGATTATGTCTTGAAATATTTGCTTTATAAGCCTCTATACCTATTATTGGTTTTATTCCTGCATCTTTTGCTGAGATAAAAAACTTAAATGCACCATATAAAGCTCCACTATCTGTGATTGCTATTGCAGGCATACCCATCTCTTTAGCTCTTTTCACAAGTTTTCTGATGCGACACATACCAGTTAGTAGTGAGTATTCAGAGTGTACGTGAAGATGAACAAATGACATACTTGTATTTTAATACATACAATGATTAGTTACGAATGAAAATAAATATGTATTGATTAGCATGATGATGTTGTTGAGGTAATAGGAGCTGGAGCTAATTGAGAACTAAATATTCTTACACATGTAACTACTGTAGGTACTTTATCAACTTGCTCTGTTACTGCCGTTCCTGTTGGCATAAGTGTGGGGACCGTTTGCGGTGGCCCTATATTGATAATATTCTGATTTTTACTTATACATAACTGACCAATAATACCAATTAATCCACAAAGTCCAGCAATTGATAGTCCTGCAACAACAGCACCGTATTCGTATCTGCAAGCCATATTTTAATAATGTAAGATTAGACACATATTTATAAATGACAAGGTATTAATGATAATTATGAAAGTTCCTTGAGGAATTGCACTCTTACATCATTTGCATTAAGTTTACCTTTTGCATCCTTCATGACCTGACCCACCAAAAACATAAGCACTGTAAGTTTACCTGCCTTATATTCCGCAACAACTTTTTCATTTGCGGAAATCACCGAAGCTACAAGATCTTTAAGAAGTATTGGATCGCTTTCAATAGGTTTCAATTTTGTCTTTACTTCTTCATAAAATTCACTTGGTAACTTATCTCCTGTTATCTTTTTATTAATCATAAAGTTTGCAATTTTTTGTGGAATCTCACCCAAATCCTTAACATCTTTTGAAGCCAAAAATACAACCTGTTCAAAATATATTGCAACTTCAAGTTCACGAGTGATAATAAACGCATCATCTGACTTAATCTTCCAATCTTTTATATATCGAGCAACTTTTTGAGCTGGTAACTCTGGTATACTATTTTCAATTATATTCAGTATTTCCTCTTGAAAACTAAGTGGAGGAATGTCAGGTTCTGGAAAATATCGATAATCTGATGCTTCTTCTTTTACTCTTTGAGAATACGTGATCATTTTTTGATCATCAAAACCTCTCGTTTCCTGTTTTGGAATCTCTCCATTTTCAATCAGAGCAACTTGTCTTTCAAATTCGTATTCAATCGCTCGTTTGACAAAATTAAATGAATTAATATTTTTTACCTCAACTTTATAAGGAGGAAACCCTTTATGACCTTTTAACTTTACAGAAATATTTGGTTCCATGCGCATCGTGCCTTTATCCATATCTGCATCAGAAACACCGAGATATCGAATAATTGTATGAAGTTCTTCAAGGAAACATTTTACATCTTCTGCATTATCAAAATCAGCTTCTGTAACTATCTCAACCAATGGAACACTTGATCTATTAAAATCAATCAACGTATCACTATTTACATGCATTAATTTTCCAGTATCTTCTTCCAAATGAATTCTATGAATTCTAAAAGTCTTTTCCTCATCTCCTTTTTCTTTATTCCCTTTTATTTTTAAAGCTAATTTTCCATTCACTGCAATTGGCTCATCATACTGACTTATCTGATATCCTTTTGCGAGATCGGGATAAAAATAATGTTTGCGATCAAATTTTGTGATAACGTTTATATGACACCCAAGAGCTTTGCCCATTTTGATAGTCCATTCTATCGCTTGTTGATTGGGAACTGGAAGCGCTCCCGGCATACCTAAACATACAGGACATGTTTGAGAATTTGGCTGTTTACCAAAATAGTCTGCAGAGCATTGACAAAACATCTTTGATTTTGTTTTAAGTTCTACATGTATTTCAAGACCGATTACCAATGTATATTTTTCCATATTTAAACGTATACTTTATTATAAATAAATATCGTACTTAGAAAATTAGATAAAATAGTTAATCACTTGTCATTCTGAACTTGACTCAGGATCCATCAATCAAATCTAATATTAACAAAAGATGCTGATTTCTATTCAGCATAACAAAATAATCAATCCTACTTCTTAAATATTAGTCTCTGTATTTTTCAAATCCTTTTTGTAAAATACCAAAAAATTTTGTTTCATCTTCTATTTGTTGTGCGATATTTAAAATATTTTTTTCATCAAAGTAATTTCCCATGATCTGTACTCCAATGGGTAAATGTTTAGAATCTAATCCTGCTGGAATATTTATTGCAGGAATTCCACATATCGATGATGCTTCTAACAGTACATCCATAACTTCTCCAAAAAAAGGATATTTTGCAGACTCGCCTATTGTAAGTGCGGTAATGGGAGTAGTTGGTGCAACAATAAAATCAACCTCACTAAATACCCGTTTAAAATCTTCATTCATTAACTCGCGTACTCTTAGTGCTTTTTTATAATAGGCATCATAATAACCGTGCGACAAAGTATATGTGCCTAGCATGATACGTTTTTTTGCTTCATTTCCAAATACTGTACGATCTTCTCCATATCTAATACCGTCATATCGAGCAAGATTTGAAGAGACCTCAGCTCGTTGAATAATTGTGTATACAGAAATGGCATATTTTGGATGAATCATATCAATTTTTTTTACTGTATGTCCGAGCTTCTTCAATATCTCAATCATATCAAACACTTTTTGTTTTACTTCGTCATCAACACCTTCAAAATATGCATCGGTAATACCTATTGTATATTTTTTTGGTTTTTTAATATATGACACATAATCATCAACTGGTTCTGATGATGAGGTAGCATCATATGGATCCTTACCTGCAATTAATTGAAGTAACAATGCAGAATCTCTGACTGTACTCACAATTGGTCCGGGGCTATCAAGAGAAGATCCCATTGCAACAACTCCGTATCGTGAAACGCGACCATACGTTGGCTTTAAACCTATCGTACCACACCATGATGATGGTTGTCTTATTGAACCTGCAGTTTCTGATCCAATAGTACCGGGAGCAAGATATGCTGATATTGCAGATGCAGATCCGCCCGATGATCCGCCGGGAGCACGAGTGATATCCCAAGGATTTTTTGTTGGCCCATAATCTGAAGTCTCGGTAGAAGAACCATGAGCCCATGCATCCATGTTTGTCTTTCCAAGCATTAGAGCACCAGCTTCTTTTAATCGTCTAGTTACTGTTGATTCATAGGGTGGAATAAATGCATCTAATACCTTCGCAGATGCTGTTGTTCGCACTCCTTTTGTACAAAAGTTATCCTTTATTGCAAGAGGAACTCCTGCCAACGGACCACTCATATTTACATCTTTTTGTTTTTCATCGTCAAGAATAGTTAAATAAGCATTTAATGAAGGATTGTATTTTTGTATTCTTTTAATAAAATACTGAAATACTTCCTTTACACTTACTTCCTTTTTTTCCAATTGCTCTTTAATTTCGTACAACGATTTACCAAACATATTTTACTTATTTTTAATTATGATCTTTACCTTATAACTTTATAAACTTCTTACATAATACGCTTCACCACAAACATATTTTCTTTTATTAGTTTTGAATTTTGTAGTGCTTCAGTTGATGAAAATCCTCGTTCATTTAATGTACCATCCTCAAAAGTAACATTTTTTGCAACAGCTCTGATAGCATCTACTGATTTTGTATCAAGTTCTTCAAGGTTCTGAATGTACTTTAGTGTCTCTGATAATTGAGTCGAAAGCATATCAACATCAGACTCTGATAATGAAAGATTTGCTAATTTCCCAAGATGTAATATATCATCTTTGGATAATGTTGTTGTCTTTGACATGAAGTTTATTATAACTGATTCATCACAATTTTCCAGAGCAAATTATTCTCTCTTAATCGCTACTACAAGTGGTGTTTGTTCATTTGATTGACCCATCGGATTATCGCGCATCATGGAAGCAATAATTTCATCAGGAATACTTGTTGCATTACCTAAAATATCCCGTCCAATATCATTTGCGTCTATTATTACAGCACCTTGAAAATACACTTGTTCTTCATTTGATAAAGTTTTTTTGATACTTTCAGAAATATGAGTTGCTGATTCAAGAGGATTTTTTGGACCAAGTTTTGCAGAAACATTTGAGGGATATAAAGAATACTCTGTTGGACCATCAATAGATGCAACTGTTCTTCCGACCAATTTATAAAAAATACCCTTTATTCCAAATAATTTTGTAATTGCTGAAACAATTGTTGCAAAAAGAATACGAATCAGTCCAATTTCATTAATTGCAATCTGCATCGTCCATGGGCTACCAAGACCAATTCCAAACGGTGTACGTGTAACATATTTTGATAATAATTTTGCCCAAAAACCAGCATTTATGTCCCAGATAAAATATGATCTTCCTTGCGAAATTGCGACTACTTTTTCTGACACGATTACAATCCAAGGTTGTGAAATATGTTCTTTATATTGAAAATTATTTTGAATTTCTTTTCTAAAAACAGCAATATGTTCAGAAATTTTACTAGAAAAATCATCACCTTTTGCAAAGAGAGATGTTCGTATTGTGAAACGAATATACATTGCATCATCAACGTGTATCTCTAATTTTTTTCCTTCATTTGGTTCAAATGTACTTTTTTCTTTATTAACAGATTCTTCACTATCTTGAATTTCATCAAAAAATTCTCGCATCCATAATTCTAAATTCATTAATCGCCAAAAAATCATTGTGTCATCATTTTTTCCCTCAATAAATGCTCGAAATGATTGTAATACTGCTGATTGATTAACATACGAACGATTAGCAAATGATTCACTCAAAAATAGTGAGTATATTTTATTTTTCATATGCAAAAACCATTCATGCTCTGGTGTTGTGAATCCAATTTTATTTCGTCGATTTGCGATACTATCTGGCAATAATGATCGCATCGATTCTCGTAAAATATATTTATTCCATCCATTCTTTATGATTGCTTCGTCAGATAGGCTAAAAATAAATTTGATTAGTTGGAGATCGAGAAAAGGAACGCGACCTTCAATCGAAAATCGCATACTATTTTTATCCTCATATCTCAAAAGTGATTGGAGACTATTGTGAAAAATATCCTGAGCTAATCGTTTCTTCAAATTATTCGAAACAACTGAAAATTTTTCGTGTTTATGTATTGATATAAAACTTTTATTTAATACCGTCTCAACTATTATGCTTTTTTTTAATCCTAATCTTCTTACTAAAATATGTAACCCAAATTTTATGAGCACATCTCGAGAAGCAAAACACTCACTAAATAACAATAACCACTTTTTATCTTTAATAAGTTGCTTTAAGTAGACAAAATAATAGGGCAAATACCCTGCCATCATCTCATCTGAACCTTGACCATCAAGCACCACTGTAACGTGTTTATGAGCTTCTTGCATTACTTTATACTGCGCATAAGGACCAGTACTAATAGTTGGTTCTTCTTGGGTTCGAATAAAATCTTTCATCTCGATAAAAAATTCCTCTGGCTTTGGATATATTTTATGGTTCTTAATATGTTGTACTTTTTGAACTACAGCATCTATATATTTTTCTTCATCATTAGTTGATCCCGGAAAAACAGCAGAAAATACATTTTGAATCTCTCCAACAGAGGTTGATTCTTCAACTTTTTCCTTCAATAATGTATTCACTAATGCGACAACAATAGATGAATCTAGCCCTCCCGAAAGACAACTACCTACGGGAACTTCTGAGATCAAACGTGCTTTTACAGCATTCATAAGTAAAGTGCCAAATTGTTCTATCGCTTCTTGAGTTAATGGAGATTTTTTACTCTTTACTATCTCTGTTTCTAAATGAGTATATTTCCTTTTTGTGAGTGTGTTTGATTCAATAACAAGAAGTTCACCCGGCATGAGTCGATAAATATCCTTAAAAAATGTTTCTTCTTCATTATCATGAATTCGATATTTTAAATATCGATAAATAATTCTGTCATTTGGAATTTTTTGAATATATCCTGAAGATAGTATTGGTTTTATCTCTGAAGCAAACAATACCTGTAATTTGCTGTTTTTTTTAAAAGAAGAATAGTATACCGGCTTAATTCCAAAATGATCGCGAGCAAGAACCAATCGGTCATTTTTCTTATCATATAACGCAACTCCAAACATTCCATTATATCTATCAAATGAATCATCACCCCATTCTTCATATCCATGCACCAATATTTCTGTATCAGAATGAGTTGAGAAGACATGACCTTTTTTTTCGAGCTCATCTCTGATTTCACGATAATTATAAATTTCACCGTTATACACGACAACTATCGATTTATCCTCGTTATATATCGGTTGATCACCTCCTGCGCGATCAATGATTGCAAGTCGACGATTGAGCAAAGTAACATAACCTTCTGAGAAAATTCCTTCTCCATCAGGCCCTCTATGTTGCATCATCTGAGACATCTTTTTTACAAGCTCATCATCTTGAAATCCAAAATATCCACCTATTCCGCACATAAGATATAGTCTAAAGTATAAAATTCAGAGTATTATTGTATTATTTCACTATTCATTATATCACCCACTCTCACTATTTTCTGTAATGATAAAAATAAGTAGAAAAGTATTTACCTTTATAACTTTATAAACTTTATAAACTCCTTTTTACATGTCTCTTAATATCTTTATTCGTTCTTGAATTGGTGGATGAGTGCTGAAGAGATTTGCAAGAAAATTAGATCGTTCTTTTCCTTCTGTCTTTAAAGGATTTGCAATAAAAAGATGGGATACTGTCGAAGGCACATGCATTGGTTGTTTGTTAAATGATGATATCTTTTCAAGTGCACTCGCTAAACCATCTGGATTACGTGTCAATAGAGCACTACTTGCATCAGCAAGATATTCCCTCTGTCTTGAGATGGCAAGTTGTATAAGAGTAGCTACAATAGGACTCAATATTAATGCAATAATAAATAGTATAGTCATTGCAGGACTTTGCTTTTCTTCTTTATCCCGTCCTCCAAACCAGCGCCATCGTAATACCCAATCAGTTATTAGCGCAACGGTACCGACTAATACTGCGACAACCGATGATAATAAAATATCATAATTTTTTATATGCGACATCTCATGAGCGATTACACCCTCAAGTTCAGACCGATCTAATCTGTTTAATATACCTGTTGTCGCAACCACGACACCGTGTTTAGGATCTCTCCCCGTTGCAAATGCGTTTAATTGATCTGAATTAATCACATACACACGAGGCATTGGAACACCTGATGCTATAGACATATTTTCTACAGCTGTGTAAAGGTTAAAATATTTTTCTTTTGACGCAAGATGAGCACCAGTTAAACCAAGCACCATTTTATCTGAAAAATAATACGAGCCAATAGTAGAAAAAATTGAGAAGATAAACCCCATAACTAAGAATCCATCTCCGATATTGTAGTAATAACCTATCGCATAAAACAACCCAGTAACCAGAGCGATAAATAATCCCATTATCATGAACGTCTTAAATCTATTGCCAGATATTTGAGAATAGATTGTCATATAAATAAGTTAGAAGTTAAAATGATACCTTCACATTCTTACGTTCCTCTTCTGTAGCCTCAAAAAATTGAAATATTGAAAATCCAAACATAGAAGCAACTATATTACTTGGAACAGTCTGAACTTTTGTATTGAAGTCGAGTACGTTACTATTATAAAATTGTCTGGAATATGATATTTTGTCCTCAGTATCTTCCAATTGTCTCTGCAAATCCTGAAAATTTGTGTTTGCTTTGAGATCTGGATATGCTTCAGCCACTGCAAATAATGATTTTAAGGTTGATGAAAGTTGATTATTTGCATCCGCTTTATCGATAAGAGATTCTGCTGACATCAATGAAGATCTTGCTTTCGTAACATTTTCAAATACGTCTTTTTCATGTTTTGCGTATCCCTTAACTGTTTCTACTAAATTAGGGATGAGATCGGTACGACGTTTTAACTGGATATCAATTCCTGAAAGAGCCTCTTGAATACGCGTCTTAAGAACAACTAGTGAATTATAAGTAGAGATAAAAAATATTACGAAAAGAACAACTATACCGATACTTATGAATGTAATTGACATATATTGTTTCAAATGAGTAACATACCCATTATATACCATTTATTTCATCTGTACACTACTGAGTAATTTTTGAGCTTGTTTATTATATGGATCTTTAGATAGAATTTGGTTTAAAAGTTGAGTGGCTAATTGATTGTTTCCCTCTTCTATCAATAATGATAACTCGAGTGCTATAATAATTGACTAATCCGCATATCTCAATACCTATTCCAAATATTGCTGTGATTTATTTAAAATATTACAATATACTAAAAAATCCAAGAGTAAATATGCACCCAAATGGAGTTAAATTTTTTTTATCACTCGATTATTCTAATCTTAATTGTTATAAATTGCAATATTATATACTGATCATACTATATCAAACCATTACTTTTAGTAAAAATTATGATATAATATAGTGTATTATCTATAGT
>JBAXPW010000013.1:0-27408 GCA_037132015.1 Candidatus Roizmanbacteria bacterium
TTTGATCCCTATGTCAAGTCCTTTGAGTTTCAAACCTGTGTTATTGGGGTATATACCGTATTTTCACATACCTATACTATTGTCTCATATGTTCTCTATTTTTTAGTCTACCTATGAATAATCGCTCGCGACACATGTATTTATACAATATTTCCACCAGTAAGGGATAAATTCCAATATTTGAATCGACTATTTGCACATCTAAATTTCTTGCTTCATTAACTCTATACCCACTAATACATATAGCATGATTTTCTGGCTTTGGATGATCCTTATAAAACATCCTATTTACCGCTCCAACAAGGGATCTACCTAAATCTATTGTTGTTACTATTACATCTATTATTGTTTCAATAGGATAATTAGTAGTTTTATAAGTAATAGTTATAGGCAAATTTAAGGTAAGATCTGATTTAAAAATTGTCTATATTGCGGGTATTCAAATGGCATTTCATCATCGTCATTAATTTGTTCTGATGTCTTGAGCAAATCTATAACTATTGAGGATAATAGTCGAATTCTGTGTAGATGTTGCTGAACACCCATAACTAATTCCGCATTTGCAAATGCCCAAGCGATGCATAATGGTTTATCCTTTTGACAAAACCAAGGACCAGCATAAAATTTCTCTGCAAGAGCAAATGAGGTACTAATTCGCACATTTTGATCTAAATGAATAAGGGTTTGTTAGATTACTATCAGATTTTATTATTCCATACAATTACCCTTGTATTTTTTGAATCACCTCATCTATAGATATTATACTTTGTTCACGTGTCTGCATATTTTTTAGTTGTACTTTATTATGTGATTGCTCATCAGGACCAATGATGATAACCCATGGAATATTTTTTGCATTTGCGTATTTGAGTTGTTGATCGAGTTTTTTTGAAAAATCAGAAAATAATTCTGTACGAATAGCATGTTTGTGCAACTCAGCAACAGTTGAAAGTGATGTTGGAATTAACTCGGGTGAAAATATAGTTACAAGCACAGATGACTTATTTATCTCTAAAGGAATAAGGCCAAGTTGTTGTGATGCTTCAAGCGTTCTATCAAATCCAATTCCAAAACCAACAGCAGGCATATCAACGCCAACAAGATCCTTTATTAAATTATCATATCGTCCTCCCCCACCGACTGAACCAACAGGATACTCGGGAATTATACCTTCAAATATCATCCCTGTATAATAATCTAAACCTCGTGCCAGAGCAGGTGAATACACAAAAGTTTTTTCTGGAATTCCGAGTTGAACAGCAAGATTGACAATCTTCTGTAAATTTTCAGGCATCTTTGCAGTGGTAAATCCTGCAAGCAATGTTCGAGCATGTGAATCCTCAAGTCCTTTTTCAACAAGCTCTTCTATCACTTCAAGTTCTGATTTTTTATCAAGTTTATCGATTGTTAAAATAACTGTTTTAATTGTTTCTTCTGGAATTCCAGCATCACGAATCATCTGTATGAGGGATGGTCTATCATTCAATTTGATTTGAATTGATTTAATACCAAGATTTATATATACAGATGCATAAATCGCAAGAATCTCTGCATCAGCAAGTGGAGAAAATGAACCGATGATATCAGCATCACATTGTGTAAACTCTCTAAAACGTCCTTTTTGAGGTTTTTCTGCGCGCCATACTGGTTGTATTTGATATCGTTTATAAGGAAAAATAATTTCATTTCGATATTGTGCTACAACACGAGCAGTTGGGACTGTCTGATCATATCGTAAGGCTACTTTTCTTCCCCCATTATCTTCAAATTTATAGATAAGCTTATCAGCTTCATCTCCATATTTTCCACTGAGAAGCGCGTCGTATTCTAATGTTGGTGTTTCGAGTGGTTCAAATCCAAAGAGTTGAAATGTAGATTTAATCTTATCGATAAGCCATGATTTTTCACGAGCTTGTTGACCAATAAAATCGCGAAATCCTTTGAGAGTTTGTATTGTATCTAACATAAAACATATTTTATCACAAATCATCTAAAAGGTATAAACTCATTTTGCAGATCCAAGTGTAAGGGATAGGTTTTTTACCTCGCCATTTCTCCACACTTTTATTTGTACTGTATCCCCTGCTTTTTTTTCAAGTAGAAGCTCGGTAAAGCCACTATTACTACTTCCATTTATCATTTTTCCATTAAATTCTGTGATGATATCTTCTTTTTGAATTCCTGCTTGATCAGCAGGGCTTTTTTGAATAACTTCTTTTATATAAACTCCTTCTACTACATCATTCATGAGGCCATTTTGTTTATCTATCATCTTATATTGAATGCCAATATAGGGAGTTGTAAATGAGCTTCCTCTTTTTTGAAAGGAATCAATAAGTTTTTTGACTACATTCACTGGAATTGCAAATCCCAAATTCTGGCCTTCAGAGGCTATAGCTGTATTAACTCCAATCACTTGTCCATTTGAGTTTATTAATGGACCTCCTGAGTTACCATGACTGATTGCAGCATCTGTTTGAATAACACCATCTAATTGCTCAACAGATCCTTCGTATGGAGATCCTGTAGTGATTCCCCTACCAAGTCCTGATATGATTCCTCTTGTAACTGTATTTCTAAATTCACCTAAAGGAGTCCCGATTGCGATTGCAGTTTGTCCGAGTTTCAAATTATTTGAATTGCCTAAAGCAAATGGGGTAAGATTTTCTGCATCTATTTTGAGAATAGACAAATCATTAAGTTTGTCGCGATATATTTGTTTGACTGGATATCTTTTTTCTTCTATTCCCTTCATTAGTATAACTTCATAGGTTGCGCTGGTATCTTCCACGACATGACGATTTGTGATGATCAAACCATCAGTAGAAATAATAAATCCACTTCCGATATCGGCTTGAATGTTATTTTTCTTTCCCGGAATTTTTTTAAATGGTGAAAAAGGATTTGAAGGATCAAATTGAAGTGTGTCGCTGGTAAGTGTGGTTTTTTTAATACCAATTGTTACGACTGATGCGAGAGAATGTTCGATTATTTTAATCATTGAAGATTCATCAGAGGATGTTGTTGTATTTTCGTTTTGAGCTGACTGAGGACTTGTTAATTCTTGGTTACTATTTTTATTAGAACTCAGACTTAGTTTGGATAATAGTGAGTATTTTTGAAATACTATTGTTACAACAAAACATATACCTATCAAAATCACTATTGCAATAATAATTATTTTTATATCTCTTTTTGCGTTTGGTATTTTTGATTCCATACGTTATTGTGTTGCGATTTCAATTGCTTTGTTCAGTTGTGCATCATCAGCACGCTGTAAAGTTTCTCCCTCTTTTATTACATTGGTTACTTTTATTTGTGGCTCAATACCTTTTCCCATGATCCAATCACCTTTTGGCAAGATCCACTTGGCAACGGTAACATGTAACCCAGCACCGTTTGTGAGATCAAGTGCTTCTTGTACAGATCCTTTTCCAAAACTTTTTTCTCCAATTAGTTTGGCACGATTATGATCACGAAGAGCACCTGCTAATATTTCTGATGCAGAAGCGGAACCACCATTTATTATCACAGTAAGTGGAATATCAAGTAACATTCCTTCACGTTCTACATTATAAATTTTTGATCCATTTACAGTTGATTCTTGTTTGACTACTACCTTTCCTTTTGGAAGAAATTCTGAAGCTATATAAACAGCGCCTTCGAGATATCCTCCAGGATTGTATCGTACGTCGAGTACCATTCCTGCAATTTCTTTATTCTTCCATTTTTGAGCAATTTCTCTTACAGATGTTTCCCATTCGTCTGTTGTTGTTTGACCAAATTTATTTAATTTAAGATTTGCTACTGTTTGACAGTTTGATGAACAATCAGTGTTTGTTTCATAAGTTACTTCAACAGAAGCAACATGTATTTGATCTCGTGTGATATCGAGAGAAATTTCTTTACTATTTCGTTCAAGAGTAAGTGAAACTTTCGTACCTTTTTCTCCTCGAATTTTTGAAACTGCCTGTGTGAGCGTCCATCCTTTTACTGATTCATTATTAACCTTTAGTATGAAGTCCCCCGGTTGTACACCAGCTTTGATAGCGGGAGAGTCTTTTATTGGTGCGATAACAACTATTCGATTGTCTTTTAAACCAAGTTGAGCGCCAATACCTTCAAATTTACCTCCGAGGTCATCTTTTGATTGTTTATTTTGATCAGGAGTCAGAAAAAAAGTATAAGGATCTTCGACTGATGCCACCATTCCTTGTATTGCGCCATAGTACATCTTTTGTTTGTCTACTTTTGATTTATCGACATATTTTGTCTCAATTTTATTCCAAACATTCCAGAACAATGAAAAATCGATATTTTTGTTATTTTGTAAGACATCTTCACTTGTTGATCCAAAAACCGAGAGCTGGTTGCCAAAAGAAGTTGAGCTTTGTCTGGTAGAAAATTCACCAAGTCTATATCCTGATCCAAATAATAATATTCCTATTGCCACTACGAGTAAAATATTTGTTGTATTTTTGGATTGCATACGAAAATGTTATTGATAAATATAAATGAGGTTATCTCTATGATTAATAATACAGTATGGGTAACCGATTTCAATAATATGTTCAAAATCGGGAACATTTTTTAATAATGCATAGGGAGTAGATGATGTATCTTGCAAACGATGGAGTGTTATAAAGCCATTAACTCCGAGAGTTTCTAGTTTGACCTGTTCATAGGCCGGAATTGATTTCATCAATGCAACTTTATTTGAGACATCATCTTCTGTAACAATTGTTTGATTTGGGTTATAACTAAACATCTGTCCTCCAAATGCGGAAGAGGCTTCTTTTAGTTCAAATTGTTCTCCTGCTTCGACTTCGAGAAACAATCTATTTCCTTCAATCTTTGAAATAGCGCCCTTAAACCATGACTGTAACATATTCGCTTCTTGAGATACGATTTCAATCATAATTGATCCTTCTACGTGATTGATTTGTTTTAATACTCCGTCATACTCACTGTAATATTTTTTTATTGAGAGCATTGATTTATATTCTGCCACGAGTTCATCTTTTTTTAGGTTTTCCCCCACAAATTTTTTTAGATGTTGAAAAATTTGATTTGATGGCATGCGTAGCATGGAAGAAAGTGGTATGGTAATATCACTAAGTGAAGTAGTTTCTAATAAAGGTGAACCTATTTCTAGTACATCACCTTCTTTTATTTGTAGATTTTGAGCTTCAGGTAATTCAACAGGTATAATCATGTATTCATTATAACATGAATACATGCTTTAGTTAGTAATTACTTTACTCCTTGATATGCTGTGTAAGGAAGAAGCGCTAAAAATTGAGCGTATTTAATCTGCTTTGATAATAATCTTTGATGTTTTGCAGTTACTCTTGTCTTTTCTCTAGAAAGAATTTTTTTTCTTGGAGATAAAAATTTCTCTATATTTTCAAGATCTTTATAATCTGGAACAACGCCGAATTTAGTAAAAAAGTCTGCCATAGTTTCTGTATACGAATTAAATTTTTATAAAATCCTTATTAAAAAGGAATGTCATCTGGATTAACATCTTCTTTTCTACTCGATTGTGATGATTCTGTATCATTTTCAGTAGTACCAAAATCTTCTTCACTATGAGAAAAATCTTTTTCCGATGGCGTTTCACTGATCTTAGAATCTTCAAATGAACCTGATTTTCTTCCATCACTAAAAACGATAAAATCATCAAGAACTATTTCTGCGATTGTTTTTTGAATCTCATCTTTACCTGTAAAAGTCCTATATGTCAATCTTCCTTCAAGATATATTTTTCGCCCTTTTGTGAGTAATTTGCCACAAAGCTCTGCCAATTTTTGCCAAGCAACTATTCTGTGATATTGTGTATCTTCTTTTGTTTGTCCGTCTGCTGTTGTCCATGAACGGTTTGTTGCAACACCAAAAGAACACACTGCAGTTCCTGCTGGGGTGTATTTCAATTCGGGATCTCTTGTCAAATTTCCTATTAATATTACTCGATTCAATGATCTACTTGCCATATATCTCAGGTCGTAGCTGATTTTTTCTCTTGTGGAATGCCATCAGCCGTAATAAATAAATAACGGACTACAGAATCGGAAAAATTAAATTTTTTCCTTACTTCTGTTACTGATTGAGGATCTAATTCTATCCACCACGTAAAATAAAATGCTTCTGTTTTTTTCTTTATAGGATAGGCTAAAGTTCGTTTTCCCCACTTTTTTTCGTGTTTAATCTCTCCCTTAAGGCCTTCGATTATAGTTTTAACTACTGTTGAGTCCGCTTCTTTGTCTACTAAGAATGTTAATTCGTACATAAAATAAAAATAAATAATGCAATTTTACTGATATATCATACTTCCCGTATGATAAAAAATCAAGCGCAAATAGGACAAAAGTTCCATACTTGTATATGATACCATATATTACATCATTTATGAAAGTGAAATAGTCGTTTTCTGATAAAATAAGAGACATGATGAAACTTAGATATTATACATTGATGTTTGTTGTTATCGGATTTATTGTGTTTAGCCGATTTGTAAATATTAGCTGGGGGTTACCCTACCCTTTTCATCCAGATGAGCGTAATATGGTGGTCTCCATAATGAATATGAGACCAGAAAACAATTTTAATCCTGAATTTTTTGCTTATGGTCAATTATCTACGTATCTTGGTTTAATGTTAATATTTTTCGCTAAATTGATAATTGGAAGGGTTGATTTATATCATCCATCTTCATTTTTCCCTGTTTCTTTTGATGATGCGACTCTAGCTCTCCGATATATTTCGGTGATAGCCTCGTTGACTAATGCGTACGTGCTATATCTCTTCATTCATTATTGTGTAGAAAAGTGGAATATTAAAGAAAAATTAGGATCATTTGATTTGATTTTTTTGATTGTGTGTTTTCCCGTTTTTGTTGCTCCTTTTTTTGTTCAGTTTTCGCATTTTGGAACAACTGAGTCTTTGTTGATGTTGCTCTTTAGCTCTATAGTATATATAAGTCTTCGATGCATGAATGAAGTTATAGATGCGAAAAAGATTCTTCTATTGGGATTATTAGTAGGGTTAGCTTCCGGTACGAAGATTTCGGCCACATTGTTTGGTTTAATTCCATGTATTGCATTTTTTTTACGAAAACGAGAGCGTTATGAGTTTTCGGCGTTTCTATCTGATTTTTATTTGATAGTGAAAATAGGAGCGATTAGTGTTTTTATTTCGGTATTTGTATCTCCATACAACATAATTGAATGGAATTTATTTACGAGTTCATTGAGATATGAATCAGGAGTTGCTCTCGGCAATATGCTTGTCTTTTATACTGGCTCGTTTGCTCATACTATTCCTGTGCTTTATCAATTTATTGCTACATTTCCATATGTCTTAGGAATGCCTCTGCTGATGCTTTTTATATTGGGATTTATTTTTTTGCCGTGGAATCGGGAATTATTGATGATGCGAATTGTATGGATTCTATTTTTTTTCTCTCAGGCATTTATGTATGCAAAGTGGACACGATTTTTAGCACATATATATCCATTGATGGGAGTATTAGGAGTACTATTTTTGATATATTCCATCTCATGGACCCTCACTTCTTTTAAAGATAGACGATTACAAATAGTAATAATTAGCATAATAAGTATTATTGGGATAATTGGGAGTGTTCCCGGTATAGGTTATATTCATATTTTTCAGACGGAGGATACGCGATTTCAGGCATCAAGATGGATATATAAACATATTGAGCCTAATTCCAAACTTTTATCTGAAACAGCAAATGTGATAGATATTCCTATCACTATTCCGGGTGAAGATCCGATTAATTTTCCTATTCAAAATGAATCTTTTAATTTTTATGATCTTGATGTGAGTTCTGAGTTGCAATCAAAATTATCTTTTTTTGAAAATACTGCCGATTATATTTTAGTTCCATCACGTCGGATTTTTTACAATTATTCGTGTCAAAATCCAAAAGATTTATTAAAAGGTGTTACGCAAAAGATAGTGCTGAAGGATAAAAATACATGTGCGATCTTAAAATCAAAATATCCATTGTTAGACGAATATTATATGAGATTATTTAGAGGAAATGTATTTGAAAAAGTTGCTGAGTTTAGTTCATATCCTACTGTCTCTATTTTTGGATTTACGTTGTGGAAACAAGTTGATGAATTGGCTGAGGAGACATGGTCGGTATTCGATCATCCAGTGATACGAATATATAAGAGGAAAATTGTAAATTAAAAATTTAGAATTTAGAATTAGGAATTTTTTTATTGATTCATCTAGCCAAAGGCGGAAGGTTTGATACCTCGTACCTTGCTACGAAACGTGAGTCCAGAACTTGCTCTGGGATGCATATCTGTGATTGATTTGGCGGGCAGGAGTCTTTGTATTTTTTACTTTAAACTTCCTCCAACACGGCATACGGAGTTTGATTAAATAAATTCCTATTCTCTGTTACTATCAACAGTTGGGTTTCTTTCTATTAATGCAAACTCTTCAAAAGACTAACCCACATGCAGTTTCTTGATAAATGAAGATGATTTAAGGCAAAATAAAAGGATAGGCCATCAGTTCCACCTAATAAACCTACCCTTATGAATATTTTACAAGAATCAGTAAAAATTATAAACAGATTATTTCTTCCTCATGTACATGCTCATCAGAAATATCTATTTCAATTTGGTATGTATGCCTTTGTATTAACGAGCCGATTTGAAAGTCTAAACAGTAATGCCCGATTGATTATAGATAATCCCAATACTGCAGTATCAAAAGTATACAGACTCCTGAGAAATGAATCTCTTCTTAATAGTTTTGGTACATTCTCAGCAAGTGGTAATCATTGACTTTTCTACCTTCTGTGGATTTCAGGTATTAACACTTGCTGTACAAACTCATGAAGGACGAGCAATACCTGTGTATTTTGACTGTCTCACTTATCCAATTGAGTTTGTAGGCAGTCAAAATATTTTCATTATTGATACTCTTAAACGCTTTATCGAGCAGTTTAAAATCAAACCAGCTTTTGTTCTTGATCGAGGGTTTACTATTCCGTCTCTCATTCAATTTTTTGAGGCAGATGAAATTGTATTTTACGTTAGATGTAAAAAAACAAAATTGATTTCTATCCCTGATGGAAATGGAGGAGACACTATGCTTTCAGCACAGGCACTCAAACATACAAATGATACTACTATAAAAGCCTACGGAGATCTTCAGCTTCGGCTTATAAAATCTGCTTTTAATCGTAAAAAACATAAGGAGCCATGGTATATTCTGACAAATGATTTTTCATCTACCAGAAAAGAAATTATTACCATCTATTATCATCGCTTTGAGATTGAAGAAACATTTAAAGATTTAAAACATGTATTTGGTTTAAAAAAGTTTTTTATTAAACGTATGATGAGTTTTAAAGTGTTGCTTTGGTGTATGATATTTTGCTAGCATAAGTGCATGTGGTCAGTTAACAAATTCTTGTGCCTTTTGGATTATGATTCGTGTATCATGAATATATGAACTTATCTGAACTTCTTAGTCCCCGTTCAATTGCGGTAATTGGTGTGTCTGAAGATGCCCGAAAAGTAGGACATTTGGTTGCGAAAAATATTAGTGCTCAGGGATTTGGAGGAGAATTATTTTTTGTAAATCCTAAAGGTGGTGTATTGTTTGATAAACCTGTTTACTCACATATTTCAGATATTCCTCAATCAATAGATCTGGCGGTTTTAGCTCTTCCAGCAGATATTTCATTATCTTATCTTGATGAGCTCCAAACTAAAGGTATTCACAATGTTGTGATTTATGGAGCAGGATTTAAAGAAGTTGGTGAAGAAGGAATACAAAGAGAAGCACTTCTTATTCAAAAAGCGAATGAGTATGGTATTTCTTTATTGGGTCCAAATTGTATAGGTTTTATCAACTCATCATTAGGAATCAACGCTACATTTCTTAAATATACTGTTCCAAAAGGATCTATTGGATTCATATCTCAATCAGGAGCACTCGGAAGTGTCTTAGTTGATAGTCTTGTAAAAAAAAATGGTATGGGAATATCTTATTTTATAAGTCTCGGAAATAAAGCTCAAATTAATGAATCAGATGCTATTGAATTTCTCATAAATGATCAGGATACTCATGTGATAGCGCTATATCTTGAAGATGTAAAAGATGGTCCTCGATTCAGAGATGTCTTACAAAAAGCTTCAGCAAAAAAGCCAGTGGTTGTATTAAAATCTGGCACAACATCTGTAGGATCTCAGGCGGTGATTTCCCATACGGGTGGAATGGTAGGTGATGATCAGGTTATTGATGCAATCTTTAAACAATGTAATGTTATACGAGCTCAATCATTTGAAGAATTTTTCCAGCTCATACGTCTTTGTAGTTTTAAACGATTGCCTCTAAATAATAATGTGCTTGTTTTAACAAATGCCGGTGGAGTCGGTGTGTTGCTTGCCGATGGTTTGATACATGAACAACTTGATCTCTTCACTATTAGCGAAGATGTGAAAAATAAAATTCATAATTCGATGGGTACTAGAAGATATATATCTGTTCATAATCCAATAGATTTGTTGGGAGATGCGAGCGCCTTTGATTATAAACAGGCAATAAGTGCTATGATTTCAGAAAAAGATATTGGTAGTATTATTGTGTTGCTTACTCCTCAGGCGAATACACAAATTCAAGAGACTGCACAGGTGATCTGTGAAGTACAAGAGAAATTTAATGTATCTATTTATCCAGTGTTTATGGGTCAGCAATCAATAGAAGGTGTACATGAAATTTTTGCTAATGCACAGATTCCCTTTTTTACATCATACGATGTACTTCCACAAGTGATTCGAAAACTTCATCTTTATTCTAAAAAAAAGAGTATCAAGAATTTTGATTTAGGAACATCATTATCACTACTTTCAATATTATCAAACGAATCTCATATCCGTGCAATTCTTCAACAATGGAAAGGTAAGCCGTTCGTTAATCTCATTGATTCATTAGCATTACTAAAGCATGCAGGTATGCCGATTTCGGATCTGACAACAATGAATGAATTATCAGACACACATCCTCTTGCTAAGGCATTGGGATTTCCACTTGTTGCAAAGATTAACTCAGATCTTATAACTCATAAAACAGAGGTGAAAGGTGTGTGGCTTGATATCAAATCGGAAGATGAATTATCAATGGCATTTCTCGAATTACAAAAAATAGGTAGAGAAAAAAAGAGTCAAGTCATATTGCAAAAGATGTTATCTGGATATGAGGTATTTGTTGGAATAAAACGTGATGCGACGTTTGGTCCAGTTGTGATAATCGGAACAGGAGGTATTTACACTGAGTTGTATAGAGATATTGCTTATAGGGTCCTCCCAGTGAAAAAAATTGATTTTGATATGATGCTTCGAGAAACTCATCTCCAACAGTTGTTTGATGGATTTAGGGGAAAACCCACAGTTTCTTCTGATCCATTATTTCAGCTCATAAGTGCTTTGGGAGCCTGCATTGAGAGATTTAATGATATAAAAGAGATAGATCTTAATCCAGTTATTGTTTCTCCTTTAGGTGTTACTATAGTTGATGCACGGATTATACTTATCTGAGTTGATTTAGTAGCCTCAAAATGATATAATTATAGGATATGTTTTATCGGACTATTATATTTCTTGAGCTTGTTTTGTTGGTTTTCTGCACTTTCTATATGATAAATCAGACAACGATCGATGCAGGAATTTCTGATTCCTTTTTTTCAAGAGGTCCTAGTGTAGCTCCATTATCTATGCCGGCTCCTACATCTATTCCAATAGGAATTCCTATCCTAATCTCAATTCCTCGATTACAACTAGAAAATGTTGATATTCAAGAAGTTACAACTGACTCATTTGGGAAGATGGGTATTCCACAAGACTCATTTTCTTTGGGTTGGTATAGAGATGGTGTGAGACCGGGCGAATTGGGTTCGGCAGTATTGGCAGGTCATTATGATATGTCGACAGGTGCTCCTGCAATTTTTTATAATCTTCATACTATAGAGCTTGGTGATTCGATACAAATTCAGGATTCAAATGGAATGTTTTTCACATTTATTGTTGAAGAAAAGAAGTTGTATCATTTTGAAGAAGCTCCTATTGATACTATTTTTTATCGTAAAGACGCAAAACGATTAAATCTTATTACTTGTGCTGGTGTTTGGGATGTTACACAACATAATTACAATCAGCGAGTTGTTGTATATGCCCGATTGGTGGAATAAACACTTATTTTGATTTTACCTCTGTTCCCGTAGGTGTATCCTTCACAATAAATCCTTTTTTGAGAATTTCATCTCGAAGGATGTCAGATTGAGTAAAATCCTTATTTTTTCTCACTTCTTCACGCATTTTTACCAACTGTTTTATCTCATCTGGTATCTCTTCAATGATAATATCTGTAACATCTGCAAGACCTAGATGAAAGATATGATCAAATTCATAAAGTAAATCTAGTTTGTCTTCTGATGGAATATTTGATTTGACTACTTGCCACATCACTGCCACTGCCTGAGGAGTTTGAAGATCATTTGATACATTTTCTGTAAATTCAGAACGAAATTGATCAATTTTTTCAAGTTTGTCTTCAGATAACATAGTGCGTTGAGTTTGAGATCGTAAAGTGCGGATATTTTCGTAAAGATTTTCGAGAGCCTTTTGTGCTCCGCTGAGTGCTTCCCATGTAAAGTTCATTTGTTGACGATAGTGAGTTTGTAAAAATAACAGTTTCAGAGCATATGGATTGATATTTTTTTCTTTCAGAGTGTCTTTGGTAACAAAATTACCAAGTGATTTACTCATTTTTTCACCCTCCACCATAAGATGTTCATGATGCACCCAATATTTGACAAAGGGTTTCCCTGTAATTGATTCAGATTGTGCAATTTCATTTTCATGATGTACAGGAATATGATCAACTCCACCTGTATGTATGTCAATCGTCTCCCCGAGATATTTCATTCCGAGTGCAGAACATTCAATATGCCAGCCCGGAAATCCGTCGCCCCATGGTGAATCCCAATGCATGACATGGTCTGCAAATCTACCTTTTCGAAAGAACCAAAGTGCAAAGTCAGCGGGATGTTGCTTTTCTTCATCTACAACTACTTCATCACGAACACCTGTTTGTTTATCATCAATTTTTTGTCTTGAAAGATTTCCATATGCAGGAAATGATTTTATATCAAAATAGAGCGCTTCATCAGTGATATACGTGTGGCCTTTTTCCTCAAGTTTTTTGATGAGAGATATCATCTCGGGTATATTATCTGTAACTTTTGCAACGGTTGTAGGTTTTGATATACCAATTGAATCCATTGAAATATTGAAATAATCAGTAAAAAATTGAGCGACTTCCCATACTGTTTTATTGAATTTTTTTGCTCCTTTTTCTAATTTATCCTCGCCTTCATCACCATCACTTTGAAGATGTCCTACATCGGTGATGTTCATGACATGGTTTACAGAAAAACCATTATAAATAAGTGTGTGTTTTAAAATATCATCCATGTAATATTTACGCATATGTCCAATATGAGTATAATCATATACGGTTGGTCCACATGTGTACATCTTGACCTTATGATCATCTAAAGGAATAAAATTCTCTATTGTTCTACTGAGGGTGTTATAAAGTTTCATTTGAGTATTATAATATAGGTGCTTCTTTATCTTCAAATACAACTTCACGAGCATTGGTGAATGTATATGCACCCATTTTGATTCCGGGATAAATTGTAGTAAACATCTCTACATCTGCATAGTCGCCAATAAATGCTCCTAGTTCTACTTTTCCCGTATCAACAACTTCCTTTTTAATTTTCATTTTAATTGTTGATTTGTCTTCGTTTTGTATCGTGGTAACTGAACCAGAGTGAAAAGTATCATGATTACCAAATACGGTATGTGAAATCAGACATAATGACTTGATTTCAGTATGTCGCCCAGCAACGACAGAATCTATGATATTGGCATGACCGATGGAACAATGATCTCCAAAGACCGCAAAGTTCTTAAAGGTGCAGTTTGGGCCGATATCACAATGTTCTCCAAAAATAAAGTTGCCTATTAATTTTGTACCTGTTCGTATAATGGAATGTTTTCCGAGTCGTACATTCCCTTCTATGATCACTCCCGGTTCAATCTCACCTTCGATATGACCAACTGTATTTTTCATAAGAAATTCAGTCGCTTCAAGAATATGCCATGGATATCCAATTGGAAGCCAATATCCTGTTGTCTGTACTACTTCTATACCCACTGTTTGTGCATATGCGCTGATTAGATCTGTGAGTTCATACTCACCTCTTTCTGACTTTTGAATTTTATCGTAAAATGCAAATGATGCTTTGTCAAGAAGATAGATTCCCAGATTGACTATTTTACCAATCTCATCCTTTGGTTTTTCAATAATAGATTCAAGAGTGTTGTCTGGTTTGATTTTTAGTACACCAAATTTTTGCCAGTCTTCTCGTATTTTTCCTGCTACTGCCTCTTTTTTTGTTGAAAGTTCATCAAAAATTTTTGGATCATAAATATCATCTGCGTAAGCAATAAAAATTCTATTAGTGTGAACATATGGCTCTGCTGATCGAAGTGCGTGTGCCGTACCTCCTTGTTCGTGTTGAATTGAATATTCTATAGGAGTTGATTCGTATGAGGAACCTACGTGTCTTCGGAATAATTCAAGATACACTTCGGGAACAACGATAATGATTTTTTCAACATGTTTGTGAATTGCTTTGACAGTGTGTAAGATAGCACGTTCTCCTGCAATCATAACCATTGGTTTTGGTGTTGTTTGTGAATATGGTGCAAGGCGTGATCCTTTTCCAGCTGCTAAAATTATTCCTGTGCATGATTGCATATTATTGTAGTAATGTTTGAGTTAATATCGTTTCAACCCAAGGAAATTGTAATTTAATTTTTTCAATTAATGTAACATCATCATCAATTATTGTTACTTTATTATACGAAATATTATGATGGATAAATTCAGAATCTTTCATATGTAATGAGAATATTTCAAATTTTGGTTGATGAGTAATGAGAATATCATCAAAAAGTGATTTCAGATGAAAATGATTAATTTTGACGAGCTGTATTTTTTCATTTCCCAGACTGAATAATACTTTATTTCCATTAAATGAGCGCACTAGGTTGAGAACTTGTTCATTTGTTTGTATGAGGGAAAGTCCCTGTTCTAACGACTGCATGTAATCATTAAATGTGATGCTATAAGAATCTTGTAATATCTTACTAAATGCTTCCATCCAATCGCTATTTATTGCAATTATTTTAGATTCACTATATTTAGAATACATTTCTGCTACTGAGGTGTGAGATTTATTAGCCAAGTCCTTAAAAAAAAATTCTTTTAACGAAGTAGTATTGATCAGGGTATCATCCAAATCGACAAGTAGTATATTCATAGTTTGTTTGTATTTCTATCAAAATCATTATATCATGTTAAATCAGGTCAAAAGTGCAAAGGGAAAAAGAGTTCATCAAATTCATAAAGTCAAAAGTCGAAAGTCTAAATTTAAACGATGCTTGCTCGCCGAATTGTGGTTAAATAGCAAATTTTAATTCTTAATTTAATATAATATGCTTTCGATCTACTACCTTCTTCATTTACCTCATCACAAACGTGAATTTTTATCGTTTTTATATGTTGCTTCTACTATGCGTACTTTTGCATGGTCGATGTTAAGCTCATTTATGCCAATATTGATATTACAAATGATGCAAAAACAGGGAGAAACCTATATCTATTCATTGCTCGTGGTGATTCTTGTTTTTATTGCCTTACATGTTGTTGCAATTATTACTTCTTTTTTATGTTCGTTTGTTACATCACGATGGGGACTCAAATTTGCATTTTTAATCGCAGAATTTTTGGTAAGTATATTTTTTATGTTGATGCCTTTTTGTAATTCTGTTGTTACATTGATTGCAAACTTTATGTTGTTGGGAGTGGCGGGAGTATTCTGGTGGCAGACGTATATCACGTATTTTAGTGAAATGGGAAAAGTTAAAGAGTATGGAAAAGAGGTTGGTCTTGCAGAATTTTTTGGAATTATGACTGGAATTATCGGTCCGATTATTGGTAGTTTGATTATTAGATCATATGGGAGTAGTGTGTTGTATGGAATATCAGCACTAGTGGTGGTGGGAAGTATGTTTGTAATTGCTTTCATGGAGGATTTAGAAAAACTTGATAGCGTAACTATCAAAGATGTAATTTATGAAATGGTTCATAGAAAGCGAGATTGTATTGCCTTTATTGGGATAGGAGCTGATGAGTTGTTATATACCGTTGTTTGGCCGATTTTTTTATTTACGATATTAAAGAATTTGTTAGATCTGGGTATATTTACTTCAACTGTGGTATTAGTTACCGCTGTAGTTGCGTATTTTGCGGGAAAAATGTCGGATATAGTTAATAAAAATTTTCTTGCTCGAATTGGCTCTGGTGTAGTGATGGTATCTTGGATAAGTAAAGCTTTTGTTCTTGTTCCCGGGTTGATATTTGTATTGGATTCGATTCAGCGAATATTTATGAATTTTTTGTATATCCCTGTGAAGACAGTTGCTTTGATTCATGCGAGTCAAGATAATCGAATGAGGTATATGAATTTTAGAGAGGTATCTATTCGGATCGGAAATGTTGTAGCGCTTCTAATTTTTTTTGTGATAATTTATTTAGGGCTTCCTTTTTGGTATATATTTATTTTTGGAGCAATATTCGCCCTTTTTCCAGTTGTGGTGCAAAAAAGGTAAAAGAAATAAATATTAAAAATATAAAATGTCGGGGTGACAGGAATTGGACCTGCTACCTCACGGTCCCGAACCGTGCATTCTACCGATGAACTACACCCCGAATACTTGAGCTATTATATCATGATAATTAAATTTGAAGATTATTTACCTTTAGATGCCCCTGATTCATATTTAGTTCCGATGTTCATGCCTCCTGTTTTTGCTTTTTTACCTCCTAGCACTGATCTTCTGATTTTACCCTGAGGCGTTCCTCCACCTTGCTGATTTTGTTCACGTTGTTTTTGTGCCATCATTTGTTGATTATTATATTCTTGTTGTCGTTGTTGTTCTGCAACTGCATGTTGTTTATTTACCTGTACTTTTTCATCTTCTCGTTTTACCAGACTAAAAAGATGTCTTCGCAAGGATTCGAGTTTCATTTTATCGTTATTTTGATATTTTCCATTGAGTTTGTCAAAATCTAAGGGAGTATGTTTTTCACCTTTATTTTTAAGTTGCTCCATAAGATCTTTTTGTTGATCACTATTATCTTTAGGTTTATCAAAACCAAGGAGACTTTCAAAAAAACTTGAAGGACTTGATACGTCTTTTATAGCTCCAACACTGCCTTTTGCAGTATCTACTGCAAGATCTTTGAGTTGCTCAATAGTGTTGTTGACTATTGTTCTTTTTTTAATCTTATTAGGTGCGTATGAGGGCATGGTATAAGTATTATACTAAAGTTATAAATAGAGGGTAAAGGTAAAAAGGCAAAGAGGAAAAGAGTTTATCAAGTTATAAAGTCAAAAGTGCAAAGTCGAATGTAACTTTTATATCCCCAATATGGCTTTGGCTCGATCTGACATTTTTTCCATCGTCCATGGAGGGTCAAATGTAAGTTCGATTTTAATTTTTTCATTTGGATACCCGAGCTTATTCATCTGATCCTTAATATCACTTTCTATCACATTAAAAAGAGGGCACCCGAGAGAGGTGAGGGTCATAGTAATTACAACATCATTTTCTTCATTAATTTTTACATCGTATACGAGTCCAAGATCCACGATGGACATATTGAGCTCGGGATCTTGAACAAGATCTAGACCTTCATGAACTGCCTTTTCTTTATTGGAACATTGGTGTTTCATATAGTTATTCTCAGGTATAGTATACCAAGTTAAGCGAAAAATTTTATTCCATATAATCTCACATATGTTTGTATATTGATGATGGTATAATCAGTGAAGATGAGTTTGTAAAGTTATACAGTTCTTAAAGTTATTAAGTTGAAAGTGTTAATATAATTTATTTTTTTGATATGGATAATAGATACAAACTGCGTTTTATTCCTCTTGGTGGCGTAATTGGAGTTACAAAAAATATGTATGTGTATGAACTGTATAAAGACGATCTTTTGCAGGATATTGTGATCATAGATTGTGGTATTGGATTTCCAAGAAATAATGAGTTTGGTGTTGATTTTATTATTCCAGACATCACTTATCTTAAAGATAAATTAAATAAGATCAGAGCAGTTGTAGTGAGTCATGGACATGAAGATCATACGTCTGCTCTTCCCTATCATTATGAAGCATTGGGGAAACCTCCTGTATTTACGAGTAAATTAACATCGATGTTTTTACAAAATAAATTTGAAGAAGCGAAAATTCCTCTCGATATTACCGAAATAAAGTATGGTCAGCAGTATGTGTTTGGTGAAATTAAAGTAGAGTTTATCACGATGACTCATTCTATTCCTGACACCACACATTTAGTGCTTCGTACACCCGCAGGTACGATATATCATGGATCAGACTATAAACTAGATCTCACTCCTCCCTATGGAAGTTCTCCTGATTTTTATTCAATCACAAAAGCAGGTCATGAAGGTGTAATGTGTATGATGTCTGATTGTCTTGGCTCTGAACGAGAAGGATTGACATTATCAGAATCTATTGTCGGACAGACATTTGAAGATGAAATGAGAAAAACAAAAGGGAAATTTATCATGACAACATTTTCTTCTAATATTTCTCGTATTAGACAATGTGTGGAAGCTGCAATAAAGTTTAATCGAAAAATTATTTTTCTTGGAAGATCGATGAAGGGAAATACAGAAGCTGCAACAGAGATTGGATATCTCCCAATCCCCTTTTCGTTAATTGGAAAAGAAGAAGAGGTGATGAGTTTGCCACCAAATAAAGTATGTATTATTGCGGCGGGTTCTCAGGGACAGTATGGGTCTGCACTTGCAAAACTTGCTTACAAACAAAATAAAGTAATTAAATTAAAGGCAGGGGATAAACTTGTTGTTTCATCAGATCCTATTCCCGGAAATGAAAGTGAGATCTACGCTCTTATTGAAGAGATGGCATTACAAGGAGTGGATGTAGTGTATACAGATATTCAAGAACAACTTCATGCTTCAGGTCATGGAAATCAGGAAGATATCAAATTTTTAATGCGATTTGTTCATCCAAAGTACATGATTCCTATTGGAGGAGATTATCGTCATCAACGACAGTATCAAAAACTTGCAGGTGATTTGGGTCAAAACAAGGACACCGTATTTTTATTAGATGAGGGTGATACGGTATGGTTTATCAACAATCAGGCAAGTAGAGGTGAAAAAATAGAGACAAAAAATGTATACGTAGATGCATTTGGTGTTGGCGATGTTGGAAATGTTGTGTTGAAGGATAGAAAACTACTTTCAACCGAGGGAATGGTTATTGCATCTCTTGTTTTTAATCCTTCTGGCACTTTGGCTTCAAAACCACATCTTATAACTCGTGGATTTGTGTATGACAAAGATGAGGAAAAATTATTTCAAGACGCAATACGTCTCATTGAAAAATTATTACCATCACAAGTCCCTGCTGAAGAGAGTAAGGTAAAAAAAGATGTCGGAAGAACACTCGAAAACTATTTTAGAGAGATGACTGGTCGAAGTCCACTTGTGATGGTAGACACGGTAATGTTGAAAAATTAATGAGTCTTTTTTATTATAAGAGCCGTACTATTCGTACGGCTTTTTTTATAAATAACATATATTCCTACTAAAAATATCCATGATATTAGGATGTATATAAACAGGTCGACTCGCATTATTACTTCAAATACATCTCTAATTACTTTCCAAGGTTGAGTGATCACATGCCATGAATTGGTTCGTTGATTTCTCCCCATGATAAGTCCTAGAGCGATAAGGAATTGAAGTATGAGTATTACAATGGGTCGTGCCCTTTTCTTTATAAATTTGGTTTGTTCAAGAAGAAGCTCGAAATAATAGAGGTTTGCGATATGAGTAATAATTCCCCATGGAAGAAAAAAAGCATATTGTACTACGAGCCAAACCTCTAAATTACTTGGTATGACATCCCATTGCGATTGAAAGTGTATAATATCGGTGAGAATATAGATGCTATTGGGAACAAATAAGAGCCAAATAATAAGAAGTGGAATTTTGATGTAGGGTTGTCTAATAAGGTAGGAAGCTAGTATGAGAAATACTGATATGACTGCGAGTATAAAGTTCCAACTCATCCATGATTGATTGAAGCTAAGTATATCCATAAAACATTATGTGAAATTAAGATCTATATTTATTGTATACTTTTAGTTACTTAAAATGCGAGTATTTTGAGCTTTTTTTAGACGAAATTTATTGAATTACATTATTGGTGTCGGCATTTAGTTGATACTTAAATGTAAATAAAACTTGTTCTTCATGAGGCACTTTCTGTCCTTCAATCCATACTCTTCCCCCGCTTGATTTTGCGGACAATGAGGCAATTTTTAGGCCAGTATGCATTAATGTTGATGGCATTTCTATAATCTCCAGTTTAAATGGATTGATATTAGTTGATATTGGTGTTTTGGAGGTATTTGAAATAGATAATAATTGTGTAGTTGGATCGTAATTAACTTGTATTGGTCTTCCATTACTATTATTAACTGCATTTGAAATAGCATGTGTCATGACGAGTACCCCCGCATTTGTTAATATAAGTTGATTAGTATTAGACCCAAGTATCACTTTGTTTGGTTGTATTAAGTGTATGTCCGTACATAAATCTAATAGTGATAGTGAAGATTGTAATAATTGCTTAATTGCTCTTCTCTCCTGATCATTATTAGTAGATGTTATGTGGTTTGCTCCAGCATCTAGGGCGTTTAAGTAACGCATCCATGAATTGTAGCTTATACTTGGCCGAAGAAAATGTTTTGCTGATAATACTTCAGGTAAAACGAATGTTCGATCTTTATTTTGTTCAAATGGGTATCTTCTTACTCCCGGATGAATACTTTGTAACCAATTATGAAAATTTGTAACATTTAAAAGTTCGCCTTGATTAAGGGATACATTTTTTGCTAATACCCAAAGTCGACCTATTAAAACAGCTCGTTTCTCGTTAAAAGGACAAAAATATCCTTTTATTCTTTGATCAGGATCCATCTCCATTAGGGGATTTGTATCTGGTGGGTTAAAAATTATGGGGTATATTTAATAGGTGATTTTTCCATAAAAATACACATAAATTATGTATATCATATTATATCAAATATATTCAATTTTTGTTTATGAGATGATGTAAAAAATCAAATATTAGAATAATGACTTCTTCCTCAAAATAATGTATGATGTAGTGTTTATAAGCTACACGAAATTATGGCAACATTACCAAATAGTCTCAGACAGGTCTCTTTATTTCTTGAACGATTACCGGGAATAGGAGAAAAAACAGCAAATCGTCTCGCATTTTATTTATTACGACTTCCTGATAGTGATCTTAATAATTTTTCTGAACATATTGCTCGTTTGAAGGCTCGCACAAAAAAATGTACTATCTGTCTCAATCTAACAGAAGACGATATTTGTACGATATGTGCCGATCAAAAACGTCGTCAAAACACTATTCTCGTTATTGAAGATGTGCTTGATTTATTATCGTTTGAATCGGGTAGGTCATACGATGGTATTTATCACGTCTTGCATGGACGGATTGACCCACTCAATCATATAGGGCCTGATGATATTTTTATAGATAAATTGTATGAACGAGTGAAAAATTCAAATGTTGAGGAATTAATTCTTGCAATGAATCCTGATATGGAAGGAGAAGCCACTGCTTTATATATTCGTAAACAACTAGATCAACTGCGACCTGCGAAAACATTTAAAGTTACCCGACTTGCCTATGGTCTTCCAATTGGTGGAAATGTGGAATATGCAGATTATATGACTCTTCGTAAGGCTATCGAGAATCGAAATCAGATGTGATAAACTGAAATATGAACTACCCTATGTATACTTTTTATAGTATTTCTCCAATAACATACCTGCTATTGACTCAACTCGCATTTGGAGGGTCATATATGTCAATTGCTATCGATATTATAGTATCACTACTAATAAATACATTGGTTTTTTTATGTCTGATAAGTATCTTATTACTATTTACAGGAAATAAGAATAAAGTTAACTTAAAATATTTGAGTATCGTTAGTTTTTTTACAGTATTTACTACTGGGGTCTACACCTTTATCTCCAGTTTTCTTTTAGCATATGATGTTGGAAGAAATCTGCCGGAGTTTTTATATTATATTATCTCTCCAACTATATTTAATCTGTTATGTATGCCGTTAGGTGCTTGTATTGTTTCAGGTTTAACATTATTTGTATTATTGAAGAGGTACGCAATTATTTATTTTTTTCAAGTTGTAGTGGTGTTATCATTGATAAATAATGTGGTTTTTTTTATATTTGTTTTAGCCCCTATACCAGGACAAGACGCAAAGATGCGAGAAAGTCAATCCATATCTGTGTCAGAACAGTTAAGAATAGAAAAATCCATACGTGTTAATGTCATAAGCGAGGAGATTGTAGAAGACGAAAAAAACAAAGGTTATAATTTAATTCGGTTAAAAATACAAGTAAATGTACCTAAGATAGGTACATATATCTTAACACCGGATTTTACAAATTCATCTGGAGTACAGGGAAAACCCTACATTGTACGTATAAATAATCAGTTATTAGACATAGTTGCATATGATGGGATATCATTTAGTACACTTACTCAGATTATTGTAGTAGATATTCCATATATACGTCCATATGCAAATGGTATTAGCTTAAATATTGCCCCTGCAAATACAGAGAAGACACTATATGGTCCATATTATTTTTCATTAAATATCACAGAACTTCAGGTTGAAGATGGATATGTATTTTTATCATATAAGTCACCAGAATATAAAACTAAACGATATGACTATAAACTATTTTATCGATGATAGTATTTCTTAATGTCTTTTAGCCCGAAGTTGTATGCGTTTTCATATTCCCTTTTAGGTTAGGATTCTCCCTCTGCTTGCTACTTAGTTATTCATTTATCCCGCCAAAGGCGGAAGGTATGATACTTCGCAGCTTGCTGTGAAACCTGAGTCCAAAGCTTGCTCTTGGGTACATACCTGTGTTTCGACGGCTCCAGATGATATAAGTGTAAAACGTATGAAAAGTCGACTGAACCGAGTATATAAAATAGACGGTATTACTGAAGCTACTTTGTACGGTCAACTGAGTTGATCAGAAATTGATCCGACAGCTAATGCCAAAGCAGATATTAGTGTTTTGTTCAAATGTTGTGATGAGTGCTAATAACATTGTTCCTGCAATAAAAAACAATCCAACCAATACTGGAGTTAATATAATAACAAGAATAACCTTTACAAGTACGGATTCTTTTTTAAAGAACTTTAAAAGTTGCAAAGGAATAAGGATTATAGCAGTAGGAATACTCAACAAAATTATTCCACGAAAAATAAAGCTCAATATATCACTCATACTGTTAAAAGCGTCTAAATACAACTCCCTACCATCTACAACCTATTTCTGTCCATACATTGCGAGGAGTTTTTTTGCTGCGAGCTCTTGAGTTTTTTTTACTGCTTCGTTTATTGCATCTGCGATACGATTTTCGATGATTCCATCAACAGAGACCTCAAGAACAGTTTGGTCTCCACGAAGGACGACGTGAACGCCGTTTTTATCGATCACAACTTCTTCTTTTTGTAAATCTTTTTGCATTTGTTGTGCTTGTTGTTGCATTTTTGCCAAATCCATTGGGTTCATCATAATAAAATTAAGAAATTATAATTATTTTCTGTGCACTACATTATAGAACTCTACGATGCTAATCTCAAGTGGAAGAGCTTCGATAGGAGTTGATCGTAATAATTGATATCCTTCGTTAAATATTCGCATTCCTTGTACTATTTGTCCTATGGTGAACGGAGAGGTTTTGTCTGTGGATTTGACCTTATTTTGAATAAGTAAATATTCTCGAAGAGCGTCAAGGAGTGCTTCGAGCATATGTTTGACTGATCCTCCTTTTTTTAAAAATGTCTCAGACCATTGCAAACATTCTTTTAGTGTTTTTGTTTGAATAAGTAGAAGCACTTCATCTGTGGTATTTACTCCAAGATACTGTTGAATTGCCTCATATGTAAATCGTTTTTGAATGATAATTTCTTCTAATAATTTTGTCGCATCACGAAAGGATGATTCACTGTGTCTAATAATGAGCTCTAATGCTGATGGTTCGATGGTTACTTTTTCGTTTGAAAGAATTCTATTAAACATATGCATCACATCTTCTGACTGTGCTCTTCCGAAGTTTACTTTGACACATCGGGATACGATTGTTTTTGGAACTTTTTCTTCGTTTGTTGTAGCAAGAATAAAGATAGTGTGTTTTGGCGGTTCCTCAATAGTTTTTAATAGTGCATTAAATGCATCATTTGTGATCATATGAGCTTCATCGATGATAAAAACTCGATATCGATTTTGGATTGGAGCAAACATAGCATCTTTGATGAGTTGTCGAACTTCATCTATTCCTCGGTGAGATGCTGCATCCATCTCGGTAACATCGGGTGATGATCCATTATCAATAGAGGTGCAATTCTGACATGTATTACATGGTTCTGTTGAGGTACCTTTTTCTGCAAATGTATTATTAAGGCAGTTGATTGCCTTTGCAACTATGCGAGCCGTTGAAGTTTTTCCTGTTCCCTTTTGTCCGATAAATAAAAATGCATGGGGAAGTTTATTTGTTGCAAGTAGTGAAGAAATAATTTCCTTAACAGAACTATTATCAAGTTCGGCAATTGTTCGTGGTCGGTAGGTATGATATAGCATAGGATAGTATAATCGAAAAAGTCGAAAGTCTAAAGTGCAAAGCCAAAAGAGTTCATAAAGTTTATTCGGCGGGTCATCCCGATGTAGATCAGGATCCATGTTTTTTAACGTAAGCTTGTCTAAAGTTTAAAGTCAAATATGTGATATTATTATTTATGCTGTCAAATATACCAATATTGGCTCAAATTGAATCTGAGATTGCATTGTTTTTAATTAAAAAAGTTTCTGATCGTGAACTGGATGAAAAGGAATGTGCACATATTGCACAGCAAGTCCTTGATTTATTTCCTGAAAATATTGATGACAAATTTCTTGAAAATGCATTCCCCCATCTTAAAGAAATATATCCTGAATTAACTTCAATTTATATCAAATATTCAAAAATGTTGCATGACAAAAAAAACTCAAAACAAATTGAACATGTGAAGGAAAAGATTCAAGATATTTTATATGACAGAACAAGGGCAAAATAATATATTACGTTCAGGTACTCAAAAACAGTCAGAAATGCCGAGATTCGCGACAGCTCGAGAAATTTTACCTGATCAGATGCGAAGTTGGTTAAGCCAACTAACTGTACTTGCTCGAAGAGGAGAAGGAAAAAAAGCATTAGTAGGTTTAGCCACCCGCCCACCACCAGATGCTGAAAAAGTAGCTATTTCTACTGTTACATCTGCTCCACTAGAAAAAATCATCGAACCTGAAGCAACTGCACAACCCTCCAAGTACTCTGCTGAACGAGAAGCATTGGGCCTTGGAGAGGAAAAATCATTACAACAAATTGCAAGAGAAAATGAAAGGCAAAGAAAAGAGGTCACAGATGCTTTTATAGAAAGTAAAAAAATGGATGATAGAGTAGAATCACAACCTGCATATGAAGAAAAACTTCAACAAGGGAGTAAAAAAGTTGAATCAGCTCAAAGTGCACTACCGTGGCATGATAGAGCTGAAATCCAACTGAAACGGGCAAGAACTTTGTTGACTTTGCTTTCTAAAGGTGTACAAAATCCAGATCGAGTTCTTCAAATTCTTGAGGCAGAGGCAATAGATAGCGTTACTCCAAGACTCGCTAAATTAGCACTTATTAATGCTTATACTCAAGTTCAGAAAAATGTAGTTATTGATAGGTTACACGAAGTTGGGGATGTTTCATTGCTTTGTGAACGTATGCATCAATTAGGTGCTGATTTTAGTCTTAAAATTATTGGAAGTGAAGATACACAGCAGATAGTTCCGATGTTGAAGAAATTGGTAGAAATTCCGAAAGAGCAATATGTAGGAATGAGTCGGGATTTGGAAAAATATAGGTTTTTATTTCCTTTAGGTGGTAATACTGTAGAAGATCATAAAGCGTTTATACCGTTAATAGAATTTATGAGTTCAAACGAGCAGATTACTTCAGAACAAAAAAAAGTTCTAGACATGGCACACAGAATATATCTGATTGGATCACCGGTAGTTGCTTATCGTGAATATTCGCATCCTATTCTCTCAAAACGTGACATCTCAGATGTTTTGGCTAGGCATAACAATCAAAGATGGTCTGATGAATTAGTTGTCCTTGAGCAATTGGTGGTAGATCTTCGTGAACCAGGAAGTAAAACAGATGATATTATTGTCGGGAACTATAGACAAACACGTATATATGAAAATGTTGAATATGTGTCAAGAAAAATTGAAAAAATGTCGCAAGAAGGAGATCTGCACACGTCATCAGAAGTGATCAGAAGTGGCTTTACAATAGGTAATAATAGAGCAACGAATTTTGTAGATGAATTTCAAGCGGTTGAAGAAGATGATCATTCTTCATTTAGTAAAGACATTCAAAGATCTTTGAAAATAATTTCAGATTTTTATGATAAAGTAGTTTCACCAGAATTACTGCTATTTTTAGATATACAAAAATTGTTTAACAGAGAAGAGGAGGGATTATCTATCGGTAGAAGCGAACTTGTTGAATCAATAATTACAAACACACGATCAAGTCAAGAGAATCTTCAAAAAGTTATAAAAGTTTTCTTTCAATCAAGTTTAGGTCAAAATAGCGATATCTATGATATGAATAAGCTTATTTTGAAAAATGATAATGGTTTATCTGTTAATAACATAGAATTGTTTGAATTCGCAATAAAGCCTTTCAAAGATAAGATGATGCAGCTGCCTCCTCGATTTTATAATATTTTATTTCAAAAATTTATAGATGCAACTGTAGATGGTATAGAAAAAGTCGTTATTGATATTCAATCAATAATTACACAGTGTGATAAATTAGGGAATATTGATTTTAGAGATTTACAGATGGAGTTGATTTTATTTTTTCATGATAAACCAGAACTTTACGACAAAGGGAAACGATTTATCGAAAGTACGGATACGCACCCCGTTCCCTGTACCAGTTAACACACTAAATAGAACATCCTAAAA
>JBAXPW010000014.1:0-25547 GCA_037132015.1 Candidatus Roizmanbacteria bacterium
TAGGATGTTCTATTTAGCGTGTTAACTGGTACAGGGAACGGGGTGCGTATCCGGGAAATGGCTTTTATAAAAGACTCTTTGAATCATTTAAGACACATAATTTACATATACAGGTACCAAGAACACGTAGTGGAACATTTCAACCTGATTCACTTCAACTGGTACAAATAAGTGAAGAAGAACGGAATCAATTTTGTCTGGAACTGTATAAGAAAGGTATGACAAGTCGAGATATAGAAGATCTAATGAAAAGCTTTTTTGGAAATAGCATATCAGCCACAAGCATCACCAATATGGCAAAAGGATTTAGACAAATACGGGAAGCATGGGAAAGTACACCATTAGAGAAACGATATCTCGTTGTGTATTTTGATGTACTCTTTATCACCGTACGACGGGGAAATTCATACAGCAAAGAGGGCGTATATATTGCATACGGATTGCGGGAAGATCTGAAACGAGAATTACTCATACTTGAAATCAACCCAACAGAATCAGCAACAACATGGGAACAATATTTACACAAACTCAAAGCACGAGGGGTACAGAACATAGATTTATTCGTAGGAGATGGATTAACAGGGATGGAAGATAGTATTATGAAAACCTATCCCAAGACACAATTTCAAAAATGTGTTGTACATAAAATGAGAAACATATTACTCGCAACTCGACCAAAAGATAAAAATGAAATGGCACAGGACTTAAAGGCAGTGTTTGATAACTTTGGATCTGATGCAACAATTACATCATGTTTACAAAAAGTTGAATTATTCATACATAAATGGCAAGGACGGTATAGCCAGATACGACGATATTTCAATCCTGATACTATCAATTATTATTTCACATATATATTATTTCCACCTACAATACGACGTATGATATATACAACAAATAGTATTGAGAATCTAAATCGTAATATCAGAAAAGCAACAAAAAACAAATTATCTTTTGAAAGTCCTGAGAATGTTCTTGATTATGTTTTTATTGTTATTAAAGATTTTGAAGAATCAAATTGGATGAAATATGCGGTGTCTTCGTTTCAAAGTTATCAGTTAATTCCATCCCAGACACAATGCACTTGACGGTCCCGAGGAGCGAGGAGGGGTACTTATGTCGAGTGTATGCTTTAGTACAATACAAATTTTAAGATAGCGAGAACATAGTGATTGTGCTCAATAATGGGAGAAATGTATAGCATAGATTTTGTAAGTAACTAAATATAATTATATTTGAGTTATGGTTTCGGAGGACCACCCATACTTCCAGCAACATTTTTCGCAAATGGAGTAAGAGCTGTCGCGACTTTACCACCCAAATATCCAAGCAATCCTGATTTTTGACCGTTTTGACCCACTGGTCCCATTGGAATCATATTTAGTATGGTTGCATATTGTAATCCCATTGCAGCTACTGAACCAACTGCAAGAGGTGCAGCGCCAAGGAATGTCCCTAATCCTATGTTGAGAGGTGATTTTTTGATTCCTATTGCTTCCTTAAGCATCTTTACTATATTTGGGATTGAGTACAGTACCCCATATCCAATTAATAGTGCTAGGGCACTTTGATTTATACCCATGAGGTAGGGTGGAACCCACATAGGACTATATGTTCCTGGAATTACTAAAATAGAATTAGCACGATCGCTTCCTGGCATAGCTGAAGTTACAGAAGATACATAGAGTGTATTAACAAGAATAAATCCAACTACAAACAGTGTGGTAGTGACAACAAATGTCATAATTTCTCCAAACATATTTTTTATCCAAGATTCAAAGGCTTTGTTTCCTGGGATAATATTCATAAGAAGAAATATAGGTGAAAATATACTAAACATTATTATCTTGATATATGAGGAAAATAGCATAAAAAATATACGAAAAAACAACACAATAGTCGTACATAAAACCAGTAATGCCATTAAAGCAGGTACAGCAATCATTGCAAAGATCTTCCAAAGTACGAAAGACGCAAATATACTTAGTAATTCAGCAAGAGGAGTTGCAGCAGTGCCCATTATATTAATTCCTTTAATAACTTTTATTCCTTTACCAATCCAGCCCAAATCTCCAGACATAGCATTTGCAATGAGCAATGAAACAACACTACCTATTGAGTAAAAAAAATCACGAATACTATCAGGAAATACATTTAAAATACTTGTGGCAACTATACCAGACGTAAATAACTTGGCACCTAAATTAATAGGAAGAAAAAAGTTTAGAATACCGTTAATGAATACTCCTGCATCAGGAGAGTCATTTGTCATAATTCTTGGATATAAAGATTCATCAATTATCATTGGAGAAGCCGAAAGATATTTATTTTGTAAATCAAGGACATTATAAAAGTCCATATTTTGACCTTTTAATGAAGCTATGATTACAGCCATAGCTACATACATAAGATCAATCATAAAACCGGCGATTGCAAATGAAAAAGATATAAGGATAAGTGTTGACACAACACGGGGCAAAGAATTTTCGGCACTAATTATCGTTTGAGGATTTAATTTAGTACGAAACATAATTAAAAATCCTATAACTAAGACATACATCACTATGACTGTAAAAGAAATATCTCGAAAAACGATCCAAATGTTTCGAATGGGTTTTAGTCCTGCAAAACCTATACCTTCCGCAGCATAAGCAGAAGGAATAAGACCTGCATTTGCCATGGTATTTTGTATATTTTGTATTCCTGATGCTGGAGGAGTAGATAATAAATACGCCATACTTCCCAAAGATCCAAATACTCCACGATTATCTTGGGCTTCTTCAGTTGTTGAATCAGAGCAAAATGCACCAACATTTAAACAGAAAATTCCTCGAGTCAACTGTACCTGTAAGGATTTATTTTCGGGAGTAATATTAGAAGTATTTTTGGAAAGGTTATTGATATAAGCAGTATTGATAGTTTTTATATCTGTTATCGGAAGTCGATTTGAGACAATAAAATGCAACATTACTCCAAATACGACGAGTAAAATTGAAAGTGCAAAAATCAATTTAGAAAACTTATCGATGATATTTTTAAGTTGTGATTTCATGTGTGATAATAAACAAGGTACTATTTCATTCTAAGGACTTATTTTTCAAATGTCAATCAATTTGTCAACCACTTTTGTGCAGTATCTCGTTCAATTTTGCGTGTACCCCATTCGATATAAATATCAGATGGGCTTACACCATAGGAATTCATCCATCGAAATAGTTCCTTTGCTGTTTCTTTGAAAGCTTGTCTATGACTTTCATAATCAGTATCTCCCGGTTGTGATGAAAAGTTAATATAATTTATATATATTTGAAGAGACCAATCATTTGTTTGATGATCAGGGACAACTATTTCAGTAGTTATTTTATTTGATGCTACAAATTCTTTTGTATAAGGAATAGGTAATTTTCTTATAGAATTTTTTGACTCCACAATAAGTTGAGAACTTGGATCAAATTTATCTGCAAAGTTGATCGTTGGTCTGAGCGGAATTGGCGTAGTATCTAAATGAGCAACTGGTGGGGTGTTATTTGACGAATTAGAACGAGCTGATTGTGAAATTATTGGAGTTGGATTCTCTGAAATTGGTTGTTCAGGTTTTTTTACGGATAATGAATTTACAATAATTACGAGAACTATCACAATGGTGAAAGATCCCGCGATGACAATCAATTTGGTGTGATTCATATTATTTACCTCCGGACAATTGACCAACTATTAATGCGACTGTAGCAGCTCCGGGACGTGCTTCGGGTGCAGATGATCCACATACCCCGTCGGATTGACATCTGATACACATAGGAACATGGTCATTATCGAGATACGCAGTGGCGTAATTATGATCATCACCTTTGAATTTTGCAGGACAGTGTCGATAACAATTTGGATGTGATGATGTACAATTTTCATTTCCCCATCCGTTGTATCCTGCAAATGCTTTAATAAGTTCTTCTTTTGTTTTTGGTGGATTTCCTCCGATTTTATCCTTAAATACTTTGCCTGCAAATAAAGTAGAAACCTTAAAATTTTTATACACACATCCAACACCATTGTATACAGGGCCTGCATCAGGGTTTGTATTACTTATACAATCTGCTATAGGGGTATCAGTCTCAACATCTCCAAATGAACGTCCACTGATGAGAGATTTAGTATTATCACAGGTAGATTCTCGATAATGAATGCCTGCAAATGCTTGCCATGGAACTCCTGTTTTTGCTTCTCCGAATTTATAATATGAAATATTTTCTGGAGTAAAGCATGGTTTTACCATGTCTATTATGTTTTGTGGATAAGTTGCATTGCTGGCAAGAAATGCAATAATTTCTTTTGAATTTACATATGAGCTGTTTGGAACCCCATCTGCACTCGATGAGTCGTCACTTGATGTATCAATTGAGGGCGTAATCGTAGGTCGTGGACTCACTCGTATAAGTAAATCTTCTGGTTTGGTATTTTCAAATGTATGAAGGAAATCGAGAACATTACCTTGTTTGACAGTTGGAGTTTGAGCTCTTGATGATAGTGTAAAGATATAATATGTAGTTTGGAATAATATAAGGCCCACTATTATTACGAATAACCATATGATAAATTTTGGGTCGGATGATTTATTTCGATTCTTTTTTTTCATAATATATTGGAAGCGTGCTGATCTGTGAACTATTTAATCCCAATTCATTCAACCATTTATGTAATGATGGTATATCAATTGTACCGTAAAATATAACATTATAAACAAAACCGTTTTTATATGTGTAAGATACGTCAAATTTATCAGAATTGTAGGGTAAAAAAGAAGTGAGATATATATCAGGGTGATTATTTTTCATAAATTCTAGATATATTTTGTATCTTTGTTCTGGTTTGGTATCTGGTAAATGTGTTGGAGATACTACCGTTCTTTGGGTCATCGCAGAGAGAACCTTACTATTTGGTATTTTTTGAGAATAGAGGAATAATCCTGTTACAAACATTGTGATGCTTGATAAAAAAATTAAAGACATTGAAAAATAATGGTTTCTCATATAATTAATTCGTATTAGAAGATATTTTGAGATTTGGATCAAATCGTAACCATCCAATCAGACTTGGATCATCTTTTGCGACAATTCGATGAGTATCTACTGTGCCTTTTGCGTCAAAATTACTTTCTGCGACTTGAAATGTATTTGCATCAAATATCCGCAGAACATATGCGATATGTCCAAATTCTCCCGAATCAAATATGACTAAATCACCGAGTTTGGGAAAAACATCTTTTATATTTTTTATATATACAAAATTGTCCGGTACTCGCACTGCATAGTCTTTTGCATTACCAATCGCCAATCCATCTCGTTGTGGGTATACACCTGTTGATATGATGGACATTGCGTTTACAAAATGAACACATTGTAGTGTCTCATGATCTTGGGCAGACAATGACATCTCATTTATTGCTATTCTTTGAAGCTTAGCATCGATAGGTAGTGAGATCTTGCGAAGACACGAAACATTTTCACGAGTTACACGTCCTGCAATATCATCTGCTTTGCATTTTGCCTGTATTTCTTCGGCAAATGTTGTAACGAGTTGTCTTCCAAACTCAGGAGTTTTGAGAATTACTGAAAAGGTTGGGTAGGGTGTTGGTTTGTCTTGACTTGATGTTATGTATTTTTTCATTATCTGTTGACGAACGGGTGCATTATCTACCCGTATAAGAACATTAATCAATCTAGAAAGTAAACCCGTTTGAATTGTAGTGTCGTTTGATGACGCTTCTGCGTGAGCAAGAGAAAATGAAGATACAAAAATTATTACTACTATGATTGCAGTAATAGTATATATAAGAGATTCTTTAATAATTGGTTCATTCATATTTAATTCTAACAATTGGAAATTGAAAATATTTTGACTTTTTTGTCATCCTAGTACTAGTTCAAAATTCAGCATCATAATTTGGGACGTCATCCTCGCCCCGACAAATATCGGGGTAAACTCCAGCGGGTTTACACTTGAATTCAAGTGGATCCAGAACCTAATCATCATAATGAAATTAGTAGATTTAATACTGGATTCCCCTTTTCAAGGGGATGACAACAAATACATATTTCAGTATAGCAAATAGTGAAGAGTAAATTAATATATGATTTGACATTGATTTTAATTTTATTCATAATGGAAATATGCCGAACTTTTTAGATTTTATGAAAAATTCACATCCTCCACAGGGTGCAAATGTTGCAGTGCAAAAAGGACCACCACAAGTTGTTCAGACGCAACAGGCTATTCCTCAAGTCGCTCGTCAATCATATAATGGGATAGGAGCTACTTCTTCGGGAGGTGTGCCATTTAATGGAATTGGTGCTCCGTCTCCACAAATACAACAACAATCTCAACAACTACCATTATCACAACAACACATACAACCGCCACCACAAGTAACTCCTCCAATAACTCAAAAACCAGTTGTTCAGTCAAATCAAACTAACCCATCTGCTAAAGTTGCAAGTACAGAGCAAAATAAACACAACGATCTAGATGTGATGACTCATTTGACACAACGCTCAAACAGAGTATTTTTATCAGCTAATAATAAGGCACAGGAATTAGGAAATGTGTATATAGATTCTGAACACATACTTCATGGATTAAATTCAGATGGTGAGATATATAAAGTTCTTGTTGAATTGAAAATCCAACCACAACTTATTGAAACAGAATTGGCAAAGCTTTACAAAAAAGAAGAATCTAAATCCAAACCACAATTATCACCGCGTGTCAAATTGATTATTGATAATTCACTTATTATTGCTCGTAAATTAGGATTTGAATTTATTTCTCCTGAGCATATTTTATTAGCACTTTTTGAAGAAGGAGAGGGTGTTGCATCACGAATATTAGCAAAACTCGGATTAACAAAGGAAGAATTAAACAAAAAAATTCTTGGCAAAAAAGAAGGGCTTGATAAAGAAGGGAAACAAGCAGAAAAAACAAAAAGCACTATTGAGCAATTTACTATAGATCTAACCGCAAAGGCTTCACAAGGATTGTTAGATCCAGTTGTTGAACGATCAGAGGTTATAGAACGCATCATTCATATACTTTCGCGAAGATCAAAAAATAATCCAGCTCTTGTTGGAGAAGCAGGAGTAGGGAAAACTGCAGTTGTTGAAGGACTGGCGCAAAAGATAGTTTCAAAACAGGTGCCGGAATCGTTAATGGATAAAAGAATTTTAGAACTTGATTTGATGGGTATATTGGCTGGCGCTTCACATCGAGGTGAGTTTGAACAGCGTATGAAGGATCTGGTAGAGGAAGTAAAAGCAAGTCAAGGAAAAATTATTCTATTTATTGATGAAATTCACACAATTGTTGGCGCAGGATCGTCTGGTGAAGGATCGATTGATGCATCAAATTTCTTGAAGCCAGCGCTTGCTCGAGGAGAGATTCAACTTATAGGAGCAACCACATTAACAGAGTATCGAAAATATATAGAAAAAGATCCTGCACTTGAGAGACGATTCCAACCAATAGTTGTTCCAGAACCAACGGAAGAACAAGCAATCAAAATGTTGAAGATGATTAGAGACAAATACGAAGCATTTCATAAGGTAAAAATTCCTGATGAGGTAGTTGAAGCGGCGGTAAAGTTGTCAAAAAGATATGTTGGCGATCGATTTCTTCCCGATAAGGCAATAGATTTGATAGACGAAGCAGCATCAGCAGTGAGGTTGCCGTTACTCTCTCTTCCAGAAGAAATCAAATCTATCGAAGAACGTCTTGCTCAACTCAAACAAGAATTGACTGAGTCTCAAAAATCGGGAGATAAAGTAAAGGCTAGTATTCTTCGATCAAAAATTGATGACGTTCAAGGATCGCTCTCTGAAAAAAAGAGTATTTATGAGATGAAAAAAGGACAAACGACAAGTGCAGTTTCCATCGAAATTGTAAAAGATATTGTATCGAGGTGGACTGGTATTCCTGTTGCAAAAATAAGTGGATCTGAAACAGAAAAACTTGCAAGTCTTGAAAAAATCATGCATGAACGTATGATCGGTCAAGAAGTAGCTGTTACATCTGTTGCTCAATCAGTACGAAGAGGAAGAGCGGGGCTAAAATCAAACAAACGCCCTATTGGAAGTTTTGTATTTTTAGGACCAACAGGAGTTGGAAAAACAGAGTTGGCCAAAACGCTTGCAGATATTTTATTTGGTCAGGAAGAGGCCGTCATTCGATTTGATATGACAGAGTACATGGAAAAACACGAAGTTGCAAAACTATTGGGAGCTCCTCCGGGTTATGTCGGATATGAAGAAGGCGGTAAGCTCACAGAAGCAGTTCGTCGGAAACCATATTCAGTAGTGCTTTTTGATGAAGTTGAAAAGGCTCACCCAGATATTTTTAATATTTTACTTCAAGTTCTTGATGATGGACGTCTGACTGATAACAAGGGTCACACCGTTTCGTTTAAAAATTCGGTTGTGATCTGTACCTCAAATATTGGATCAAAAGTAATTCAGGAAGAATTATTAAAAGGAGGAAAAGCAGATATTGAGGAACCACCAGTATTGTCTACGTATACTTTTTCCCCTCGAGGGAGAGAGATATTAACTATTGGTTCAAAGTATTTTGAACGTGATATTACAAAAGAACCAGTATCTGGTGCAGAAGTTGAAAATAACGCTCGTATCTCGGTGGAAAAAAAGTCAGATGATGTAGCTTTGTTGTGGAAAAATGGTATGTTGCTTGATTATTTTTCAGGACAACAAATTAATCAAACAAATCAAGAACCATCTGGAGATAAAGTAAAAGATTTTCCAATTCTTGGATATGAGACGCATGCTATATCATCTCAGGGTATAGAAGCGATAACTAAAGGTAATGTGCTGTATATCAGATCATCAACAACGGAAAAAACATGGACTACAACAACATTGATAGAATATTTTAAGGACAATGTTGTAACCAATGCGTTACCTGATGCGCCAGATGAGCAGTTGCCAACGGCAAAACTAAAGACACATACATTTACAACAGACGATAGAGAAGTTGTAACATATAAGGATCGTTTCTGGAGAAGAAAACAGAGTTCGACCAATTGGGAAACAGGTCTTCTGAAGGATTATTTTGGAAGTGATACAGTTGAGTTGGCGAATCCAAGTAAAGTTCAGGCAATATTTCCAAATGGATATTGGGATGTACATACATTTGCTCCAAATGGCAAAGAGATTGTTATTATGGGTGAAAATATATGGTATAAAGAGTCTGGAACTACGATATGGAAACAATCTGATCTTCATGTATATTTTGGAGTAAATTTCCCCTTAGATAAAGAAATTTCAGAAAAACAAGCAATTGAAGAAGAGAATAGTACCAAAAAATATAGTGGAGTCAAAGAAAAGGTTATGGATGAGTTGCGCAAGTTCTTTAGGCCTGAATTGATAAACAGATTTGATGAAGTAATTGTATTTGAACCTCTCAAATTTGCAGATATGATGAAGATTGTAAAGTTACAACTTAAATCTGTCGGAAAATTACTCGAAGAACAAGATATGGGCTTTGCATTTACTAATACTGCAATAAAAGAAATTGTTCGTTCTGGGTTTGATCCTGTATATGGTGCTCGTCCATTACGCAGAGCAATACAAAAAGTTGTTGAAAATCCGATCTCATCACTTATCATAGAAGGAAAAATGACACAGGGAGATATTGTTACTGTTGATTATGATGGCGATGCTTTTGTATTTAATATTGAAAAGCCAGATTTGACAGGCAATACTACTGAGACAGTACAAAATTTCACACCATTGGATGTTGCACAATTTATCACGAGAAATTTTCCTGCTGATACGTTGGAAATAGCAAAGGTTTTGGCTCAAAAATATGATGAATATTTACCACTTATAGATGAGATACAAAAACCCGAAGAAGCAAAAGCTATAGAAATGACACCACAAGTTGAAGAAGTTCAAGCAGATATAGAGATTCCATCACAATTAGATAATCAAGTAGGGTACAATAACGGAGATGTTGCCAATGAGCAAAAGACAAATGCTAATACAGATAGCAATCAGGAAAATAATATAAATCCACAAGTTCCATCAGTTCCCGCATCATAGACTTATGTAACTGGTATTGAAATACGCAGGTATAATAGATAACATATTAATACCCGTATTTGAATAATTTTTTTGCGTTATGATGACTATGAAACTAAAACATACTCCATTGAATATCGAGCAACTCAAGAAAAAGCATTACTATAAACGTGATCGTAGGTTTGATCTTGTGATGGTAGTTATAGGGTTATTTACCATCGGAGTGCATATCGCATTTATATCTGTTTTGCTTCAAAGACAGGCCCCGATGCCTATTGCATCGGTCGATCATGTTCAGGAAAATATTCTTCCAACGGTTACACCATATCGTAGTCAGTTGGCAAAACTAGCTAACGAAGTTGTTTCTGAAAATACCCTTGGTGTTAGCACATCGGCTCAGTTTACATCAACTCCATCGTCAACTATACGACTTATGTCAACTCCTGTGAAGGGATTGTAAACTGTATCTATTTGTGAAATTATGATAAAGATCAATCTTATTTCCCACATTTTGATATTTCCAGTACTCCTTTTTTTTATCTTTTTTATTTCAAGGAAGAGCATTCAACTTTTATACGAACGGTTAAGATATGTTATAAAGCATGATAATCCAGTATATATTGTAATCTCATTGTTGTATTTTCCCGGAACTGTATTACACGAGTTAGCTCATGCAGTGATGGCTGTATCAATTGGATTAAAAGTGAGAACAATTTCACTCATTCCATCATGGAAAACTGGACAACTGAAGTTGGGATATATTACTTATGATAAAAAGGATGTATTTCGGGGTACTCTCGTAGGAGTTGCTCCAGTATTCGTTGGTATCATTTTTTTATTTTCTATGTCTTATTTTGGAGCATTTTTTCAAGGGAGTATAGGGATGAATGTTGTACATGCCTATACTATTTTTGTAATCTCATCTACTATGTTTTCATCTCGTCAGGACATGATAGATGGTATATACGTATTACCAGCATTTTTTATCGTTATTAGTCTTATTATGTATTTTATTCGTGGGTCTATTGTTTCATTTTTAGGTTCAGGCTTTGCATCTCAGTTACTTGAGCCGATTTTTATAAAAATTAATTTCTATCTCTTTATTACCATTCTTATACATGGTATGATAATTGGTATATTATCTACTATTTCATATTTGTATGTTTCATTTTTTCGCACAGCTAAACATCGGAGGTAAACAAATTCAAGGACCAAAAATTATTAATCCTGCTACAGGAGCCCAGGTAAATAATTTATCAGATATTATCAATGTAGCGACATATGCTTTGATTCCGCTCGCAGGAATTATATTATTCGTTACAATTATCTGGGCAGGATACGATTATTTATTATCTCGAGGAAGCGCTGAAAATATTAAAAAGGCACAGGCTAAATTAACGGGAGGATTTGTCGGATTTGTGTTATTATTGTTGTCTTATTTTATTGTTCGGTTGATTGCTTTTGTATTTGGACTTGAAAGCGGGATTTTTTAGTTATGTCAACTTGTAGTTTTCAAAAAACAACGTATAATAGAAAATGGCAATGAATAAGAAGTATGTTTTTTTATCCTTTTATGACCTCAGATCATATTGAAACAAATAAACCCTTTGTGATATCTATTGGAGGAAGTATACTTGTACCCGGTGATGATATTAACATAGATTTTCTAATAAAACTAAATAATTTTATTCGAGAAGAAGTCAAGAATGGTAAACGATTTTTTCTTGTTGCAGGTGGTGGTCAGACAGCGCGTCGATATCGCGATGCAGGAAAAGATGTGATAGGAACACTCAATTCAGAGGATCTTGACTGGCTCGGTATCCATTCATCTCGATTAAATGGACATTTATTACGTACAATTTTTACTGATCTTGCGCATCCAAGAATTATCGAAAATTATGATAAAAAACTAGAACATTGGGTTGAACCTGTAGTAGTCTCTGCTGGTTGGAAGCCGGGGTGGTCTACCGACTATTGTGCTACGTTGATTGCACGCGACTATGATGCTGATATACTGATAAATCTCTCAAATATAGATTGGGTGTATGATAAGGACCCAAATAAATATGCAGATGCAAAACCATATGAACAGATGTCGTGGCAACAGATGGAAAAGCTTGTTGGAACAAAATGGATCCCCGGTATGAATGCACCCTTTGATCCTATTGCTTCACAATTAGCAAAAGATCTTGGTCTTACGGTGATTGTTGCAAACGGTGCGGATTTTGATAATCTCAAAAATCTTATAGAAGAAAAGAAGTTTAAGGGAACAGTAATAAAATAATAGATTAAAGACAAAAGACGAAAAATGAGAAATGAAGATGAACTACGTACGCTATAATGATACCATTATGATTCTCAAACATGTCTTTCTTCAAAATTTTAGAAACTACGTTAAATACGAAGTAGGTATTCATGAGCAACTTACAATTGTTGTTGGTCCAAATGCACGAGGTAAAACCAATTTGCTTGAGTCAATTTACATGGGTGTAAATGGAGTGGGTTTTCGAGAAACAAAAGAGGAAGAATTATTACGATGGGATGAGGAATCAGGATTGATCGAAACAAAATGGAATGATAATGGATCAGAGTTCTTATTCCAGATTTTACTGCATAAATCAGTTGATAAGCTTACAAAAAAATATCATGTTAATAAAACAACTAAGACACATCATGCGTACAGTAATTATCAAACGAGAGCTGTGTTATTTGCTCCTGAACAAATAGAGCTCATAACTGGCTCACCGGATAAACGGCGTGAATATGTGAATATAGTCATTGGTATGCATGATCATGAATATAAAAAAAAGGTGCAAAATTATGAGCAGGCATTACGAAAACGGAACAAAGTTCTTGAATATCATTCTGATATTCATCGCCTCAAAGAAGAACTGATTTTTTGGAATACCTATTTGCTAGAGCAGGCGATATATATTCAAAAAAAACGTGAGGAATATGTATGTTTTTTATTAGAGCATAAATTTATTGATAATAGGTCATTTGAAATTGGATATGTAAAAAATGAATTTTCAGAAGCGAGGTTAGAGGAAAAATTTGATTTGGAAACGAAGGTTAGACGGACTTTAATAGGCCCACAAAAAGATGATTTTATTGTGCGGATGGTGACGGAAAAAGAGAAAAAAAGTATGCATGTATATGGATCACGAAGTGAACAACGGTTGGCTGTTGTATGGCTCAAACTTAACGAAATATTTCTTATAGAATCTGAATTAAAAAAACGTCCAATACTTCTTCTTGATGATGTGTTTTCTGAGCTTGATACGAATAATAAAAATCTTGTCTTAAAACTGGTGAAAGATTATCAGACAGTGCTCACTACAACAGAAGAACAATTATCTGAAGTTACCGGCCTCCCTCAAGAGGTTGTGAAGATATAAAATTGTTCTCTTCCAATACTATTTAAAAATTCCACTGTTTGTTTGTTTGATTCATAATCTTTTTCTTCAGACCATGCAATACCAAGGAGCGTAATAAATTTTAAAGCATCATAAATATGGTACATTTCTTCTTTAGTAAGCGATCTTTTCTTTACATATTCTTGGACAATTATTTTTGCTCGTTCTGGTATGACTCCTTTTTGCGGAGCCCATGCCCACCAATAGAGGAGACTCGCGATATCATAAATTAAAAAAGTGAAATGGCTCATGTCAAAATCAAGAATTCCAGTGATTGAATTATTCTGAATTAAAATATTAGAAAAACTCAAATCTGCATGACATATTCCTTTTGGCAAAAATTCAGGAAGTTGAAGATCTTCAATTTCTTTTTTCATCCAATCAATTCTTTCACTATTGTTTGTTCTTGAACAAAATTCTCTCATACAATACTCAAGTGAGAATATTTCGCGATCAAATAAATAGTCAGGTCGATAATTTACGATGATATTATGAAAATTCGCAATTGTTTTTACCACTTCAAATATCTGAGATTTATTTAGCATTATTTTTGGATCATTTGGATGAGTGCCTTCAATAAATGCAGAAAGTACAAAAGGATGATTATTAAACATACTCATATCTGATCCTGAGATATTTGTTATTATTGATGACACAGGTATGTTATTTCTTCTTAAATACTTCAATAATGAGCATTCAAAATGGACATGTTTTTCTGACCGATTTTCATAGTATTTAAGCACATAATTTCCTTTAGAAGTGGTTATTAGTAAAGTGGTTTGTTCAGATCCAAGTTCAAATAATGAGGATGAAATATATTCCCCAATTGCATATTGAGATAATAATATTTTTATATCTTGTTGTGAAAATGAGGTGGTGTTTTTCATCATAGGATTTGTTTATAGTATACTCTATATCTGTTTTCTTTATTGAAGATAAGTAAAAATGATTTTAAGTTACTTTATGAAATATGATATATTTAAATATATGTCAGATGAAAATATTATTGAATATAATACATTAAAAGAGCTTGTTCTTAAGTCGGGAATAAATAATGACGATATCCAATTGTCTATTCATGAAGCGATAGGTTCTCATCTCAAAACAATACATCCTGAAATTAAGGATTTCGTAATAGAAGTTGATGAAAAAGCTGGCAGAGTAACAATTACTTCAAATAAGAAGGATATTACTCCAGATCATTTTCAAGATAAAGTGTTTCAAATTATAAGACTTACGCTTATTTCGCTTCTTCATAATAATTCAGAAGATCAAAAATCAATTTCTTATAAAAATGAACAAAAACCTTGGTTTATGAGAACTGTATTTTGGGGCTATAATATACTATATAATATATTGATTATTATATTTTTAGGCTTTATCTTATATCCTGATTCAAATATACAAGAATCATTACGTTTTTTTACCATAGAAAAGGCATTATCTACCTGTATATTGTGTCTTACACCAATTATTTCTATTATTCTTGCTATTATTCTTATAAAAAAGAAATTCCATGATTTTTATACAAAACTCTTTTTTATTTTTGAATTACCTATACTTATTTTTTTGTTTGTACATGTAGCGTTTATTCAACAAAAATCAGGAGTGATTTGGTTTTTTTCATTTGCAATACCGATCACTTGTATATTACTTTTTTTTCTATCTCTCAATTCTTTTAATATATCAAAAAGGAATCATGTGGTATATTTATTGCTTCAAGAATATGTGTTGTTGCATATGATGTATTTCACTGTCATTTTCTCCTTTTTTGTACCAATAATAATGGGGCAATTTATAAAGTTTATTATTCAGAGTCCAAAGTTGCAGGATTCATACGGTTATTTCCCTGTATTAACGATATTTCAATTTTTTATTTTTTCTGGATTTTTTATAGTAATTGTAGTTATTAGTGGATATTTAATGGTTTTTCCTTACTATAGTATCTATATTTTGATAAAGGAATTTCTCAAAACATGGAAATCTTTATTAAATATGTTCACGACAAAAAAATTGGTATCGTATGTAGGAATATTTGCCTTGTTTATTGTTATCGGAGTAATTATTCTCTCATATCAACAAAATCCACAACCATATGTTGACGAAACAACAAGATTATTACAGTCGAAAACATTTAATGAAAAACAAATCATTGCAAAATCTCTTTTTAGAGACGAAAAAAACTTAAAAACAATGCTTATTGCGGCCATCTATCCATTTGATACGTATTTTTTCAGCGCATCAGATAATATAATCACGCAGATGTATAAAATGGTTTTTGATCTAGATGAGAAAAAAGCATCCATTATTGGAAATATATTTATAAAGTTTGCATATCCTCTTGCATCGCAGGTTGTATTACCTTCGTTTGTTAATAATGGCAAACTACCTAAATATCGATATGATCAAGATATATATCAATATTTATTTAACACAAGCTCATATATAAATAGACCTGATTATGATCTATTTAACCAACAAAGTAGTAGGCCAGTTTTGATAAAATCGCGCACAATTGATGCTCAGACAATAATGAGTGGTGCGTTTGCTCAGATTACGTTTACTGAAGAATATGTAAATACTTCTTCAAGACAGATAGAGATAACTCATGATTTTTCTTTATCTCAGGAAGCAACTATAATTGACTTACGTCTTGGACCGTCTCTCGAGTACAAAGGAATTGTAGCTCCACGAGGATCTGCTGAAAGAGTTTATAATCAGGAAGTTAATAAATTTCTAGATCCTGCACTTATTCAACAGACTGGTCCTCGACAATATAATCTTCGTGTTTTTCCAATACCTGCTAGAGGTGACGTAGGAATACTCAAGGGCATTAACCAGAAAGTACAATTTACATATCTTACTCCAGTAACCAAAAATGGATTCAAACTACCATTTATAACAAAAAGTGGAAATATTAGAGATGCTGAAAAAACAAAAGCAACATATACTCTTGATAAAAAAGCAATTCACATAGAAGACGGTAATGGTTTTATTCCTTATGATAAACATAACATAGGCAATATATGTAATATTTCAAATAGCAATATTCTTCAAAGTAAATTATATGGTAGCAGTATGTCCGCAATGCTCATTAGTCATATGCACAATAGTAAGTTGATTACGAAGGGTACCTGCACATTAGAAAATGGATTTGACGTAATGAATTCAATTTATGGTACTAAAATGTTGTTGCTAATTGACATTTCATATTCAAAAAAGATTAAACCACTCTTAGTTGAATTAGTTGGGTATCTTAAATCAAATTCATTCATTGATAAAAACGATCTGCAAGTTATGTTTTTTAATGATTCATACAGCGATCTTATTACAATAAATAGAAATAATCTTGATTCCTTTTTTGATGTTACAAGTTATGGAGCATCAAACATTGATTCAGCTCTTAGTCGGGTAACTGCTAGTTATGATGCTGTGATTCTTGTCTCAAATCTTGGTGAATTGAATACATTTTATTTAGCTCCAGCAAAATTAAATGCAAAATACTTTTATCTTATACAACCTGATGATGAACTAGTAACAAGCATGAATGAAAGTATTCGTGCGCGCTTTTATAAATATGGAGTTCAATCTGTTGATGATGTTGCATCTGCAATTCAATCGTTTTCGTTATCGCATGAATTAGAAAAAACTGACAATTATATATATGTGGGACCTTATTGGGGAATTACTCTAAAAGCAATTAAGGAAAACGAAAAAATGAGCACTAACTCTGCTTTGGTCTCTTTTACAAATCGTCAACGTATTTTTCAAGAATTGAAAAATGCTGATTTTATTCGGATATCAGATATTGCATTTCTTGATAAACTTCACTCTTATTCGAGAGATAGTAGTTTTATATCTCCTTATTCATCTTTATTGGCACTAGTTAATGAAAATCAAATGCGAAATCTCAAAGAACAAAATAAAAATATCGGTAGATATGACAGTATACTGAATAGATCCCCATCCCCAATAACAATTGAAATAAGTGAGCGCTCTTTAGGATTTTCTACGTTATCGTTTGATATTGCATTTCCTATATTTTTTGCAGTTATTCTTTTTGGCATTCCTCTACTGCTTGGTTTAATAGGAATATTTGTAAGTAGTGCAAGAAAAATTATTTCAAGAAGAAAAGGATAAAAAGAGTTTTTTTTGGTATAATATATCTCTTGCGATGAAGGGAGTGGCATCCTGGAGCAAACGAACAAAAAGAGAGTACGATTAGTGGAAAACATTTCGTACTAATGAAGGGTGGAACCGCGGATGGTAACATTCGTCCCTGATTTTTTTTATAAATTAGGGATAGCTTATGTTACACCAAAACACACATAACCAGTCTGAGGTACTTCAACGTATTCTCAAATACTCTCATCTTCATACCAATTACAGAAATTTGTCGCTCAATCTCATTGCATCAGAAAACCTGATGAGTCCCATGACGCAACAGATGTTATCGACAGATATGGGAAATAGATATTCATATGGAGAAGCAGGGAACAAGGTATTTGCCGGAACTGATTTTTTGGATGAGATAGAACAGGTTGCCGTATGTCTAACAAAAGAACTATTTTCTGCAGAGTATGCAAATGTACAGCCAATATCGGGGATGGTTGCCAACTTGGTTACGTATAATGCAGTCCTTGAAAAAGGTGATACAGTGATGTCTCTGCCTGTCAGACAGGGAGGACACTATAGTCATGATAAAAATGGAATCCTTAAACTATTTGGTGTAAATATAGAGTATCTTCCATTCAATAATGTTGAATTTTGTATCGATATTGAAAAAGCTGAGCAGGCAATACTTTTTCATAAACCTAAAGCTATTATTGTTGGGGCGATGGAGTTTTTATTTCCAGTAGCATTAAAAGAATTAAAAGAAATATGTCAAAAAACGGGGACTTTTGTTATTTATGACGGAGCACACGTAGCAGGTCTGATTGCGGGAAAATCCTTTCAAGATCCCTTAAAAGAAGGAGCAGATATCTTAACATTTAGTACGAATAAGACATTAGGTGGTCCTGACCATGGGGTAGTAGCATGTGCAGATGCTGAAAAATTTCAGGAGAAAATCTGGAAAGGGATTCCATTGTTTGTTTCAAATAATCATCCTCATCATATCGCGGGACTGGCTGTAACATTATCTGAATCACAGGAATTTGGGAAAGAATATGCTTCACAAGTCGTACAAAATGCAAAAACATTGGCACAGGCAATGTTTCACAATGGAGTAGATGTACTTTGTTCTCACAAAGGGTTTACTCAGTCGCATACGGTACTTGTTCACACGCATAAAAATGCTATGCAGGTGATGAGACTATTGGAGTCAGCAGAGATCATGAGTAGTACTTATATGAATGCAGATGACACTGAATATGAAACTGGATTGCGTTTTGGAACAAATGAATTAACGAGACTTGGGATGAAGGAACAGGAAATGAAGACAATCGGGAAGTTGATTGCTGATGTACTATTTTTACGAATCACGGTTGATGAGGCAAAAATGATGTCGAATGAAATTCGTAGGTCATTTCAAAGTATCCAGTATTGTTACTAAAAAAATAATTATTTAATTATTTTTCCAAATCCAATCGTTCATGTATTTTTATTTGAGAGACAAATTCCGGAACGTGTGAGACCAGTATGAGGGCACCTTTGTATTCACTGATAGCCTGAGCAATCACAGGAATATGTCTAAAGTTGATATGGTTTGTTGGCTCATCAAGAATTAACAATCCCGGCTCCATCAACACTAGACGTGCAAATGAGAGGAGTCCTTTTTGACCTTCAGATAAACTTCGTATCCGTGATCCCATCAGATCGCCAGTGATCAAAAATCCTGCTGCAACAGATCTGAGTCGTTGTTCGTTAAGGACACCTGCTCCCGTTTCGAGCATTGCTTTGGAAAGTGAATCCCATGCGGTGTCATCATAGTTTAAGGTACTAAAATCTTGACTATAATAACCGAGTCGTACTCCTGGGGTTAAAATAGCTCCTTCAGCTGTACCTTTTGCAATTGAGTCGATGAGTGTACTTTTTCCTATGCCATTTGGACCTATGACCAAAAGATGTTTATCTTTTAACAAAAAGATATTGGATTTCTTTTTTATAATTGTATGGTTATGTATTATTGTGTAAGAATTAATTTTAAGCACTTCTCCCACTATATTTTGTTGAACAGGGATAGAGAATGGTCGAATTGTTTTGTCTTCTTTTCTTACCTCAACTTTTTCACTTTCAAGTTGCTCAATTTTTTCTCGCATTTTTTTTGCAACATTTCTCATTTTTCCACCTTTATTTGCAAAGAAGTTTGCTTTTTCTTTGTTATCTCTTATTCCTTTTTCCATCTGTGCATTTTGTCTATTTTGACGCTCTATCCTTATCTCGATTTCTTTAACTACATCATGATAATTTCCAGCGTATTGTTCTACTTTTCTTGTATGACTATCTAGATATAACACTCCTTGTGTAAAAGAGTTCAAAAAGTCTGCATCATGTGAGATGACGATGACGCTATTTTCATATGACATTAAAAAGTACATGAGATGATCAATTCCTGCTTGATCAAGATTATTTGTAGGCTCATCAAGGAGTAAGAGGTCTGGATTTTGGATGAGTGCGGAGGCGAGTAATAATCGAGCTTGTTGTCCACCTGAAAATGATTTTACAAGTCGATCATTTGGAGCGTGAAGATTGACTGCATTGAGTACAGATGCCATGCGTCGTCTTACTTCATGAGGTTCTTGGTTACATGCTTTTGTAAAATATTGTTCAATAGTGAGTTCTTTATCGAGTTGGTCTATGACTTGATGAGCTGTTGCAACAGTCATACTTTTATCAACTGAGATTTGTCCTGAAGTTGGTTTGAGTGTACCTGTTAAGAGCTTAAAGAGGGTACTTTTTCCTGCACCATTTTGTCCCATGAGGGCGACTTTCATGCCTTTTCGTACCGAAAATCCTACCTCATCGAGAATTTGTTTTTCATCGCGATATGTAAAAGTAACCTTGTCGAATCTGATTATTGTTTCCATAGATGTTATGTTTAATGTGAGCCTATATTGTACCTTAATTTATCCCATAATGATAGGATAAAATGGAGGTAATATTCTTTGCAATTTTAGTTATAAAACCCGTTTTACAGCAATGATTTTATAATAATTAAAGAATAAGTTTATATTCCATATGCATGTTTCACCGGTTATAGAAGTGGCATGATAAATTGTATCTGCATTTATGAAAATTGCTGTGTGAAGATTGATCAAATAATCTTCTTGTGTCATAAATTGTTCTGGACTTCTAATTATCTGGTTATTTTTTTTATCTTTGATTCGTTCTGCATAAATTATATCTCCTTGATTATATAGTGATAAATCAACTACTTCATTTGACGTAATAAATTTCCCAGTATTCAAATATCCATTCGGAAATAATACATGTTCAGGTTGAAGAAAAAGATTGTGGGTAAAGTACAAGTAATCTTGAATAGCTCTTCTACAATTTCCTGTAGTAAAAGTATGACATCGCAATTCTCGTAAAGGTAGGGGACCATCATCAAATTTATATTTAAAGGGATGGTACATATTGACTGAGAATATTATTTTGACTTTTTTCTACTTTTATATTCAACGATTGTTTTTAATACAAGATAGAGAAAAAGAGAATTGAAAAGTAATGAGAAAGTTACAAATGAATATGTAAAATCAATATTCTGAAGCAAACTAAATGGAACTAAAAGATATCCAACTATATTACTGAGAAGATAACATGGTGGTGCAAAAGGACCAAAATTATCCTTTGGTTCGATACATCCATTTCTATCAAATATGAAGGACAATGTCATTACTAATATAAAAGTAAATGCATAAAACAAAGGGATATATATAATAAGATTTTTTTTAATGTGGTTCATAATATATTATATATTATTTTTTTGGTAAAAGGACATCTAACTTTGATAAAATTCGTTCCACTGTATTTCCATCTAACGTTGATACAATTCGTTCCATTATATTTCTGGGTGGAAATGTAGACTCATTAGGATATCTTGCTATCCCCCGCAACGCATGTGGACAGTGTAATAGTTGGCAATGAAAATTGTGAAAACCTTGTTGAGCATCACTTTCATGAGAATGACATTCAGTATCTGTAGGTGTGAACAAGTTTCTATGTGGGGGACATTTTTTTTCTAACATAAAGAATTTGTTTGAAAATAGAATCTCTATAAATATACCTCTGGCGCTTGCGCCAAAACGAAGTTTTGGCGGAGAGGGAGGGATTTGAACCCTCGGAACCTTGCGGCTCGGCAGTTTAGTAAACTGCTGCACTAGACCACTATGCGACCTCTCCAATATAGTCGTAAGTCTTCAGTCGTTGGACATTAGACTTTATTAACTTTATAACTTGATAAACTCTCACTTTCTTCTTTTTCCTTTTGCCTTTTTACCTTTACCCTCTGTTTATTATTGTTATATTTTACCATTTTTAGTTCGAAAATATTTGCTACAATTTGGTATGAAGCTTTATACAAACGAATTATCAAAAAATGAGGTTGATCAACTCTTTATTGAATATGGAAAATATACGAAGATAACAGCCGATATTGTAGACAAAAAAATTGTTATTGGATGTGTATTGCATGCCGATGCAGAGCCATTATTACTTGAAAGTGGTTCAATAACAGAGAATATTTGGGGTGGTGGAATAAATTTTGAAACAAAAGTGATTGATACAACAGCGGTGTTTAATTTGAGACCATCTTTGAATAATCCCAGCATGGAAATAATTGATTCTGAAAGAAGATCGAAGTTTATCGAATTAGTCTCAAAGTTTTTAAAAGAACTATGGACAACTTAAAATACTCACTAAAAGCCGATGCAATAGGTTTTCTTTATAGATCTGCATATAATATGGCTATCGGCGATGATAAAATATCTATAGAGTTTCTTCATAAAATCAATAAAGAATTGGAGTTGGGAAAATACGAAATATTAAAACCATTGTTGCAAAAGACAACTGTGGCATTAAAAAAAGAGCAAAAATTAGTTTGGGCAGAACATATTTTAGATATTTATAAAATATATTTATCTGAATTACTCACTTCAACTACTAGTCAAACCAGAACTTCAGGATAGTGTTGACAAACTAGCTCAAGATAGTTAATATTCTACCATATGGTTAAGTATAATGACAGATTATTAAACAAAATTTTTGGAGTTCTTGCTGATAAAACAAGACGATCAATTCTTAATCGTATTGTTACATATGGATCTGTACTTGGTCAAAAAGTAGATCCAATGGGAATTACTGTTTCAGAGATTGCTCAATTTTATACTAAAAAGATGTCTCTTCCTGCAATCTCAAAACATCTAAAAAAGATGGAAAAATCTGGTCTTATTGAAAGAACAAAAACAGGGAAAACACATCATTTTAAGATAAATATGAAAAACCTCATGGAGATAGAATCGTTCTTAGAACATTATAGACAGACTCAACAACATAAGCTGTCTCGACTTGAAGAACTTATGAAATAGAAAAGGGAAAATAATATTTACTCGTATTTTTAATTGATAGATGGTATAATGTATCAGTTGAAATCTTACAATAGAGCGTGTTAGTGGACTACTTGCAAAAGTAGTAAATAACTTCGACTCCGTTCGTCAGGATTCTACTCATAAGAAAGGAGGTGAAAATCATGGACAAAAACAAATTATTCGTAGGAAGTCTCCCTTGGGCAGTCAATAGTGACTCGTTACGCGAAATATTCGCACAATATGGAGAAATCGTAGAAGCAACCGTCATAACAGATAGAATGACTGGTCGTTCTAAAGGATTTGGTTTCGTTACATTCGCCAACCCAGACGATGCACAAAAAGCATTAGAAATGGATGGTCGTGAAGTTGAAGGACGCAAAATCGTCGTCAACATCGCAAAACCTAAAGAAGATCGTGGATCTGGTGGAGGTGGATTTAGAAGAGACAACAGCCGAGGAGGACGTCATTAATTTATCCGTACTATTCTGCGTGCAAGGTTTATCTTTGCACGCAGGTAGTACACCAACAAAACCATATGAGTAATATTTGTATTAGATGCGGAACACAACGAATTGTAGTAAAAACTTGGAAAGAAAAAATAGGAGAATCTACTATCACCAATACCCAGACAGCTTGTCCTAATAAGGAATGTCAAAAAAAAGTTGATCAGGACAATAAAAAAACTCTCGATAAATATAAAGATATTCAAATCAAAAATGAAGAGCGTCGTGTTGCAAGAAATGCAGCAAGAAAAGTCAAATAACCAATTTCTTTATTTTTAATACGTTTATATTTTATCTCATAAATAAAAAAGTCATTCATCATAATTTACAACCTTCTTTTGGTACAATATAGCATTAGTTAAAGGGTAAAGGTAAAACGGCAAAAGGAAAAAGAAGAAAGTGAGAGTTTATCAAGTTATCGAGTTCATAAAGTTTATAAAGTAAGAAAATTCGTAATTCGCTTGCTCGCCGATTCGACGGGTCATCCCCGCGAAGGCGGGGATCCAGTCCTTTATAGTTCTAATTGTTATTTATGTCTGGTTTACACTAGAGCTCTGCTCTAGTGATACCCTTCAAGGGTATGACATGTCATCCCCCTGAGTTCTTGGGGGCTGACGAGCCCGTTGAAATACGGGATCCATAATTCATTAAGTTATAAAGAGAGGGTAAAAGGGCAAAGGGGGAAAAGGTTCATAAAGTTATAGAGTTGTAAAGTTTGTAAAGCTATAATGAAGAGTGTTGTCATCCCGATGAAAATCGGGATCCATGGTAGAGAAAAGCAACAAGTCTGAAGTGAAAAGAAAGAGTTTGTTTCGTTATAAAGTTTGTAAAGTCTAATGTCTAATGACTGAAGACTAACGACTAATTAGGAGAGGTGTCAGAGTGCATGTCATACGACATGCCAAGGGTCGAATGTACCAGTCTCGCCACCGCCAAGGGCGGGGTCCCGCAAAATGCGGGAAAAACAAGGTAAAGTAAACAAATAGTGATAATAATTGTGAAAAGTATAAGGGTTCAAATGCAATAAAAATTTAGTATAAAGGAGAGGTGTCAGAGTGGTCGAATGTACCAGTCTCGAAAACTGGTGTGGCGCAAGCTACCGAGGGTTCGAATCCCTCCCTCTCCGCAAAAAAATGTGCACGAAAGTGCACAATTTTTTTGAGGCAGTGGAGATTTGGATGAGAGTACTAAGTTCGCTTGCACTGCTTGCCCTGTTTACCCCCTGAAATGCTAGTGGGGGAGAACCTGATCAAGCGAAGCTTGATAAAGGGACGTAGGGAGGAATGAAACGACGAATGTGAATCCCCCTTTCACTACGTTCAAGGGTAAACTCCATAATTATATTCAACGGTTCTTTTTTTATGGAGGGATGAGAAGTTTACCCTGGGGATGATATCCATACTGAGCATATGCGAAGTATAACTGACGTATTATGTAACTCCTTCTTTATTGAAAATAATAAAAACAGAAAATTAATTGACAATAAATACAAAAAATCCTATAATAATGAATGGCTCTACTGCACGAAATTCAATCTATAGTACATTCAGGACATCAATGGTTATATGATAATAGTGCTATTGCTCAAAGATTCACATTAGAACCAAATCGATGTGTGACATCTCAATGGCAAAAACAAATAGTCTCAGGTATGCCCATAGTAGATAAACGCACGATTTATCGTGTAAGAAACTTTTTAGCTAGAAACGGTAGCAAACAACGATGGCAATATGTTGGAGCAGGCGTAGATATTTTTCCTACTATTATTGCTCCTGCCGATACTACCCATTGGTATGTTGATCCAGATTATGGGCCTGAAAGAAGATTTCGCTCAGCAGATCAAATAGAAAGATGTTTGACAGATCCATACAATCTTGTAGGATCAACAGTACATACTGATAAGCCATGGGATGTAGCAATGAGTACTGGATACCAAAGACTAACCGTAGATGGTAGTACCAAAATTTATTGTCAAACCGAAATGAAAATGTCATACATCAAACTATATCAAAATTAAATAAT
>JBAXPW010000015.1:0-25112 GCA_037132015.1 Candidatus Roizmanbacteria bacterium
ATATTGAATATAAATTCTAATTAGTGCATAATAACAACTATGCAACCAAGGAATTCTAGACAACTAACAATAATTGCTTTAATAAGCACTACATTTGTAATATTATTGACCGTTATTGTTGTCATAATAACTCTCTCAACAAAAGAGGAATTGTCTGAACCAACACCAAAACCAACAATAATAAAAGAGTTATCAAACAATACGGTCTCCACCCAAACACAATCAAAATACAAAAAATTACCAAAATCGTTCAAAGGGACTCCTATACCTACATCAATCTATGATAGGGCATATAATAAATGGTGGCAGATTGAAGACAAGAAGAAGGAAACATATGTTACAGATACAATAAAAAAATATTATACTTATCGTGAAATATTAAAATCAAATAATGTTCCAATCAGTCAATATCCCGAAAATCCAACTTTTGATGAGATTGAAGCTGATTGGTATAAAATGCAACAATATGCTCAAAAGGAATTAGTTTCTTCGACAGATTTTCTATACATAATAGCTCGATATCAAGGATCAAGTACAAGAAACGAAGCATCTGCAAAATTTGGGGATCTAAAAATTAAAGCAAAGGAACTCATCGAAAAATATAGAACATTATTAGATAAACCCGCTGTCAATGTATATTATGTTATGAATCTAGCAAATACTGATAAGGATCTCATATTAATAAATAATAATTGGAAATCCGAATATATTAAAAATTATACTGCGGATCAAAAAAAGTTTTATACTGATACAGGATTTCACTCGTTTTTATTTTCTCAAGAAGAAAATAAGGTCTCTAAGATCTATGAAATAGAGGATGAAAAACCCTTCGGAAAATTTGCTTATCTCATCATATATCCGACGCGAATCAATAACCGAGTATATATGACGCTAGAAGAGGCGTATAATAAAATTCAGTACCTAACAAAATAATGAAACGCATAAAATATTTATTATTATCTACGGTCTTTATATTTCTTGCATTAGCTTGTAGTTCATCGAACGCATATGCCCAAGATGCAGGATCATGCGTTACTGGATCAGCACGCATAGATATGAAATTTTCGAGACCTCTTGGACTGGGAGAAATAGTAACATGTTATGCCGAATCAAGATCTGGATGTCAACCATGTTGTAAAGGTGGTGATTGTAATAACAGATATCCAGTAAAAACATCATGTCAGACAGGAGAAAACGGAACGGGATGTACTTTAACAGAGATCGACTGTTTTTGCGCTCCTCAAACTGTAACATGTTATTTAAATAACGGAACACAAATTCAATCAGACAGTCAACCTCAAGCATATAATAATCAATCAAAAAAATCTGTTGTTCTTGGAGCAAATGATCAACCTGCTTGTACAGAGTCAGTTACTACTCATAATCCCGATACAACAACAACAGGACCTTGCACACTTCCTCCCCCTCCAGCTATTGTGGCACAACCACCTGATAATACTTCCCAACCACCCGGAGGACAATCTAGTGGACCCCCAGATACTAGTGATCGATGTCAAGAAAATGTAACAAAATGTGGAACAGGTACAGATACATGTTCGGGAGGTAGGTGTGAAGGAGGAGTTTGCAAAACCTGTACCCCCGATACCAAGACTCCTGACTGCATAATAAACGTAACACAATGTGATAATAAGGGATCTACAGATACTAAATGCAAACAAGGAATGTGTGGAACAAATAATACATGCTCAACCTGTACTCCACCTCCAAAAACCCCACCGCCTTCTTTACCGCCAACAACACCACCCGTACCATCTCCAACGATTAAGACAACAACTATCACTCAGCCACCAACTACTAACTTATCTAATAAATCTACTAAAGTAGTGAACCAGAAAACAATTCAGTCTCAATTTTTTGTATGTCTTGATAGTATAAAATGTTCCGAAACAGGATCAAGTTGCATAGCAACATTTGATAAAAAAGAGCACGTTGCGAAACTATCGGCTAGTACAAATCAAAACCAATCGCTTCATCCGGGAATTGATGCAACTATTTTGGAATGTATAGAAACTAAAGAGGGAAGACGATGTACCACTGGAAATAATACTAAAGATTATGATCTATTAGGGTTAAACTCCTTTAATGAACTTAATACTAAATTCGGATATTCTTTTGTTGGATTTTATGATTCGTTAGGAACTAAAAATTCAAATAATAATGTTATTAAAACACCCAATAGCAGTACAATAGGGTATTGGGATAGTCGTACTACCACTCAAGTTGGACGAATATTTATGGCTTTATATAATTTTAATGGGAGCGATTATAGTGATCAAATTGCGGCTCAACAACAAGGACAACTAGATTTTGAAACTGCTCAAAAAAAATGTATTCAAATATACTGGGATCCCTATGGATTTGTATTTGATGCAAATAATATGAAGCCTGTTCCTAATGCACAAGTAGAACTATATGTAAAATCATCAATAGGATCTTTCGAAAAATATGTTGGACGAGATATTTTAAATATCATCAATCCACAACTTTCAAGTAAGGACGGGAGTTACAATTTCCAAGTTCCAAACGGAACATATCGTCTCAAAGTTACAGCTCCTAATTACGTATTCCTTCCAAATCCACTAACATCAGAAATGTATGAAAATATTTACTATGGTGGAGACATCACACAATTTAATAAACCAGTACGAACAGATATTCCCCTCTACCCTGTTTACGGACCAATAAATCCTAATCCAGAAAAGTGATATAATATCATAGCATGAACGATCAACTGGCCATTATTGTAACTGTTTATAACAATTATGCTGTTTTGGAAGATTTTTTCTCTACCCTCTCAAAACAAACTAATATTAACTTTCATATTTTTATCTCAGATGCCTCACCTCAAAAACAAAAAATAGAAACAAATCTTCCATTCTCACTCTATTCCATTGAAAATAAAGGATATTCTCATGGAGTAAATGAAGGAATACGAGAAGCGCGAATTAAGGGTTACGAAAAATTTTGTATTGTAAATAACGATATACTATTCGACATACATTTTGTTGAAAATATGATTAATTCGATAAATATCCATCCTACATCACTTATCGGAGGAAAAATATTCTATGCTCCACAATATGAATATCACAAAGGCTCTTACAAAAATGTAGAGCAGGGACATATCATATGGTATGCTGGTGGAACAATAGATTGGAATCATGTAACAACTCATCATATAGGAGTAGATTTGTTGGATTCTGAGAAGTATAGTCAGGGACAATCCACAGAATTTATAACAGGATGTCTTATGGGTTATGATATAAATGTATTTAATAAAGTTGGAGAATGGGATGAATCATATTTTTTATATTATGAAGATACTGATTACAGCGTACGAGCAAAAAAACAAGGTGTATCTCTTATATATGATCCTTCAATTGTTATCTGGCACAAAAATGCTCAATCAACAGATGGTTCTGGATCTTTGATACATCAAAAATATCAAAAACAAAATAGATTTCGCTTTGGAATGAAATACGCACCACTAAAAACAAAACTACATCTTATCAAAAATTATCTTCTCAATACAAATTACTAAAGAACAATACTTTCCTGCTCATCTGTTATATTTGTTTTAATCATATACACATCATATTTATACTCATCGAGTCCTACAAACTCTGCATCTCCTCGAAGAATCGTTTCCATTTGACGACATGCATAACAACCATTATGAGGACATTTAAATATCTTCAATTGCCGTGCAATCTTCATCTGAGTAGCAACATCAAGTACTTTTTGAAATGATTCTTCAAGATCAGGAAGAATTTTTGGAGTAAGTTCATCATCTTTTTCTAAATACCAATAACTAGCTCCTGATACCTTCCTTTTCTGACAGTTATGAACTAATAGATTATATATCGGTAATTGAAGTGAATCAGACTTTTCATCACCCTTACTCGTCTTAAAATCAATAATATGCACACTATCAGTTAATGGAAGATATTCTAACCAGTCAATTTTTCCACACAAAATAATATTTTTTTCCTCTGAAATCCAATAATAAGGTAATTCTTGTTTTATTTTCACTGCTTGATTTTTCAACACTCCCGGATGTTTCATTACTCTGAGTAACATATCCTCTCCCCGTTTTTTGTATGTTTTTTCAACATCAATAGAAGGAAACCCACCCAATTTACCCGCTACTTTTTGCCATGATTTTTCAAACTTTATTATGAGAGACTCTTTAAATCTATCAGGAGTTGGCAAAACCGATAATGATTCAACGACTTCGTGTACTGCTTGGCCAAGTGCAAGCGGTGGACTTATCATTTTAATTTTATGTTTAGTATTGGGATCTCGGTACACATGTTTGAGATAATATGCTCGAGGACATGTTAAAAAATCACTAATCGAAGTGTGAGATACCCAAACTGCTGAATATTTATCACGTGCCATATCTGTACATACTATCACACAAATGAGATTTTTGCATCAGCTTTATATAAAAATAATCTATAATAAAAGTATGAAATTCCTAAAATTACTCTTTATTTTTTCATTATTCTCCGTAATATTTGCATCTCATGTTGAGGCAAAAAGTTATTTTATCTCACAAGTAAACACTCATATCGCAATACAAAAAGATGGATCCTTTATTGTCAATGAAGAACGATCATTTGATTTTACCGGTTCATATACACGTGTATTTTGGGATATAATAACTTCAAAAGGAGAGCAAATTTCGAATATTACTATTAAAGAGAAAAATAAGATTCAAGAAATTCCCTATACGCAATTGCAGAGACCTGACAGTTCAAAACCTCCACGATATTACTTTGTAGCATCATCGATCGATAGCACTCATATAGAAGCATACCATTCATCAACTAATGAAATAAAAACATTTGTATTATCTTATACAGTTTCAAATGGAATTAAATCCTATGATGATGTGTCAGATTTTTATTGGAAAATTGTTGGAGAAAATTGGGATACATACACTCAACAAGTAAAAGCTACAATTACTCTCCCCGAAACAACAGATATAAATAATTTACATATATGGGGGCACGGCACACTGAATGGAAATGTACAAATAATTGATGGACAAACAGCGCTATTTACCGTATCCAATATTCCTCCACAAACGTTCGCAGAAATTCGTTTTGTTTTTCCCTCATTCTTGTTGACAAACGAAAAATTAGATTCAGTTCAACTTCCAACAATTCAATCTGAAGAAAATCATTTTAGAAATGCAACAATTGCAAATCAACAAGTTAAAAGAATTGGGATTATTGTGATTATTATTTGTCTAATCACTTATATTTTCTTCTGGTATACTATCTGGAAGAAAGTAGGAAAAGAACTCATTCCTGTACATCAAAATGAAGGTATTCCCTTTCCCCCAAATACTACAATTTCACCAGCACTAGTTGATGCGATGGTCAATCAAGAAGAATCTGTGTCCACCAATTCATTTACCGCAACTATATTACATTTAGCACGACTAGGATATCTGCGAATAGAATCACAACAATACTACACAAATGGAATACTTGGTCTTGGAAGTGAACGAAAATACAGATACACTCTTCACTTCACAGAAAAGGAAACCTCAACATTACCAGAAATTGATAATCAAATTCTTGAATTTTTGAAGGAACACAGCATTAATCAAAAAGATCTTAATATTGAAGATCTTCAAGATGCAATGAAATCCAATAAAAATGCAACAAAACTTTTTTATTCCCAATGGATTGAATTAGTAAAAAAGACCGCAGATAAACTAAACTTTGTAGAAGATGGGAGTAAAAAATGGCGCGCAGGATTTACCTTTTGTAGTGTACTATTTTTCCTATTCATTTCATGGATGATTATGTGGGTCTTGAATATTCACAATCAATTTAATTTAGCAGTTATTATTTGGGGGATCTTCATTTCTGCATCAATATTTTTTAGTATTGGTCGAATATTTCTTCGTTGGTCTTCATCTGCTTCAAAAGAAGTTAATCAATGGATTGACTTCAAAAAGTATATTAGTAATGTGAGTCGCATAAAGAATGAGTTACCACAGGCTCTTCCGATATGGCAAGAGATATTGATCTATGGCACTGCTCTCGGAATTGCCAAAAAAGTAAGTGAGTATATGCCACTTATTCTCTCACAAGTAAGTAATTATCCAACTTGGTATGGATATTCTTCGGTAAATGGAAATTCAAATCAACTATCGGGTTTTCAAACAGATTTTTGTTCAAGCTTGTCAGAGAGTCTAAGTAATATCACAAGCTCTCTCAACTCATCAATCAGCACTGGTTCAGGTGGTGGATTTTCTGGTGGTGGCGGAGGTGGGGGTGGTGGCGGAGGTGGTGGAGCGAGTTAAAATTGCCCATCTATTTGGTGGGCAAGCGACATTCGACTTTCGACTTTACACCTTCGACTTAATCTCTATATACCCTTTATCCTTGAGCTTCTTCAGGACTTCATCTTTTGCATCAAGACGAATCATCAAATCATTACTAAGATCCATGTTACTTGGTTGTCTCAAAATCTCTACATTTTTAATCTGATTTAGGCGAATATATTTTCCATCCATCCAACTCAGAAAAAAAGCCCCAAATGTCGTAGCTGGCGTACCAAATATTGATGATACATGTTTGAAGATCATTACCTTTGGTCGATTTGTATTAAATTGATCTAAAAACGCATTCTTAAAATACTCGTTTTCTCTAAATTGTGGAAGAAGAGTTGGAAATTTTCCAGGAAATTTACCCTTTGTAACAAAGAATGCTTCATGCGGTTCAAACGGACCAATCCAGAAATAATCATCCTTATTAATCAATTCATCTATAAAATCTGCCATAAACCCACGGTCCATAATCGATGGCATTACAAGCATATAACGTTGATAATATTTTGAGTACGAATTATTCACGAGAAAAATAAAAGAAAAGAAAAGGAATATTGACATCAAAACCAATGAAATTCTCTTTAAGTCTTCAAAAAGTCGTTCATGATATTTTGTTTTTGTCAATAAATAGATAGCAACTGTCGAAGATACCATACCAAAAACTAAAAATAAACATGCTTGATAATCAGTCTCTTTATATTGTTGAATATTGCTTCGTGGAGCGGAGAATGAAAGCATCAAGAAATATATAAAACCTACAATAGGATATCGAGACAATAACACTATCAATAAAGTAAGTGTCCCAAGTCCTGCAAGAGTCCCAATCGGCAGATACAAATCTAAAAATTTTATTTGTGTCAACAACGCTAAATAATTTCCCCAGAAGTTATACAGTATCGTAAATGCAAACCGTAAGGGATTAAAATGAGCACCTGCATGATAATTTGGAATATCAATATAAAGGGTTGTGTTATAGACAAAGTTGGAAATATAAAAATCCTTGAGCGATCCAGTAACAACTAAATACAACAGATAAACTATTCCGGGCGTCGCACATGCAATAATCCATCGAATAATATTTTTTTTATTCACTCCAATTAAATACAATTGCCATACATAAAGCATCATTGCAAGATAAATATAAGTTAACGCAGAAAAGAACATACAAAATGTCGTGAGAGATGTAATAGCAATTATCTTCATATCAATCTTCTTTTGGATTGTCTGAACAATGAGTAGCCAGAACGTAATCGAGAAAAACAATACGCCAAGTGAGTCTCCAAGGTACAAATGAAACCAGAAATATACAGCCATCACTGGGTACATCACTAAAAATATGAGATAAACCCAATACATATCAGAGTGATTTTTCCTTATCCACTGACCAACCGCAAATAATGCTAAAAAGTTACTTAGGGCCCAAAATAACCGAAATGTTATAAAATTCCCAAATGAAATCAAGAGTAAAAATGCAGAATAGTACCAAGCAAATGGAAGATGATGATCGAAGAAATCCTTATATGGTACTTTTCCTTGAAGTATAAACTTTCCTCCGAGAATATTGACAAATTCATCAGGATAAGCAAGGTATTTATAATTCATTAAAAAAAATATGAGAGCAAGAATATTCATCCCCCATTGAATTTTTTGTTCATTAGACAAAGCAACAATAATCTGCCACCAGCTTTTTATTTTTATTCCTATTTGTTTCATGTGAAATGTAAAATTATTTAATATGTGCTTTACTTCGATATGATATCATCATTTGAATCAAAATATACAACACATTTATTCCCAAAAAAACATACATTATTGTATGCTTCATTTCCAATGAACCTACTGACCATTCACCATATCGTATGAATGGATAATATGATACTATCAAACCTGCAAAAAAAATAGAGAGATGTTCAAAAAGATCATAATAATACGGCAAAAACACGAGTAAATTAAGAAAGTACCATGGTTGTATCTCCATTTTGGTACTCACATACCCAATTAGCCCCACTATTCCAAGTAGCGAGATAATATGTGTCAATTTATTTGTATGAAATGTTATTAGAATTGGAAATGTAAAATATTTTATCCCTCCTGATAACACAAATACCACCCTACTTAATAGTTGTTTATTTTGCGAGAGAAGAAATAGTCCATACAATCCTAAAGAAACACCTATCAAATCATTGTGCAAATTCATTAATCCTTCAACTATCACAATAGGTGAGGTAATAAAAAAGATCGCCCACTTTTTATTAAGTTTATTTAACGAAAAAACTCCAAGAACAAAAAAAAGTGCAAACATTATCTTGAAGAAATAATATGCAAATATAAATTTTCCAAAACTTAAAAAAGAAGGAATTAAGGTTATAATAAGGAAGATTGGTCCATATGGATAGGTTCGATGAGTCCAATGCATAAATCGTATCCAAGGATCGTATGGGAAATCCAACGCCTTGTGCAAATATGGATTTTGTCCGTAAAAGGTCAGTATCTTTGCATCGAATAAATAATTAAAAAAATCATGAGACAATAAAGGATATGCGATAATTGCAAACACAATAAGCAAAATAGTAAGAAGTTTAATATTTACGTTATCCTGTCGAAGAAAATAAATCTGAAATAAAAAAAGTACAATTATTGAGGCAATAAAATAGTATGAAGACAACTCTCGTTGATAATAGCCTATTTTCACAACCTGCTCACGAAACATCGCCCACAATGAATTACTAAATAACGTAATATTTGGATCAATCAATACATATGAATAGAGAGCTATTAAAAAAAGAGTTAGACCATATAGAACGTATGCAACATTCAACTTATTCATATAAGTATAGTAAAAAAATACCGTCAGACTTTTGAGACGGCTTTTCATAAGGTTATTATACATGATATACTACTCTTAACTCATGGAAAATATACCATCCATTACTGTCATAATATATACATATAATAATGCTGATCAGATACAGGAATGTATCAATTCTGCAAAATTATTGACACACGATATTATCATCCTTGATCAAGAAAGCAATGACCAAACTGAAACTATTGCAAAAGAAAATAATATTCAACTCTTCTCATTTCCTCATGTAGAATATGTTGAACCTGCGCGTAAAGCGGGCATTCAACAAGCGCAAGGACAATGGGTCATGATCTTGGATGCTGACGAACGCATTACACAAGAATTAGCGATCGAAATACAGTCAGAAATTACTAAAACAACTCATACTCACTATAAACTTCCACGGAAAAATATTTTTGCTCACTCCAAATGGCTCAAACATGGCGGATGGTGGCCAGATGCACAGATGAGGTTGATTAATACATCAAGTTTTCAAGATTGGCCCGAACGAATACATTCAACTCCTATTATTACTGGATCCCAAGGAATTTTACAAAACCCCTTTCTCCACTATTTTCATGGAGATATCACAACTATGGTAGAAAAAACCATAAAATATGAAGGAATAGAATCAGATCTGTTATTTAACGCAGGGCGTAGCGTCTCAATACCAATGTTTTTCCGCAAATTTTTGATGGAACTGTATAGAAGACTTATTAAGAATAAAGGATATAAGGACGGTAATATTGGTATAATTGAGTCTATTTATCAAGCATATTCTAAAACAATTACATGGTTGTATCTGTATGAAAAGAAAAACTGTAGCACTGTATGACCCCTATCTTGACACTCTTGGAGGAGGCGAAGAGCACATCCTTTCGTTTTTCTTAATTCTTGATGAACTTGGGTATGAGATAACAATTTATTGGGACACCGATCTTCATGATGCAATAAGAGAACGATTTCATCTTCTTTTCAAAAATAAAATACACTTTAAGAAAAATATCTTTAGGAAATCAACTGTGATACAGAAATTACAAGAGTTACATCAGTATGATATTTTTGTGTATGTCACAGATGGAAGTTATTTCTTTTCTTCTGCAAAACAAAACTACATTTTTAGTATGTACCCAGATCACAATCTCTATAAAATGAATATATTAAATAAACTTAAAACTATAAATTATTCTTTTATCTGCAACTCAAACTTCACAAAACATCATCTTACAAAATGGGGAATCAATGCAGAAGTGCTATACCCATTAATAAGCGATCAATATCTTCACAATACAACTATTAAAAAAGAAAAAATAATACTTTCTGTAGGTCGTTTTTTTGAACATCTCCACTCAAAAAGACAAGATATATCAATCTCTTATTTTAAAGAGTTACTAAAATCAAATATAGAATTTTGCGACTATACATTGATATTAGCAGGCGGTCTCAAAGAAGAAGATGAAATGTATTATAAAAAGCTTCAAACATTAGCAGAAGGCAATACAAATATTACATTTCGACCTAATATATCCTATGAAGAATTACTTGAATTGTATAAAAAATCCGAGTTCTATTGGCACTTTGCAGGATATGATATTAATGATGAACAATATCCTGAACGTGTAGAACATCTTGGTATCACGCCTATTGAAGCTATGGCGAACGGTTGTATCACCTGTTGTTATGCAACAGGAGGTCCAAAAGAAATAATAACTCATGAAAAAACAGGATTCCTTTTTAAGACGTTCGACGAATTACAATCTTTCATGTTAAAAATACAAAATGATACAGCACTACAACATCAGATCCGCTCCTTAGCCAATAAATATGTGAAAGAAACGTTTAGCTACTCACCATTCAAACAAACTGTATTAAATATCATCAAATACCATTTATGATAAGCATCATCATACCTGTATACAAAAAAATCGAGATGTTCCTCAAAAATTTTGAAACAAATTATCCTTTTATAAAAGATGAAGAAATAATTATTGTAAACGATGATCCAGAAATAAGTATCATAGAATATCTAAAAAACTACTCATCAATTACATTAATCGAAAATGAAATAAATCTCGGATTTGCAGGAGCAGTACACAAAGGCGCCCTCTCAGCTACTCGCAATTTTCTCATGTTCTTAAACACTGATGTCATTCTTTTTGATAAAACGTATGAAAAAGCTGTTGCACAATTCAAATCAAATCCTCAATTATTTGCAGTTAGTTTTGCTCAAAAAGAAAAAGATATATCAATCGGTGGAAGAAAAAAATTATTTTGGAAAGATGGATTTATTCAGCATGCTCGTGCAGAAAAAGAGGAATCAGGAATTACCGCATGGGCTGATTGTGGATCATGTATGATAGACAAAGAAAAATATCTGAAAATAGGAGGACTAGATACTATCTATTCACCATTTTATTGGGAGGATGTTGATCTGGGATATAATGCATGGAAGGAAGGATATATAATACAATTTGATCGAGAAATTATAGTTGAACATCATCACGAATCAACAATTCAAACTTTTTTTAAGAAACAATTTATAACTCAAATCTCATTTAGAAATCAACTACTTTTTATCTGGAAAAATATCACTGATTCCATTTTTTTACGCGAACATTCAAAACAACTTTGTATCTTTTTATTCAAACAAACATGCAAAGGTACTTTCTTATATTTATTCGCGTTTTTTGATGCTTTAATAATAAAATATAGAATAAAACATTCAACAACAATCGTAAAATCTGATAAGGAAATTCTTAGTTTATTTATTACCCTATGAAATCATTTCTATCATCTCTCAAAAAAGATTATCTAATCACAATTAGTCTAATTTTAATAACCATACTTTCTGTTTTTTTGAATATATATAAAAAAGATATTTCACCTCCCGGATTTAATGCTGATGAGGCTTCATTTGCGTACAATGCTTATTCAATTCTCAAAACTGGTCGAGATGAGTATGGCACATTTATGCCCTTGAGACTCAAATCATTTGGAGATTATAAGATGCCTTTATATAGTTATTTGTCTGTGCCATTCATCGCGCTATTTGGATTAAATGAAACAGGTGCGCGTGCATTAAACACATTCTTAGCATGCTTATTTCCTCTCGCAGTTTTCGCACTGAGTTATGAATTGTTCAAGAATAAATATATCGGTATATTGAGTTCATTATTTACCTCAACTGCATTGGGTCTTCACATACTTGGGAGACATGCACATGAATCATATTTAGCTACATTATTAATCATCATATCATCTCTATTTTTCATACGATATCTCAAGACATACTCATATACAACTCTTGCTTATTTCCTCATTTCATTATTGTTATCTCTGTTTGCATATCAATCTTCTCGTATTTATGCTTTCGCATTTTTTATCCTTTTAGTTATTCATATAGTGGTAACAAAAAAAGGAAAGATTGGAATATTGTTTCTCATTCTTACGATTTCTCTTTTTTCAATATCCGACATCATATATACGCCAACCCGGGTGAGTAATCTCCTTTTCTTTAATAGTGCTGGATTTCAGATGAAGATCAAAGAAATTCGTGAAAGTGGCGGAAGTAGTATCATTTATAATAAGGCAACTGTTGGCATACGAACGGTCTTAAATGAAACGTTAAAATATTATTCCCCACAGTTCCTGATAATAAATGGGGATGAAAATACGCGTTTTGGATATCCTGAAATGTCATTAATAAGTCCCCTTGTCTATCTATTCTTTTTTATCGGAATGTATTATATCTTCAAAGAAAAAGAAAGGTGGAGATATTTTCTTATACTTTTTTTTATTACTGCGCCGTTTTCGGCTTCGCTTTCATGGGCGGGAGTATCCTTATCTCGATCATTATTTATATTAGTTCCTCTCTGTATCGTTTCCTCCTATGGTGTATATTTTTTCCTTTCTGGAATACCTCAATTATCATTAAATAGAATCACTCTCTCCAAAAGAAAAGTGATGGTCATATCTGGAATATTGTTAATATCTATTGAGATATTTTTTCTCATATCTTCTTGGACGTTTTATCTCTTTCATTATCCTACTCGTTCAGTAACTATTCGAAGTTGGCAGACAGGGTACAAACAACTTGCTCACTATATCAAGTTAAATTATTCACAATATGACACGATATATATCACAAAAAATTATGGAATGCCCTATATATTTATGCTCTTTTATTTACAATACCCACCTGATCAATATCAAAAAATTGCCAAACTTTCTATCCCAGATAAATATGGATTTGGTTATGTAGAACAATATGATAAATTCGTTTTTAGTTTTCCTGACATTCCAAAAGGAAATAGCATGTATGTAGGATTTCCGGGTGAAGATTATAGCAATCGTATCGAAAAGTATAATACTTCACAGAAAAAAGTAATTAGAGAAGGAATCGATGATATCTTCTGGATTACTGATAGTAGAAAATAGAAAAATATATTCACTTGATAATACAATATTTCGGGTGTATAGTAATCACATTATGGGAGTAGAAAGAAATAGAGCAGTTATATCATCAACAGTATTATTATTGGCGTTATTTTTAAGTGCCTGTTCTGTATCTGAAACACAGGTAGGTCAAACAGGAGAGCGAGGACGTTCACGATGTATAACTGCTACCCCACAAAATAGAGATTTAGTTGGTTACGAATGGAAATGTGGTTGTTCAAATGCTAATGCAGGTACTGTCAATATATATAATCTTGGAACTCAGATAGCTCTGGCAAATGGCCTTTCTGACCCAGATAATAGACCTACTGTAGTTATTTTCCAGAACTCAACACCAGAGACCATTCAACATAATATCAAACAACTGAGAAATTATAAAAATAGGCCTGACGAATCGGGATATCCTGCAGTATGTATAGACTCGACTCCACAGGGGGGCACTATATTTAACTCACGACGAGTAGCTCAAATTGATCGTGCAGTATATGCTCAACATACCTTTACTCAAGGAAAAATTAAAAAAGGTAATATTAGATCGCAACAATCAAAAAAACCGATTAGAGGAAGTATGAGAAGAGTATAAATTTACATATACAACATCAGACTGATGTTATATAGTGCGTGAATGAGAATAGGAATCACAATACTTTTACGATCCAAATAAAATATAGATACCGTAACACTCAACACAACATCTGCAAGCATCACTCGCAACAATGACGCACCAAACATATGACTAGTAAACAAAATAGGGACATGCAAAAAGAAAAATAATACACTTGATAAAAATATCGATGAATATATATTTTTAGATTCCTGATATAACTTTTTTAATACAAATCCTCTTGAAAGAATTTCTTCAGTAATACCCGTTGCTAAAGCAGTAAGAATCACCATCATGATGGCTTCAGTCGCTAAATTATTTGCCGGAAATATAGATTTGGTCAAAATATAATTACCCAATGCACCTGAAAAAATAAATACAGCACCAACTCCTAATCCAATAAAAACGTTATTGGAAAAATTTTTACGCAGCAGCCATATTTCAGAAAAAAAAGATTTTTTTTCAAGGTAGGTAATGTACCAATATATAGGGAGAACAAAAACTACAGGTTTTGCTACAAACTCATCAAACCACACAGGAAGATCCGTCTTAAAATATGAACGATATAAAGCCCACACAATCAACACTATTGCCCATAAATTAAGCGCTCTTTGCGTAGCAGTTACTTGTGTCTTCATTAATATCAAGATACTCTTTTTTTATACAATATGCAAGAACATGAATCGAATATTAAATATCGATAAGAAGAAGGTATGTTTTTATTTGAAGATACTTTGCAATTTTTGAGAGTATTCGTATGCTTGGATTTGTTTTACCTTCTTCAATACGCGCAAGGTATGTACGATCAACATAGGCCATCAATGCGAGTTCTTCTTGAGAGAATCCTTTTTTCTTACGATGATGACATATACGTCGACCAACTTTTTTGCACAAGACATTTACCATATTAATGGGATAGTATAGTACCACATTAATATTATGTCAATATAAAGTATGTATAAAAATGCTATAAATACATATATAATGTGTATTATTCAAGGAAGTCTTTAAGCTTTCTAGCTCGTGTTGGATGTTTTAATTTCCTTATTGCTTTGGCTTCGATTTGGCGTATACGCTCACGGGTAACCTTAAATTCTTTACCAACCTCTTCAAGAGTCTTTGGCTTACCATCTTCTAATCCAAATCGCATAATAAGCACTTTTCTCTCTCGAGGAGATAGTGTGTCTAATACTTTTCCCAATGCGTCTTTCAAAAGTTCACGAGAAACTTTGTCATACAAAGACGGCTGAGATTGATCTGCTACAAATTGTTCAAGTGTTGCCTCTTTATCATCACCTACAGGGGTAGATAGTGATTTTGGTTGTTGAGAAATTTTCATCAAATTCTCAACTTCATCAACAGGTAATTCCATGTCCTTGCTGATTTCTTTGATTAATGGTTCACGTCCTAGTTTTTGTACGAGCTTTCGTTGAGTTTTGTAAAATCTATTAATCTGATCAACCATGTGAACAGGAATACGAATAGTTCTTGATTGATCTGCAATTGCGCGTGTGATAGCCTGTCGAATCCACCATGTTGCATATGTCGAAAACTTAAATCCACGTCTCCAGTCATATTTTTCAACTCCTCGTATCAATCCTTTGTTTCCTTCTTGAATGAGATCAAGAAAGGATAATCTACGACCAAGGTATTTCTTTGCTATTGATACCACTAATCGTAAATTTGCTTTAATCAATTTTTCTTTTGCATCTTCATCACCTTTTTCATATTTTTTTGCAAGTTGAATCTCTTCTTCAAATTTCAACAATGGGGTTCGACCAATTTCTTTTAGATACTTTTTGATAGGATCAAGAGATTCACCATGTTTGAGACTCACAAGCTGTTCGAGTTCTTTTTCTATTTCTTCAGCAGATTTGTTTGTATCACTTTCCTCACGAGTCGAAATAGTCTCGAAGATATCAATACCTTTTTCAAAAGCAAGATCGAAAAACTCATCAATTTCATCAACAAATTTTTCTGGTTCAGGATATACTAATAGGATATCGTCTTGCACCAAAAAACCGTCGTCCTCCCCTTGCTTAATAAGTTCTTTATAAGATTTAGATGTTTTTATTTTATTCATAGACACGGTAATTTTACAATGTTTTAAGCTTTTTTTCCACTTCGGATCGTTGTTTTGCTAAAATTGTCATTTTTTCAGCCTTCTCATCGTCAGAAAGCTCCCTATTGATATTCAAAAAAGCCGACTGTCGTATAATTGCATCCAATTTTACTAAAAACACTTGTTTCTCTATCAGATTCCTCATGTTTGTTTCAGGTATCTCATATAAAAATAATTCATTTGCCAACGGTTGCAACTCAGGAGGTAAATCATCAAAGAATTCTTTTTGGACATATTGTCCTGTGAATTTTGCTAGTCGCTGTGCTATTTTCTCCAAAGCTGGAATCTGAAAATCCTCATAAATTAGTATCTCAAGAACACTTCTGGATGCTTCTACCGGTTTGTCATCTTGTAATACTAATGCCATGAGATATTTTTCACGTTTTATCACATCATCGGTTGATTGTTTTTCGACGGAAGGTTTCACCTTAAAACTTTGTAATAATTCTGATTTAAGTTGTTTGCGCAAAATATCATAGATACTTTGTTCATTGACATCCAGAATAGTGGCCAGCTTACGCACATAATGAGATTGTACTATTGGATTGGTAATATGCGATAAATAAGGAATCACCTCATCTCCTATTCCTTTTTTTTCGATCGATGATCCGCCAGCAAATTTTCGTTTTGCGTGAGAGATAAAAAAATCATAAATTGATATCGGATTTTTTATAGCCTTCTTAAATTGAATTTCATCCTTCTTAATTGCTTCATCGGGATCCTTTGCAAAATCAAATGTTACCACGCTTGTTGCAATCTCAAGTTTTTCTGCTTCTGCGATTCCTCTGCGTATAGCCTCTGCACCCGCTATATCTGCATCAAGCGCAAGTGTGATTTGTTGTGTATATCGTTTCAACACCTGAAGTTGTTCTTTTGTTACCGCAGCGCCCTTTATTGCCACTACATTTGAAATCCCATGTTGAAAGGGTGTGATCATATCAAATTCTCCTTCTACGATAAGTACATTTTGTTCTTTACGAATTGCTTCTTTCGCGAGATGTATACCATACAGACTTTCACGTTTGTGATATATTATTGTTTCAGGTGTATTGACATATTTTACTGCTTTTGCATCCTTTTCCAACAATCTTCCCGAAAATCCAGAGATATTACCACGTTGATCCATTATGGGAAACATCAATCGTCCTCTAAACCGATCATAATAAGAACCGTTATCATTTTGTACCGTGAGGCCTGCATCAAAGATATCTGAAGCTGATATCTGTTTTTTTTTTAAAAATTTGTACAGAGAATCCCACGATTGTGGAGCATATCCGAGATAAAAAGTCTCAATTATCTTTTCAGTAGTTCCTCTACCTTTTACATATGTCATTGCTTCTTTTCCAACATCTGATTTGGTAAGTAAAAAATGATAATAATCAGCTGACAACTTATTTATTTTGTATAAAATTTGTTTTTTATCGAGAGTTTTGTCCAACACTTCGTTTGTGTCAAACTTTACTCCTGAGAGTTCTGCAAGTTCTTTAAGCGCTTCTGTAAAGCTAATATTTTCCCATTTCATAAAAAAAGCTATAACATCTCCACCGACTCCACACGCTCCAAAACAATGCCAAATCTGTCGATCTTGAGATATATAAAAGGATGGACTTTTCTCTTGATGAAAAGGACAAATGGCTTTGTAATTTCGTCCGCTTTTTTTCACTTGGATATATTTTCCGATAAATTGAACAATATCTATTTTTTGTTTGACTTCTTCGATAACACTCTGACTTTGTTGCATATATGTTCCGATTTATACCACCTAATACAACCGAGATCAAGCGCCTATTTAAATTCTCACTTGTTTTCTCAATTTCATCTCTATTATAATAGTTTTATGCTATATATCTTTGTTGATAGAAATCAAATCAAATTACTTTTCGCAAAAAAGACACTTTTAGGTCAGTATGAAAGCCCATTCTATCAAAAGGCCCATCAGATGGATCTCGTAACAAATGGACAAATAGTAAGCACCGATGTGCTTGCGTCGGCCATAAAAGAAGGTCTCAATACCCTTCCTTCAGGTCAAGTTAAAGAATGTATGCTTATTCTTCCGCACGAAGCACTTACTTTTATTCGTGCAGATGTGCCAGCAGACATCGCAACATCAGCTGTCAACGCATTTATTCTTGACAAAGCACGTACTCAACTAAAGGGCGATGTTGATACGTATGCATATGATTATGTTGTTACCGATGCAGAAAATATTAAACAAGTATTTTTTTATGCAATAGAGGGAGATGTAGTAAAAAAATATCATGAGGTTTTTAACCTGTTAGGACTTCAACTTCAAGGCATTATTCCTGAAACTCTTTGTTATTTTAAACTTTTTGATAAAACTCTACGAAAAGATAAGAAAGAATTTATTTTATATGTAAATTATGAAAAAGATAAGTTGATTGGTTATGCATTTGATTCTTTTGGACCACTTCAAAAAGACAAGTGGATTGTGAATATCACTGACGAAGCAAGCGTTATCACTGCTATCAAAGAAAAAGGTGCACAATACGAAGCAGACGGTCAAAAAATGAACCGCCTTATCATCTCTGGAGAAAATTCTGATTCAATTCGACAAGATACTTTTACTAAAGACGTTGGAATCTGGACAAACCCACTCAAACGAATACTTCCTAATTTTTATCATGAATATCTCAAGTTGCTTGTAGTTCCTAATAATCAAGTATTACCTATTCTCCAGTTTGAAGCGACAATAGGAGCCTTTATCTTTACTATTGAAAATAAAATGTTTACCTATTTCAAGAAGAAACTCGGATCTGGAACCAAACCTCCCGGAGGAAAGATATCTTTTCAACTTCCCCTCAAAGAGGCTGGGATATTTGTTGTTTCGTTTGGTATTTCATTTATTGTGTTATATGGTTTTTCACGTATTAACTGGGGTGGATTTTCTTTTTCAGCGCCAACTATTACTCAAGCATCTCCAACTCCGCGACCAACAATCGTTGTCGCATCACCAACACCGACAGTAATGCCAACTCCAGCACTTGCTCGTAAAGATATTCGTATTAGGATATTGAATGGTACTGGAGCATCAGGAAAAGCTTCTTTAATCAGAAAAGCATTGCAAGATCTTGGCTATGAAAATATTTTGACAGGCAATGCTCCCTCATATGACTATAAAGTTACTGAGATTCAGATAAAAAATAGTAAAAAAGAAGCAACTGATATTATCAAGACAGATTTGAAAAGTAATGTAACAAATCCAAAAATAACAGTTCTTGACGAAAAAAATGTCGCAGATATCGTAATTATTTTTGGAGAGGATTACAGCTTCTAAAATTCATTGAGCGCTCTAACATAATAATTTATATATAGGATGGACTTTTTGTTCGTTAGAACCCAACGAGTAACCCCGACAATGCACAAAAAATCATCCGATAGATTCTCAAAAATAAACTCAATAATGTATCTTTGTATTTTTATTCCCCTTACATTTGATATAATAAGCCATAATAGTTCAATCTGATTGAACTAAAAATTGGCAGTACTGATCGCGATTCAATTTGCGAGAAGTATACATCAAAGCGTATCATAAAATGTGCTACAGATTTTACTCTATGGAACTTAATCAAGAAGAACTACAAACCAAACTAAACAGTATCTTATCGAAAGCCAATCTTCCAAATAAAAAGATCGAGGTATCTGATCTCGAAAAACAAACCTATGATGCTAACTTCTGGCAAGATAGTTATTCAGCTTCCAAAATAATGAAAAGAATAAATGATCTTAAAAAAGAGATCGATGACATTGAAATGATGCAATTATTAGTTGAAGAAAATGCCCTTGAAGACGCTCTAAAACTCATCAATCAATATGAGGTTTTGCTCTTCCTTTCAGGAACATATGACCGAAGTGATGCTATATTCTCGATTCATTCGGGTCAAGGTGGTACAGAAGCAATGGATTGGGCCAGTATGATGATGCGCATGTATACCAGATATTTTGCTCTCAAGGGATGGAAATATGAAGAAGTTGATAGAGTTGATGGTGATGAAGCTGGTATAAAAAGTGTTACATTTAATGTCTCGGGCACATTTGCATATGGCTATCTCAAAGTTGAGTCAGGAGTACATCGTCTTGTCAGACAGTCCCCTTTTAATGCAGATAAATTAAGACAAACTTCTTTTGCGTTAGTAGAAGTAATTCCCCTTATTGAAGATCAATCAGTAAATGTAGTTGACGAAGATCTAGAATGGCAATTCTTTAGAGCAGGTGGCAAAGGTGGTCAAAATGTAAATAAAGTTGCAACAGCAGTACGATTGATTCATAAACCTTCAGGAATAGTTGTATCGTGTCAAACAGAGCGACAACAAGGACAAAATAGAGAAAGTGCTTTAAAAATTTTGAAATCCAAATTATTTCAACTTGAAGAAGAAAAACATGCAAACGAAGTTGCTTCATTTAAAACTGAAAAGATGGCTTCATGGGGAAGACAGATCAGATCATATGTACTTCATCCCTACAAACTCATTAAAGATCTTCGCACAGACTACGAAGATACAAAAGTAGATCACATACTTGATGGTGATCTTGATGGATTCATCGAGGCATTTTTGAAAAAAAGTTAAATAGAATCATATTGTAATTACTCCTGATCCTTGCTATCCTATACATATGACAATAATAAAAAGTCTTGATACACCAGTTGCCAAGTCTAGCTTACCATTCACAATAGCAATAATAAGTATTGCAATTATCATAGGACTTTTTTCAGGTTATGGAATTAGTCTTGCAACAAAATCAAAATCATCTACAACTACAACCTCATCAACTACTAAATTAAGTAATGCAAAAGTATTAGAAAGTGTTGGAGTGAACGATCCCAAAACATTTCCTGATTCAGCAGAAGGAATAATCCAAGAAGGTGGTTCTGAAGGAGAAGGATCATTTAATCTTGTGCGCACTGGAGGAGCTTCTCAAACGGTATATCTCACATCATCAGCAGTAGACATGAATCCATTCATCAATAAAAAAGTACGAATACGTGGAAAAACACAATATAGTCCGAAAGTTTCATGGCTCATGGACGTAGGATATGTAGAAGTATTGGCAAAATAGTTTACTATAATTTGATATCTCGAACATATCTCTAAACTAACGGAACAGGTAGTAGAAATGAAGTTTTTCTTATTTTTCGGAGGAATTATAGTTCTGAGAAAAATAGGAAAGAATCTCTGACAAAATCTGGAACACAAAGAATATAATAAGTTAGTGTGTATTGGTACCTGTAGTTATGATCATATTCGATAATGTAGTCAAACGGTATCCGTTGGGTAATGTCGCTTTGGATAGCGTATCATTTGAGATAGAAGATAACGACTTCGTTTTTTTAGTTGGACCATCTGGCGCAGGAAAAACCACTATACTTCGCCTCCTCCTACGAGAATATGCTCCTACGAGTGGGAGTATTATTGTTGATGACACAGACATCGCATCCAAATCCTTCAAGAATATTTCTCATCTTCGTCAAAATCTTGGCGTTGTATTTCAAGACTTCAAAATTCTTTCTGATAGAAATGTATTTGAAAATATCGCCATCAGTCTAAAAGTGCAGGACAATAATCTTGACCACACACAACTCAAAGATGCAGTACAAAAAGTCCTTGAAATGGTTAATTTACCAGAAAAAGGCATGCTATTTCCTGCTCAATTATCTGCAGGAGAATTACAACGTGTAGCAATAGCACGAGCTATTGTCGGACACAGAGACATCATAATAGCAGATGAACCCACTGGAAATCTTGATCCAAAAACAACATGGGAGATAATGAAACTTTTCAAAAAAATTGAAGGAAAAAAAACAATCATCATTGCAACACACAATACAGATATTGTAAATAGCTTGAAAAAGCGCGTTCTAGTAATGAAAGAAGGAAAACTTGTCAAGGATATTCGAAAAGGAGGGTACGAACTATGATTGGTTTTTTTCAATCGATCAGACGAGCTCCTTATCAATTTGTAGCTGCGTTTATGGTGTTGTTTTTTACGTTATTTCTTATTACGTCACTTATCATCACCCTGAGTTTTATATATGGTTTATTAGGATATGTAGAAACACGTCCTCAAGTAACCGTTTATTTTCAGACAAAAGCATTAGAAAATGATATCTTCAAAATACGCGATGAATTAGTAAAAACAGACAAAACTACTTCGGTAAAATATATATCAAAACAACAAGCATTTACTATCTATAAAGAAGCAAATAAGGACACACCATTACTCCTTGAAACTATATCAGCTGATATTCTCCCTGCTTCTCTTGAAATATATGCAAAAACACCTCAGATGTTACCTGAAATTGCAAACTTTTTGAAAGATAAACAAGGAGTTGACGAAGTATATTTCCAAAAAGATATTGTTGATCGATTAATCAATCTTACTTCAATTCTTCGATACGCAAGTTTGATCTTATTCACATTTCTTATTATTATGTCTATTGTGGTGATGACAACAACGACAATGTTTAAAGTAGCGCTAAAAAAAGACGAGATAGAACTTTTACAATTGCTTGGAGCAACTAAGTTTTATATTAAAAAACCATACTTAAAAGAAGGTATGGGATATGGATTGATAGCTTCAGGCGCAGTATTTATCGTCGTTGGTTTTATTCTTGTCTATGCATTTCCATCACTTCAAACATATTTTAGAGGAATACCATCACTTGATCTCACTTTTGCCCCATTTCCATTACGTGTATGGCCTATGAATGTGAAATTCATCCTTATTGTATTTAGTATTGTTACGCTTTTTGGTATGGTTATTGGACTTATCGCAAGCTCTCTTGCAGTAGATAAATATCTTTCAAAATAAAGAATTATTTATACTCATTACACCTGCTATACTAAGTATATGAAGCGATTATTACTTCTATCCATATTATTTCATCTACTCTTTTTTACACCTATTTTTATATATGCCCAAGATACGACCTCTGGTGATTCTCGTAAAGCAGAGCTTGAAAAAAAGATTTCCGAATATGAAAAAAAACTCACTGAAACTCGTCAACAAAAGAACTCACTTTCCTCTCAAATTCAATACATGGATACACAAATTTATCTCACAGGATTAAGAACTCAAGAAACAGAAAAACGTATTGAATCTACAACGAATGAGATCACAGTGCTCGAAAATCGAATAGATAGACTCGATACATCACTCAACAATCTTTCAAAACAACTTCTTCAACGTGTAGTTGAGGGATACAAAAAACAACCAGTAACTTTTTTTGATGTGATTCTCAATAGTGATAATGCAAACTCTTTGATGAATAAAATGAAATATTATCGAACTGCTCAAGAAAATAATCAAAAAATTTTGATGCAAGTTCAGGAAACAAAGTTGAATTTTGAAGAACAAAAACAGATTCGTGAACAAAAAAAAGCCCAACTCGCAAATCTAAAAATAGAACTTGATAAGAAAAAGATCGAACTAACTCAACAACAAGAAGCAAAAAATAAACTCCTTGCGGTAACCCAAAACAGTGAAAATGAATATCAGAGATTATTGGAAGATGCGCGTCGTCAAGTAGATTCGTATAAACAATTCTTCGCTACTACAGGCGCTGGAACTATCCCTCCTGATGGACTTGGAACTGGTGAAGGCGGATGGTATTACTCTCAACGAGATACTCGATGGGCAGGAATGCGAATGGGGTCTTCAAATGAATCGGTACTTGATGTTGGATGCTTCATCACAAGTATATCAATGGTTATCAAATCATATGGCAATAATTTTACACCTGCAGATATTGCATCAAATGGAAGATATTTCAGTGGAGGCGCAAGCTCAGGATGTTTTCCAACAAGTTGGGGAACTGCATATGCATGTGTGCCTTCAACATTTAATGGAAGTTGGCCCGGTGGTTTAAAATATAAAAATATTGGATTTAGTCAAGTTCCTGATTATCTGGGAAAAGGTATACCAGTCATTGCGGGCGTTCGAGGAAGTAGTCATTATATCGTACTAAAAAAGATGGTTGAAGGAGTATATATCATGAACGATCCAATCTATGGACCTGATAAAAAAGTCTCCGACTACTACACCATCTCAGGACCTTTTGGAGTATTTGAACAATAATAATCACAAATACTTTATAAAACGATCGAGTACAATATTCCTATGAAAGTTACCATTGCGCCACAACGTTTATTTTTATTTGAAGCACAGATAGATCACAAAATGCTGAAAAAATTGCTTTGCAAAGAAAAAGTGATAACTTTGGTTTGCTTCATAAAGTAGTTTCATTGTTATCACGTCCAAAGGATGATGACTTTTAAATCACAACCTGAGAGAATAGATTTGCCATATAAGGTACAATACGTATGATAAAATTGTAAGTATTTCTCATGTATATGATACTAAAAATTGTTTTGTCCTATCTTCTCAATACAAAATTGAAACAAACATCTTTGATATATTAAGAAGTTATTGATCTTTGTCAGAAACATCTCTAAATCCCTTCATCGTTTTTTCATCATTTTTCTATTCCTTTCGATTGGGTAATACAAAGTCATCGAAAGGACACGTAAGTAAGTCAAATATTTCCTCTTGACTCCCTACTATTAAGTTACTACACTGTAACTTCATTAACAGAAACACTAATTATCTAATGTATGTCGTTATCTCAATATAAAAAAATAGTTATTTCCTCCTTTATCTATTTCACAATATTTTCATCAATCTTTTCTCCCTTTAG
>JBAXPW010000016.1:0-24657 GCA_037132015.1 Candidatus Roizmanbacteria bacterium
AGAAAATACTATTCATTTATTGAAAAAGATATTGGTAAAGTTATTGATTTCAATTCAAAAAGAAGATGAAAATAGAATAAAACTAACTGAGTCTACAACAAAAAAATACGATCTCCTTAATACAGAATTAGAATCAAAAATTAAATATTTGTCTACAGATATAAAAGAAACATTGAGTCGAGTAAATAAATATGATATGAAGATCCTACCATTGATAGATAACTACTTATTTAGTTATATGCAACAACTAACATTTTTACCCTCCATAAGAGATGCAATAATTGAAATGAGTTCTATTGAAAGGTCTAATTTTTGTTTATCAAAAAAAGAACAAGTGATTGTTGAGGTGTCTAAGCAAGTATATCCTGTTATTGAAGCATGTTTGCGGTATGTTATGATAGAAGGTACTCCATACCCTACATTTTATCGGAATCACTTTTTTTATAAGAGTCTGTTATAATTAAGCAACATTAGAAATAAATATAAAAGAAATGAAAGTGTTTTTTTCTGCAACATATCAAGGAGAAGAAGAATTTGGGGATAAGTACAAGGCTATATATAAAAGCATAGGCGAATTAGGATACGATCACATCGATGATCCTTATTTGCAAAAAGGATACGATAGTTATTTAGAAAAAATGAAATCTGGTAGAGACGCTCAAGTTGAAAACTATAAAAGCAAACAATCTCTAATTCATTCATCGGACATATGTGTTTTTGAAACAAGTTACCATAGTTTGGGTATTGGCTTTATGATAATGATGGCTCTTGAAGCAGGAAAACCCACAATAGTCCTTTATTATAAAGATAATGCCCCTTATTTTTTAATAGGTTCAACTGAAGAAAAGCTAATTATTTATAATTATAATGACGCCAATATAAAACAGATTCTTAAAGACTCATTTGAACAAGCGAGGGAGAGGTCGGATAAGCGCTTTAATTTTTTTATCAATCCAAAACTTCTTGGATACCTTGACGAAGAAAGTCGGGAAGAAGGTGTTACTAAATCCATGTTCATTCGTGGTCTCATAATGGATCACATGAGGAAAGAAAAAGACGAAAAACCTGCCTAAATACACTCCCAATAACGAATTCTACATATTAAGTGTGTAATACTATGGGACATCCTATTGCATACTCCATAAAAAGGATTATACTAGGTAATACATTAAACATTAGGAAATTCTTCATCTGTTATATTAAGAAAAATCCCTTCGAATAATCTAAACAATTAATTACTGTACTAATCAATTTTTAGAAATATGAAAGCGTTATATTAAAGATCATTACTTATAAGGATAGATTTTTAATATATTTGTTAGGAATTGTAAAAATATTTATTATATAAATTGAAAGTTAATTATAGTATTCTTTTTTCAATGCTTTCACAAAAAATCCAATATAAATCGAAAAAAAATAATTACAATTTTGAAAAATGCCCAAAAGAATCTTTGGAAGATTTGCGAATTGGTACGACATTGTACAGCGTGTTTCTTGCTAAGCCAATTTTCGGAGAATGGATCGATATATATCTTAAAGACATCGTATTAAAAACAAGACATGCGTATAGACATTATTACAGTGATTCAATACCATTGATCGATGATTACGATGATAAATCTGCAATTTATCTAGTTCGTGTTATTGAAGACTTGAATATTGATAAATCAATACAAATAAAAAGAGAAAAATGGTATAGCATGCGATTTACATATGGAGGAGGTATTCCAAATTCTACAGAAGATATAGATTTTTACATGCACGATGATCAAGGAAAGCAAACATCAATGTATCAATATATAAAAAATAACTTAAAAAAAATAGCTTCAAATTTAGACACAATTGATTACAAAAATATTATCAGTCTTTCAAGAATTTGTTCAACACCATCATATTTTAAGAATAGTTCTCAAAGAATAATGTATGAACAGTATATGGTTGATAAGGAGAATAAATCACATGCTGGTATAGCTTTTGGATTAATGAATAAATGGTTTGATGCTTCAGAGGTAATGAAATCTATTTCCGTTGTAACCATTCAAACACATTATCACATGGTTGAAATAATATTATCAATAAAAAAAGAAAATAACATCTTGAGATATGGTTTTGTTTTAGCTAATGATTATTGTGAGAATAAAAATGGAAGCGTGTGTTTGGTCCGTAATTCACAAAGCGTATATATTCATAAGTATCCCGGGTACTTTTTTGATTTGGAAGACCTAAGTAAATTATTAAACAACCTTATTGAAGATGGAAAAATCTCTTTGGAAAGACTATCTTTGTATTTTGATGTTCCTGTCAAAGATGTTTTATTAAATCCTAAGCGCGAGCATTTCCGTAGATTTAGTGAATTGTTTGAAGATAACAATCATTTAATTAAAAATGAGATTGATGGGCTTGAACTAAAAAAACTAGTTAACCAATATGTTAAGGATGGGCCATTATTGTATATTATGAATGCAGATGCATGGAATAAAAGTATCCAGAGTGTTATTAGTAAGGTATGATGATATTTACAACTTATTTTTTTAATTGATATGATAAAAACGAACAACAGATACTCGCTACAACCTATTTTATTTGATGTTAAAACAGCACATAAGCAGAAACAGATAGAGTACAAAAAAAATGGTGATGTAATAGTTCGATACGAAATAGATGGAAACAAAGAAGAGATTTTAGTTCCTTCAACTCATCAATTCCCAACTATTATGGCGTCTTTTCAAGATCTTGGAAAAGCATTGTCTCAGACTTCTAACTCACCCTTATTGAAAGAGAAAAAAAATTTGAGAGAAATGTATGAGGAAGAGTTTGCGAGCTATGAAAAAATGGTAGAACAATGTTTAGAAAGTGGTCATTGGGAACCTGATTATGGTTCATATGTTTTTGACAAAGTACAAAACGAACTATTTATGGTGTTGCCTGAATTTTGGCATCGGTTAGGATTGGTAACAAATAATTCAAAACTATTAACTGATCAAGAGAATAAAAAAAGTTGGCAAGAAATTCGGACAAAATTTGACGGAGCTGTTATTGGTGTTATTGGAGCAAGTGTAGGTGGGAATTTAGTAGAAGGGATAATGCGGGAGATTCGCCCAAAACAAATGAAAGTTGCTGATTATGATTGGGTTGAGCTAACTAATTTAAATCGGTTTGAACGAGGTAGCATCCGACATCTTATCTCAAGTAGAGCGAGTCGATTTGATCCAAAAAATCAATATGATATGGTTCGAGTAAACAAGGCAGAGTTAACAGCTTATATGCAACAAATGTTAGATCCATATTCATCGTGGTATGTATATCCAGAAGGCTTACATGCGCAAAATATTGAACGATTTTTGATTGGAGATGGTGCGTCTGAGCCTCGGTTGGATATATTAGTTGAGGAATGTGATGATCTGCGCTTAAAGATTGAATTGAGAGAGCTAGCTCGCAAACACAATATCCCAGTTTTAATGATGAGTGATTTTGGGCACATGGTGCAAGGTCAATTTCAAAATTATAGTGATAAAAAATATACGAGTATTGGTTACAAAACCACAGATTTGGATATTACGACTTCTTTAGAGTTAGCAATGACGAGTGGAAGAAGAGAGGATAGATTTGAATTTATTCATAAGCTATGTGGTGAAGAGTTTGAAAATGATGAGTTTGGATTATGGATAAAAGGAGATGGTGAACAACCAACCAGTAGTCTTCCTCAATCTGGTGCAACAGCAATGACATCTGGAGGAATTGGAGCAAAGATTATTGCTCTTTATCTTTTAGGATACTCAATTCCTGAAAGATTTATATATGATCTGAAACATATTAAAGTAACGGTAGGATAAATATGTATACAAAAGAACAGATTAAACAAATAGTAAAAAAATTTATTCAGCAAGATCTCAAAAAAAAAGATATTCTTGATGAAAAAATATTCGATATGTGGAAGGTTCGCACACTAACACAACAAGAATTTATTGGGTTAATGAAAAATGATGCTCTCATGATAGAACATCTTATATATTTTTCTTTATTTGGTCTTCTTGCTCCAACATCTCATAACACCATACCTCAGAGGTTTCAATTTATACCTGAAAAACAAATAATAGAGATTTTGATAGATCGTCAATATATTTTGCCACACTCTGATGCTACAGGAAGACAGGCGTTAGTTAGTATTGGATGTGTTCTTCAGAATATTGAAAAAGTAGCAAATGAATATGGTTGTGAAGTTGTCATCAATTATGATAGCGTTATGTTGAAAGATCTTCAATACAATATATCGATGGAAAAAAGATATCTGAAAATTGCTACTGCTACATTTAAATATCTGAAAAAAATGAATCCTAATTTTGAAAACTTAGAGATACTGCTTGCAAGAAAAGTAGTTCGAGCTGAATATGATGAAACTGTCGTATTAGAACAAGAAACAATAGAAATGATGCAAAAGTATGTGAGTCAAAATTATAAAAAGCTATCACTTCACGTTGTGACAAATAAGATGTTTTTAACAGGCTTTGCAAAAATTCAAGAAATCGCAGATAGGACTGTAATTGAACTTGATTCTTTTTCAAGAGAACTAGGAAATTGGCTTCTTTCTAACGAAGATGTTGAAAACAATTTGGGAATGAGAGGAAGAGAGTTTGGATTTGATGATAGGTTTAGCAATAGAATTCATGATGGGTTGCAACGGAAGGTTCGTTTGCTTCCTGATGAAATTGCTGGATTTGCAATAGCTGGTAAAATGGCGATAAAAAAATCATCAGCATTATGTATATTAACGATGAAAGAAACTTCTACACAATCGTATATTGATGCAGGGATGGCTTATGAATATATATCATTAGATATGCAACAAAATGGATATTGTAATGCTATGCATGCGGGTATGACAGAAGTAACCGTCGCAGCTCGGATGTTAGGAGCATCCTTGCGTACCATAGAGAAACCAGCAGTAATATTTCGCATAGGAAAACCTCTTAAAAAACAAGATTATGATAGACCCCATTCATCTCGACCCTCTCTTGAGGATGTCGTATTGTATTTTGACTAAGTTTAATATGCATAAAATGCGCAATTTTTACATCATGAGATTGTTTTTGATTGGTAATGTGTTCTATAATCACCTTAATGTATGATTGAAATAGTCGCAAATATAATAACGTTGATACTGAACACAGTTTTAGGACTATTTGTATATTATCGTAATACAAAAAGCTGGACAAATAGGTTGTTTTTATTGTTAACAATATTTACAACCGTTTATATCGTTGTAAATTATATTTCTTTATATCCTCCTCAAACTACTCCTGAAAGTCAATTATTTTGGATACGTATAGTGATGTTTGTCTGTTCTTTTATTGGTCCTACTCTATTTATTTTAGTTGATACCTTTCCAAATGATAAAATTAAATTAAATAACAATGTGTTATTGATTGTTTTAACTCTTTGTATTTTTTCTGCAACATTATCTCTTTTACCATATGTGTTTTCAGGAATTGAATATCCAAATGGCACTCCTGTACCAACTCCAGGACCAGGAATACCTGTCTTTTTTATCGATTTTGTTGGATTATTTATTGCCTCGTTTATATTGTTGATTGTAAAATACCGAAGAAGTAATGGAGTTGAAAGAATACAGAGGTTTTATTTTCTTATTGGGGTGATAGCAACATTTTCAATTATGGCTCTTACAACAGTTGTTTTTGTTGTTGTTTTTAAGTTTAGTGGACTCGTTTTTATGGGGCCGATTTCAATCCTGCTTCTAATAGCTAGTTTAGCATATGCCATTGTAAAGCATCGGTTTCTTGATATCCGTATTATTGTAGTCAGAGCAGTTGTGTATTTTTTTGTCACAATAGTATTAGTAGCGGGATATGTTATTACAGTATTTGTGATAGGTGGTGTTTTATTTACCAATTTATCGTTAACACAGGAAAGATATTTATCAATAGCTACATCAATTGTTTTAGCTTTTTCTTTACAACCACTTCAAGGATTATTTGAGAAAATAACATCTAGGCTTTTATTTCATAATAGATATGAGCCAAATAAATTATTGGCAAAACTAAGTAGGATTATGGCTTCTACTATTACTCTCAATGATTTGATAGAACAAATTCTTAATGTGATGGCTCAAAAAATACAGATCTCAACTATCCATATGGTTTTAATAAAAGGACCAAATATAGAACTATTAAAGAGTGTAACAACAGAAAAAGAATTGGAATTTGATGAGTCATGTGTCGTGAAGATTATCACAATTGCTTCACAAAATCCAGAAAAAATTTTAATCTTTCAAGAGGTTGGAGAATCTACTGAAAAGGGTATTATGCGAGAATATAATCTGGAAATAACACTCCCTTTAATTGTAAAAGAAGAACTGATAGGAGCATTGTTTTTTGGAGTTAAGTCATCGGGAGAAATATATTCATCTACCGATATTGAGGTATTAAAAATTCTTGCTCCAGCAGTTGCAGTAGCTGTCAAAAATTCCTTATCATACGAGGAGATAAAACGATTTAATATAACACTTGAAGAAAAGGTAAAAAAAGCAACAGAAAAGTTAGAAAATGCAAACAAACAACTCAAAGAACTTGATGCATTGAAGGATGAGTTTATATCGATGGCATCTCATGAACTTCGTACACCAATGACAGCAATAAAATCATATGTATGGATGGCGCTAAATAAATTCCCAAACGAATTAAATCCAAAAATGAAAGATTATCTTAGTATTGCATATGCGTCAACAGAGCGCATGTTGAGTCTTGTATCCGATCTGCTCACAGTTTCGCGAATAGAAGGTAGGCGATATGGTATCATTCCCGAACAGTTTTATCTCTACGACATATTAAAACAGGTATACAATGAATTAAGAATAAAAGCTGAGGAACGACAGATTAAATTGGAACTTAAAGATTTTATTTCTCAACATCAAGTAATAGGAGATAAGAATAAGTTGATAGAGGTTTTTAATAATATTATTGGAAATGCTTTGAAATATACAGCTATAGGAGGGGAAGTAAAGATCGAATTGATTGAGAGCTCAGAAAACACATCGGTAAAAGTAATAGATAATGGCATGGGGATCTCAGAAGAAGGTAAAAAGAAGTTGTTTCAAAAATTTGGTAGACTAGAGAATTCGTATGTGAAAATGAGTGAGATTCCTGGGACAGGACTTGGATTGTACATAACTAAACAAATAGTTGAGATGCATGGTGGAATTATTATTGTTGAATCTGAACTGGGAAAAGGAAGTGCTTTTATTATTCAATTGCCTTATAAACAAAAGGAAGGAGGTGTAAATATAAATGGATCCACAAGCTAAAGGAAAAAGGATTTTGGTTGTAGAAGATGAAACCCCATTGCGTGATTTATATGTGGAAATCTTAAAAGAGCAAGGATATGAGGTAGATAGCGCGTCAGAAGGAGAAACTGCTCTCAGTAAAATGAAGGCTGGTGGATATAATCTCGTATTGCTCGATTTGATAATGCCTAAAATGGATGGACTTGAGGTTCTTGAGAAATTGAAAGCAGATCCTTCAATTATTCCTAATAAATCGATAGTAATCTTGACAAACGTTGGTCATGATGGAGCTATCGCAAAAGGTGTTGGACTTGGAGCAACTGGGTATCTTGTAAAAATGGATTACACACCAGATAAATTATTGGAAGAAATAAAAAACTATATCAAGTAATTGACGTAGTTTCCAGACTTTAGAAATAAAGTCTGGTTTCTTTTGCTAAATATGCTTATACATATAAAAAACACACGAGATTTTTGCATTTAATGAAAAAATAATTTGTTTATAGTACAATTATCTTACTTTCTCAATGTTGAGAATAGGATTCTTCGACAATGACGTCTACGTAATTTATAGCATAGTTGCTACTTTTATTATTTTATTTTGAATCTCCAATTTATAGAGGTTTGTTTTTGGAACATTCAAAATAGTGTGTAGAGATTACATCTATGATATCTTCTAAAAAAGCATTTGAGTTAATTAAGTCAGGTGAGATAGTGTTTGTTGATTTAAAATTTACAGATCTTCGAGGAACGTGGCAACATTTTACTATCTCTGCACGAGATTTTACTGAACCATCATGTGTACGAGGATTTGGATTTGATGGATCTAGTATAAAAGGATTTCAGAGTATATTTGAAAGCGATATGTTATTAAAACCTGATTTAGAAACTATTTTTATAGATCCATTTTTTGAAAAAACACTTTCAGTAATTTGTGATGTGTACGATCCAGCAAGTGAAACCGATTTTGAAAAGTGTCCTCGTGTTACTGCAAAAAAAGCCGAAACCTATCTAAAAAAAACAAAATTAGGAGACCTTTCGTATTGGGGGCCAGAGGTTGAATTTTTTGTATTCGATCGTATGGAGTATGATCTTACTCCGTATAGTTCATATATAAATTTAGGATCACAAGAAGCTGATACCAGTGATGTAGAAGGTGATGGTTATAAAATAATGACAAAAACAGGATACTTTCCTGTCCCACCATTTGATAAACTGCAAACCTTTCGGTCAGAGGTTGTGATGGTTCTTGAATCTATTGGAATTGAGATTGAAGTGCATCACCACGAAGTTGCATCTGCGGGACAGTGCGAGATTGATATGAAATATGATACGTTGGTAAAAATGGCAGATAAAGTTATGATGTATAAATATGTCGTTCGAAATGTGGCAAAAAAATATGGGATGACCGCAAGCTTTCTTCCAAAGCCAATATTTGGTGATAATGGTTCGGGTATGCACACACACCAAAGTATATTTAAAGGAGGAAAAAATATTTTCTTCGATCCAAAAGGTTATGGTGAATTATCTCAAGAAGCATTGGCGTATATTGCAGGATTATTATCACATTTAAAAGCATTATTAGGAATTACCAATCCTACACTTAATTCATATCGTCGATTAGTTCCTCATTTTGAAGCGCCAACCTCCGTTGCCTTTTCCAAACGAAACAGAAGTGCGGCAATTCGCACACCCATGTACTTCAAAAATGAAGAAAAATCAAAACGTATCGAATTACGTTGCCCTGACCCTACATGTAATCCCTATTTGTCGTTCTCAGCTCAATTAGTTTTGGGTGTTGAAGGATTGAAATCAAAGTTGGACCCAACAACAATGGGCTTTGGTCCTTTTGATGAAAACATTTGGGAAAAAAGTGATGTTCAGCAGACGCCTGGAAGTTTGGCAGAGACACTAGATGCATTAAAAAAGTGTGATGTATTTATCAAATCAGGTGTATTTGCACAATCACTCATGGATAGTTATCTCGATGTAAAAAAGGAGGAGATGTGCACAGCTCTTATGTATCCAACACCATCAGATTATCATTTTTACAGCGATATATAATGGTTATGAGCATATCTAGCCCCACAATGCTACATATCTTTATTTGTGGGGCTTGTTTCCGTGGATATTATTATACGTATATGATCAGTAATATTTCACTTCTCCATCTTGATTTTTAAAAGATTAATACTAGAATGAAAGTATGAAGATAATTAATTTTTACATGTGTGTTGGTCAACAAAGGCTTTTTGCTGGGGGACCGTGTATATTTTAAGATAAAGCAAAATATTACAAATAACCCCGAGCAACTCTCGGGGTTTTTTTATATATGGTTATAGAACTTGTTTTTCTCACAATTTACTTTTTTTTCATTGTAAGAAAATAAAATTAAATTGATTTAGTGCAAATTTATTGATATTTTCTGGTATATTATTTATATATGATTTACATACAAAACATACTCAAGCATATTTCATCATATTTTTTCTTTAGGTCATTTTGATACTTCATTAAATCTTCTTTTATTATTTATTTTTAAATTTCCATGATACAAATTGCGCAAAACACGGACATAGATGATATTTACAATCTTATTGAGTCTTCAATTCCACATGTTATTTCTCGAACAAAAGAAGATATTGCGAAAAATATTTATAAATTTATTGTGATTAAAAAAGAAAATAAGGTTGTTGCATGCGCTTCATTTGAAGAATATGATGATCGGATTGCAGAGATTCGATCTATGGTAGTTGATAGTGGATACCGAGGAAACGGTTATTCTGAAATGTTGATAAATAAATTGAAAACACGAGCAAAAAGAAATCAAAAAGTCATGGTCGTCACAAATAAAGTTGCATTATTTGAGAAATATGGCTTCGCATCACAGCACGAGAGTAAACAAATACTATTTTTGAAAAGATAAAACAATACTCAATTATTTTTTCAATTGATCCTTGAAATAATTGACATAAGGAATGTCTGAAGGATCTACTCCATATATGGATGCAAGATACATCGATAAATAACTTCCTAGAGCCATCAACTCGAATGTTGTTTCAATGGAGTTTGCACCCTTTAATTCATACCAGATGGTTTTTAAATTATTTTTTTCAACAACATCTTTTGTGATTCTAAATCGTTTTTGAATAGATGGGGAATAATGTTTTGAGTAAAAAAATACAAATATCCCAATTTCTTTTAAAGAATCAGGATACTGTAATCCTTCCATAAGATGATGATTTAACTCAGGGATAATTCGAAATGATGCGATTTGTTTAGCCGTTTCGTTTGTTTGGTTTTGAATTGCGTTTCCCACACCTGTTAAAAATTCAGAGACGATGTAATATGGATATTTTTGATAGAGTTGTTCCGCGAGTTGTTTTGCTAGATTTATTTCTTTTGGTGTGTTAATTTTAAATTCTTCTATTAATTGTGGAAGAGCATCAATGGCTTTTCTAATTTCTTGAGGTTCTATCTTAATCACTTCAAGTTGAGTTAGTATTCCAAGAAGACCTCCGATTGCATATCCAAAACCAATACGTGGTTGTTTTGATGGATTGTAAATAGGATCAAAAATATATGTAGTAGCACTTAAGTTATTCAAAAATGATTCTATTTCTCCGCCCGCACAAATACCAGCGAGTTTTGCGTTCTTTTCTAATGCTTGTTTGCCCATTGCAATAACTTCTTCAGTTGTCCCAGAGTATGAAGATAAAATTACTAAGGTGTTCGAATTTACAAATCCCGGGAGATGATAATCGTCATTTATTACTATTGGAACTGAAATTTCTTGTTTAAATAATTCTTTAATAATAAGCGCTGGAAAGCGAGATCCTCCCATACCTGCAACAATAATATTTGAGATATTTTTATATTCATCCGAAAAAATTATTTTAGATGCTTCGGTAAAGCTGTGTTCTAATTGTTTTGACAATGAATCTATAGAGATGATAACTTCATCACCTTTATGGGTTTTTACTATTTCTTCTCTATTATTTAGATCGATCATATATAGATAATTAATGCACATCATTTGTAATTACATACATCTGTAGTAAGTATTGTATTATAAATAGACACGTATGTCATTATGTGAAATTTAGAATATATGATGATATCATATAGAAATATTAGGTATAATTCAACCAATGAGTAAGAGTAAAATTTTTATTATATTGAGGGCGATGAGGATAAACCAGTGGATAAAAAATTTGGTTGTGTTTATCCCTATTATATTTTCTGGTAAACTGTTTGACAGTATTTTTTTCTTTGAGTCATTGTATGCATTTATTGTATTTTGCATATTATCATCCACGTCATATCTTCTCAACGATATTATAGATTATCCTTTTGATCGTAAACATCCTATCAAAAAAAATCGTCCCATTGCATCAGGAGGTCTCAAGATACAAGAAGCAACATTTATTGTATTTATATCGGTGCTTGTGATACTTATTGTTTCGCTCTTTTTTTCCATAGGGCTTTTTATAATCTCATTTATATTTATCTTGTTGCATGTTGGATATTCTCTCTATTTAAAAAAACATCCAGTGGTTGATATTTTTAGTATCTCATTATCTTTTGTGCTACGTATCGAAGCAGGCTCTATTGCTACGGGGTTTCACGTCCCAATATGGTTGTTGATGACGATATTTTTTGGATCACTTTTTATGGCTTCAGTAAAGCGTCATGCAGAGTTAGTAACTCATGGTTCGGGAGCGCGTGAATCGCTTGTAAGTTATACTAGTCATTTGTTATATTTTATGACGAATACGTTTGCAACCGCGACTATTATAGCTTATTCATTCTATACTTACTTTGAGCCACCACCTCGTATTGAGGTTCCTATTTTTAGAGCATTTGTTGATGCATTTCCGGGATTTGAAGCTCGTAAGTGGATGATGATATCTATACCTCTTATTGTGTACGGAATCTCACGTTATGCGCAATTATTATACGACCGCGCAGGTGGTGAAAGACCAGAAAAGGTTATTACAACAGACAAACCTCTTATAATCACTATCTTTTTGTGGGGTGTGGTAGTAATTGGTCTCATATACCTATTGTAATTCTGCAAACGAGTTGATAATATAAATGGTGAACGATTGTTTACTTAAGTGTTTCGTAGCATATATGCCGTTGCAATTGAAAGGTTAATCACTCAAAATAGGGAGCATTAATTATTACTATTTAATTTTGTTTTATGGTACAGAATGATAAAAATGATAAAAATCCAAAACGTGAAGCCGTTGAAATGGCATTAGAATCAATTCAAAAACAGTTTGGTAAAGGATCAATTATGCGGTTTGGTGCAGGTCCGGTTGCACCAATAGAAGTTATTCATACAGGTGTACTACCTTTAGATACTGCGCTTGGAGTTGGTGGAATCCCAAGAGGAAGAATTATTGAAATATATGGACCAGAATCATCTGGTAAAACAACCATTTGTCTTTCTCTTATTTCAGAAATTCAGAAAACTGGAGGAACTGCCGCATTTATAGATGCAGAACATGCACTCGATCCATCATGGGCACTTATTCTTGGTGTGAAATTAGAGGATCTCCTCATCTCCCAACCAGATACTGGAGAGCAAGCTCTTGAAATCACCGAAGCTCTTGTTCGTTCTGGAGGTGTAGATCTTATTATTATAGATTCTGTTGCTGCTCTTACTCCACGAGCTGAAATTGAAGGTGAAATGGGCGATTCACAAATGGGTCTCCAAGCTCGTCTTATGTCGCAAGCACTACGCAAACTAACAGCTGCAGTTTCAAAATCCAAAACAACAATCATTTTTACCAATCAATTACGTTTAAAGATTGGTATTATGTTTGGCAATCCTGAAACAACAACAGGAGGAATGGCTCTTAAATTTTATGCTTCTGTGAGAATGGATGTACGAAAAATAGAGACATTAAAGAAAAATACTGAGGTTATAGGAGCGCGTGTTCGAGTAAAAATTGTAAAAAATAAAGTTGCTCCTCCATTTCGAGAAGCAGAATTTGTGATCAATCCTCAAGGTATAGATCGTTTGGAGGGTGTAATTGATACAGCTATTGCTCTTGGTATATTTACAAAAAGTGGAGCATTTATCCGTCATGGTGATAAGATGTTAGGGCAAGGAAAAGAACAGGTTAAAGAAACTCTTTCAACGGATGAAAAACTTAAAAGTGTAATAATGAAAGAGATTGCTGACAAATCAGCAACTCAAGGGGCAATCCCAGTTATTGTAGCCGATGTAAAAGACAAGGAGTCAAAGGAATTAAAATAGGAATATCTTATTAATATATGGGGTAATACTTGCCCCATATATTTTTTTGTGAAACTATCAAATATATGAATTGTATAAGACAACTATTTCAAAAACCCGTAGGTAGTAGGCCATTTATAGTTATTGTAGTTGTTTTTACACTCATAATGATAGTGATAATACAAAATAAACGACATTCTTTGATCCCATCATCCATACTTTCTTCGGTTGTTCCGGCGAATCAATCTGTTAATAATTGGTCCATGGGGGTTAATATTAGAGAAGGAATTCGATATATCAATATTTGTAATGATAATGTAATTCGTCAAAAATCAATATATAAAATATTTAACACTGTAGTAAATATTTTTTTGCCTCTAAAAAAACCAACGAACAAAGGATATACAACACAATCCGAAAATGATAATTTGTTCAAATTTGAAGAGGTGTTACGACAAGAGCTTGAATCAAAACATATAGGTACTATCACGTATATTGAGACAGGTAATAATATAAGACGATTTATTATAGTTGGAAGCGATGAGAAATCTATGGCGAATATTATTGAAAAGACAAGAAAGATAATACCTGAGTATACAGCAACAGTTTCAGCAAATCTTGATCCTGACTGGAAAGAATTAGTCAGTCTTTGTAAAAACAATCAGCCAATTATTTCACCTACCAACACAAAATAACAAAATTATGATAGAGGATCAAATTAAGTCAGCCTTACAATGTGCATATCGATACCTCAGTTATCGCAATAGATCACGTCATGAAGTAGAACTATATCTTCAAAAAAAAGCAGAACTATTTCACTGGGAATTGGAAGTTGTAGAAAAGGCAGTAGTAAAACTTGAGTTATTAGGTTATGTAAATGATAAAGAATTTGTTAAAACCTATGTGAGTCAGAGATTACGTATTAAATCTCGAAGTGTATATCTTATAAAACATGAATTACAAAAATTTGGAATAGATAGAGAAATTGTTGATGCGTATTTTGCCGAAGAGACAGTTGATGACAAGGATACAGCTGTTATTGCTCTACAAACAAAATGGAGACAATATCAGCTCTTAGATTCAAAGAATCGGTATAAAAAAGCAATCAATTTCCTGCTTAGACGAGGTTTTTCATATGATCAGGGACGATGCGCAATTGCAAAGTTAGAAGAAAAAGGGTAAAATAGGTTGATTAAAAATTGCTTGAAGAAGTATTTAACTATTACATGATATTAATGACGGGACATACACAAATAGAATTGCAATATTATTTTGAAGTCGTCTTTCACGAAAAACTTCGATAATTGTTGTTGATAGTAGCCCCAATCATCCAAATACAATCTTCAGGTGTTTCAGGTAAAAATAGTATGTTTAAACAATTATTGGCTAAATTTATTTTTGGAAAAAAACTGGAAGAAGAGCGTGATTCAGCAAACCAACTAACCAAAGAGATCTTGTTAAAAGCAAATGAAGATGCACTCCATATTCGCCAAAATGCAGAACGCGAATCTCAACGAATGCTTCATGAAACAGTTGAGATTGAGAAACGACTCGTTCGTAAAGAACAGGTTATTGATGAAAAAGAGATAAGCATAACTCGTGAACGTGGACGAGTTGATCAGGAACGTCAGAGCATAGAAAAAGTTAAAAAAGAGATAGAAGAGCGTCGTGAGCTCATGCTTCAGAAATTGGAAAAGATAGCTCAAATGACAAAAGATCAAGCAAGAACACTTCTTCTCCAAGGATGGGAAGAAAAGCTAAAAGGAGATATTGCAAAACAAATTAAATCATCAGAAGAGCTTATAAAAGCAACAGTAGATGAGAAAGCAAAAGAAATGTTGCTTGATAGTATGAGATATGGAGCAACTGATTATGTGGCAGAATATACTCTCTCAATTATTCAATTACCAAGTGAAGATTATAAAGGTCGTATTATTGGAAAAGATGGTCGTAATGTTCGAGCGTTTGAACTTGCCACAGGTGTTGATGTAGATCTTGAAGAAGAAGGTGTAATTCGCTTGTCTTCATTTGATGCAGTAAGACGTGAAATAGCTCGAATATCTTTAGAAAAATTAATTAAAGATGGTCGTATTCAACCTCAGCGAATTGAGGAAGTTGTGAGTAAAACACGTGAAGAGATAGACAAAACAATTCATAAAGCAGGAGAAGAGTTGGCTCATAAAGTAGGAGTTTATAATATGCCACAAGATATTTTAAAGATGTTAGGTCGATTTAAATATAGATATTCATACGGACAAAATATGATATTACATACTCTCGAAGAAACGCGAGTTGGAATTGCTCTTGCCCACGAATTAAAACTTGACGTAAATGTTGTTAAACTTGGTTGTTTGCTTCACGATATTGGTAAAGTAATCAATGACAAAGAAGGAAATCATATTGATTTAGGAGTTGAACTATTGAAAAAATATCGATTCCCTCAAAAAGTGATAGATTGTGTCGCTTCACATCATGAAGATATTCCTTTTCCGTCCATGGAGGCTATTGTTGTCTACATCTCAGACGCTGTATCAGGTGGTAGACCGGGTGCACGTCATGAAGATTTACAAGAATATATAAAGAGGATAAAAACAATAGAAGATATAGGTAGACAGAAAAAGGGAGTAAAAGAAGTATTTGCTTTACAAGCAGGTCGAGAATTGCGTGTGATTGTTCGTCCTGAGGACGTTTCAGATGAAGATATGACAGTGATGGCTCAAAAAATAAAAGAAGAGCTAGAGCAGAAATTTGAAGTTTTTCCGGGTCAGATAAAAGTAACAATTATCCGAGAAACTCGTACAGAGGCGACCACACGAATTTAACATAATTGTATTTTAAAAAGCATGTGGAATAAAAAATCCACATGCTTTTTTTTGTAAAAATATACTATATAAAATCAGTTGTATCCGCATAAAATAACTAAATTGTAATACTCACCATGTCAATATGTGTATTCAATATATATAAATAGATCTTCAACTTTTTTTGCTTGTTGCAAGGCTCATAAGTTGATATAGATTGCTACAATAAGATAGTCTTAATATAGATTGACAAGACGCTCAAAAATGACTATCCTTTTTCGAGTTAAGAAAAAAATATTTTAAAATTTAAGAATAAAGAAATAATATTTTTATACTCAAAATTGAGAGGAGGTGAATATATATGACAAAAGCAGATTTAGTCGCTCAAGTAGCAAAAAAAGCAGGATTAACTTCAAAAGCTTCAAAGGATGCCGTTGGTGCAGTGTTTGCATCAGTTACTGACGCTCTTAAAAGAGGTGAAAAAGTAGTAGTTACAGGCTTTGGTACTTTTATGGTTCGTAAGCGCGCATCTCGAAAAGGACGCAATCCTCAAACAGGTGCTGAGATTCAAATTCCAGCAACAAAAACTCCGGGTTTTACAGCAGGAAAAAGTCTCAAAAGAATCATCAAATAATAGTTTCTTATATTACCCTGTCCTTTCAAATACGCGTTTGTAGGACAGGGTTTTTTTAATGTGAAAAATCAAAATTGGTTTGTATATAACCTACAATTATGATATAATATGACATGAGTTTAGGAAGAATTGTCTTTATTTTTCTCAGTTTGTTCGTTTTGGTTACCTCGGTTCATCTCTATGTTGCAAATGCCCAGCAATTAACTCTCATGAACCAAGAAGATTTATATGATCTTCCATATCCTGGAATTTTACCAGACCATCCTCTTTATTTTATTAAAGACCTCCGAGATAAAACAACGCTATTTTTTACAAGAGATATTATTAAAGGGGCCGAACTCAATCTTTTAAACTCTGATAAGAAAATTGCTATGGCTGAAGCGCTTTCAATTAAAGGAAAAGATAAGTTGATGGTTGATACTGCCATTGAGGCAGAAACAGCTTTTCTTGCTATTCCTGCAGTGCTAAAAGAGGCAAAGGAACAAGGATCGAGTCCCTCCTCTGAATTTATTTTACGTCTTAAATCAAGTAATACAAAGCATCGTGAAGTTCTTGAATCTTTAGTCAAACGACTTCCTCAGGTCCAACAAAAAACCCTAAATGATGCTCTTCAAAAAAATGTCCAAGGAATGAAAGAAATAGACAATATTAAATGAAAGGTTGTCTTTTAAGCTACTCTTTGGTAAAATAGTAACCTAACAACCACGTTTAGCGTGGTAAAGGAGGAACAATCAAATGACAAAAAAAATAACTACAAAATCTGAATCATCAGAAAAAATAACCAAACCGAGAGCAAGTGCGAAGTCTAAAGTTAAGACAGAAAATTCCGCGGAACTAACATCAGGGCAAAACTTGATGGAGATGTTGTTACAATCAGGATCACCAACATCAATCCGTAAAGGGACCGAGATGGATGGTGTAATTGTTACACTTGCAAAAAAAGGAGTTCTTTTTGATATTGGTGCGAAGGCACATGCAGTATTGGGAGATAAAGAAATTAAGGAAATTTCTACATATTTACCATATTTGAAGATTGGTGATACAGTACGTGTCCGTATTATCTCAGAAGAATCTAGAGATGGATTTCCTGTTGTTTCTATGTCTAACTTTTTTGAAAAAGGTAAATGGGACATTATAAAGGAAAAGAAGGAAAAAGAAGAAGAGATAGATGTTATATGTGGAGAATATGGTAAGGGTGGCGTGTTTATCGATTTTATGGGCATTCGAGGAGTTATCCCCAAAATCCAATTAACAGCAGATTTTATGGATCATCCAGAAAAACTTGAAGCTCAACGTATAAAAGTGAAGGTGCTCGAAGTTGATCAAGCAAAAAATCGTCTTGTCGTGTCTCAAAAAGCATCTGCATTAAAGATCTCACACAAAGAATTAAAAGAACGATTTGATGAGATAAAGTTAAATGGAGAATATGATGCAAAGGTGCTTGGAGTATCAGAGTTTGGTATTTTTTGTGAGGTGAGTAGTGTTGAAGGATTGATTCACATCTCAGAAATTTCATGGGAAAAAGTATCTGATGCTTCTACCTATGTACAACCTGGTGAAACTATTAAAGTTCTTGTTGTTGAAAAGAACGAAACAGATCTTAAACTCAATTTATCTCTTAAACGATTGCAACACGATCCATGGAATAGTATCGAAGAAAAATATCCAAAGGATAAAGAAATTGATGGAGAGGTCATTCGTAAAGAACGATATGGATATTTTGTAAGGTTAGAGCCGGGTGTAGAAGGATTAATCCATGTAAGTAAACTTTCAGGTGAAGAGAGTATTAAAATTGGAGAACATATCAAAACATTTGTTGAGCGTATTAATAAAAAGGAACGCCGAATGAGTTTGATTCTTCCACAAAAGGAAAAACCAATTCTTTATAGATAATTAGTTATTTATACCAGAGTCTGAATAGCTCAAAACGTTATTCATGGCTCTGGTTTTTTTAGATTAGAACAACTCTTAGATTACTTCCACAAATCTATACTCTCTTCCTTTGTGCCACTATACGAGACATTTACATAGAGAATCGTATAGTGCCATAATTATAAATTACTATGTTAGAGATCAAATCTACAAATACAATCTACCAATATTATTTTATGTTTTTAAGTATTTTTTTAGTATTTATATATTCTATTTTTGTCATGTATTGGGTGTAAAATAGTAATCAATTATAAAATCTTCATAATTTCAGTTATACTAAAAGTATACTCATAAATTATGGAACAACATCCAATACCACGCCAGATAACTTCCTTTGAATTTAAATTGATAGGATTCATGACCCTGAAGCAATTCCTCTATTTGTTAGCTTTTATTCCAGCTGGTTTAGTAGTTATAAAGATTTTCCCCATACCTCTTATCAATATACTTCTTGGCGTGTTGGTTATTGGATTTGGAGCCGCATTAGCCTTTCTTCCAATAAACGAGCGACCATTGGATGTTTACGTAAGAAATTTATATAAACGTTTAATGTCTCCAACACAATATTTTTATCTTAAAAATAATCAACCGCTTTATTTTTTACAAGATTTATTTTTTTTGGGAGATCCTCATCGCATGTTAGTTCACATAGAATCACAGGAAAAATTAGCAAACTATCTTAATAGTACGAGAGGAAAAAAACCAGTATCTACCACAACAAATCAACAAAAAATTCAGACAATTTTAAATACCAACCAGAAAGGTGCCGTGGGTGTTCAGGTAAAGCCGCGTGTTGTTGCTCAGGGAGTGAGACAACCGGTTCCAGTAAGACCTATTTCTTCGATGAGACCATTACAACGTCCTCAATCAACTCAAGGGCCCGTTGTACAGTTGCCTCCTCGTCCACCTCTGCAAAAACCAGTACAACCAGTGGTTCAACAACCATCTCAACAATCAGTTCAATCTATTTCCTCACCTCCACCAATATCTACGCGACCTCAATTTATTCAGGAAGTTGTATCAAAGGTTGAACCAGTTCAACAACGAGTGCCACCCTCTATTCATCCTTCTGATACGCCAGTTTTTCAAAATAGCGTTCCAACATCTACTCAACAAGTAAATCAATTACCTCAAGCTGTAGGCAGTGCTCCTTCTGATATGAAACATCCATTTTTGACGGGAATAATAAAAAACAATCGAAAAATTCCTTTGCCGGGAGTTCTTGTATATATAAAAAATAATTTAAATCAACCAATAAGACTTTTAAAAACAAATCCATATGGAATTTTCGCAACATATCACCCTCTTTCTCCCGGAGAATATGCTTTTGAAGTAAAAGATCCAAAAGGTGGTTATTTTTTTGATACAATCAAAGTACAGGTAGCAGAAGTAAATTCAATGCCAATTGAATTGTGCTCCAAAGAATTGTTATAGAAGGTGTGGAATGATGAAGATATTTTAAGTTTCTAAATTATATTTGTGCCAATACAAAAACCAACATCACCAGTAAAAGCATCAACACAGAGTTTTGTTGAGGTAGAAGAAGTCAAAGACGACGTTTTACTACTTGCAGATTATTCTGCAGTGATTGTAATAGAAGTGGGAGCTGTAAATTTCTGGCTTCTTTCACAAGAAGAACAATCATCGATGATTTATTCCTATGGTAGTATTTTAAACTCTTTATCTTTTCCTGTACAGATACTTATTCTCTCTAAGCGAATGGATATTTCTTCGTATATTGAGTATATTACAAACAAGATAAATACTACAAAGGTTGATCTAATAAAAACAAGACTTCAAAGTTATCAAGAGTTTATAAAAACAGTTGTAAAGAAAAATACGGTGCTTGAAAAACGATTCTTTTTTACAGTTCCTTTTACTCCTTTGGAATTAGGAGTGCAAGGTGTGGCAGCGCAATCAATGAAAAAAGAATATATTATAAGTAGAGCAAAAACATCATTATATCCAAAACGAGATCATTTATTGAGGTTATTGGCAAAAGTTGGATTAAGGGCTACAGTGTTACAAAAACAAGAGTTAGTTGATTTGTTCTATAATCTGTATAATCCTTCATCCACTGGTCGACAATTAGCACCAATAGAGAGTTATACTGATGTTGTATTAACGAGTGGGTAATAAAAATACATTAATAAATTTAATATTTAATTATTGTGCTAAGTCTTTTTGGCGGAAGTAAATCAGGATCGAAGATGCCACCACAAGCTCAAAGTGTTGCGAATTTTGTAGCTAAGGGCTCGGTAAGTATAAAAGATATTATTGCGCCATCTTTTGTAGAGGTTGATTTTAACAATCTCAAAATTGATGATAAGTTTTATCGAACATTGTATGTGGTTGGATATCCTCGATATGTTGCTTCTAACTGGCTCTATTCATTGATAACATTTGACCATCCTTTGTATGTATCAATGTTTATTTATCCAACAGAATCTAAGGCTGTACTTGATCAATTAAAGAGAAAAATTGCTGAGATGGAAGCCACAATGGAAAATGAGATGAAAGCAGGAAAGGTTGTTGATCCTTCAGTGCAAATTGCTCTTGATGATGCGCTGTCTTTGCAGGCAGAACTTGCAAAGGGTGCTGAGCGTTTTTTTCAGTTTGGTTTATATATTACAGTTCCAGCAGATACTCTTGATGAATTGAATCAAATCACAAAACAAATTGATTCAACACTTGCATCGTTACTCATCATATCAAAACAAGCAACACTTGAAATGGAAGAGGGATTTAAATCTACATTACCAATGTTTTCAGATAAATTACAGGTGTGGCGCAACATGGATACCACTTCTTTAGCTATGACTTTTCCCTTTTCTACAGCTTCTTTAACGAGAAATGAAGGAATTTTATATGGTATTAATCAACATGATGGAAGTTTAATTATTTTTGATCGATTTACGTTGGAAAATGCAAACTCAATAATTCTTGGAAAATCAGGAGGTGGAAAAAGTTTTCTTGTGAAGCTTGAAACATTGCGATTATTAATGATGGATGTTGATGTCATTATTCTCGATCCTGAAAATGAGTATAAAAAACTAAGTTCAAATGTCGGTGGTGAATATGTAGAATTTTCTGGTAATTCAACATATAAATTAAATCCTTTTGATATCACAACATATGCTCCTGAACCGGATGAGTTATCAAATAAAATATTAAATTTACACACCTTAATGAAAGTAATGATGGGAGAACTTTCTCCTGCTCAAGATGCGCTTCTTGATCGTGCCCTAGTATTAACTTATCATGAACGGGGAATCACTCAGGACATTGAGACCTTTAAAAATACCCCTCCATTACTTGAAGATTTGTACAAAGTATTTCTTGGTATGGAATCTGTTGAAGCTCGTGAGATGTCAGATAGATTAGAAAAATTTGTGCGAGGATCTGCAGCTGGAATTTTTAATAGTCAATCAAATTTTGATATTAAAAATCCATTTACTGTGTTTGGTATTCGAGATCTTGAAGAAAATTTGAGACCGGTTGCTATGTATATTGTACTTAATTATATATGGAATAGAGTGCGAAGAGATAAGAAAAAGCGTGTGTTGATTGTTGATGAGGCGTGGTATTTGATAAAAAATAAAGATTCTGCAGCATTTTTACATAATTTTGCAAAACGTGCACGAAAGTACATGCTTGGAATGACAACAATCACTCAGGATGTGGAAGATTTTCTTGGTACGGAAGAAGGAAAGGCCATCGTTACTAACTCGAGTTTGCAAATTATCTTAAAACAATCAACCGCAGCTGTAGAACGCATCACCAATACTTTTTATCTTACAGGAGGAGAAAAACACTTTTTACTTTCTGCAGGAATTGGTGAAGGACTATTTTTTGCCGGTCAATCTCATGTCGGATTTAAGGTAATTGCATCTGATGAAGAGCGCACATTGATTGAATAAATACATGATATACTAGGACAGTATCTACTATTTTGTAATACTACATGATCAAACTTCCAATTATCAGCAAAGGTATTGATGGTGGTATGGATTTTCAACGATCCACTAAGAGAATAAATCCAATTCCGCTCATTGCTGTTATTTTAATAATATTTATTTTGTTTGTTATATTATTTTTGCGCTTTTTTCAACTTACTGTGGTGAAGGGTGCTTATTATAAAAATCTTTCGGAAAAAAATAGAATACGTGAGGTTATTGTTGAAGCGGAGAGGGGAACAATCGTTGATAGGAAAGGATTTGTTCTTGCAAAAAATAGTCCAGCAAACATTAATCAAGACGTTTCTCGACTTGAATCACACAGAATATATTCAGAACCAGAAGTTTTTGCTCATTTAATAGGGTACCGATTGCTTGCTAGTAAAGAAGATTTAATAAGTGATAATTGTTTGGTTAAATTAAAATCAGGAGATAAAACAGGAAAAAAAGCAGTAGAAAAATTATTTGAATGTGATCTTAGGGGCAATCAAGGAAGAAAATTATCAGAGGTAGATGCAACAGGAAAGTTATTGCGAACAATCTCAATTTTAGAGCCTGTTCAAGGTAAAAAAATACAACTTGCTATAGATGGGGAACTTCAAAAAGAAGCCTATGATGTAATTAAAGATAAAAAGGCAGTTGTTGTTAGTTTGCGTCCTCGGACAGGAGAGATTCTTGTACTAACATCTTCTCCTTCTTATAATACTCAATATTTTGAAGATGGTTCGCGTGAGCTTTCGGCTTATTTTAGTGATGATAATAAGCCCATGTTGGATAGAGCAACAGAAGGACTTTATGCGCCGGGTTCTGTTTTTAAGATGGTAGTTGCAACAGCATCACTTGAAGAAAAACAAATTACCAAAGAGACACAAATTAAAGATACAGGTAAAATTCAAGCTGGATCGCAAACATTTAACAACTGGTATTATCTGCAATATGGTCGAATGGATGAAGATGTTGATGTAATTAAAGCATTACAAAGATCGAATGACGTATTTTTTTATGTAGTTGGAGAAAAACTTGGACCTCAATTAATTAAAGATTGGGCTGAAAAATTCGGATACCATCAAAAAACCGGAATTGGGATTGACGAGTTTGAAGGAACAATTCCTTTTCCATTTTGGAAAGAGGATGTAATACGTGATAAATGGTATACTGGTGATACATATAATATGTCAATAGGACAAGGATATATTCTTACCACGCCATTGCAAGTTGCTCGTGCTACCATGCCGTTTGCAAATGGTGGATATATGTGTAAACCATTATTATTGAAGATTGGAAGTGATGTGAGTTCTGAATATCGAATATATGCCAAGCCTGATTGTAAAAAAATGCCCATAACAAATGAAAATCTTCAGACTATTCGCGAAGGAATGATAAGCGCTTGTAAAACAGGAGGAACAGGTTGGCCATTTTTTAATTTTGGAGTACACACAGCTACACCTTCAGGAACAATCAAAGTGCAAGGATCGCCAACCCTTAGCGTTGCCTCAAATAGTGCTAGCTTATCGCCAATCCAAGTTGGATGCAAAACAGGAACGGCAGAATCAAAACCGGGAAAGCAACCTCATGCTTGGTTTACTGTATTTGCACCAGCAGATAATCCTGAAATTGTATTGACAGTATTTGTTGAAGAGGGTGGGCAAGGATCTGATGTTGCCTCACCAATTGCCAAGAATATTTTGCAAAGATATTTTGAACGGAAAGAATGATTGATTTAAAGTGATATATACTATAGATTTATAATATGCGTTTAAATAGAGGAAATATAAATAATAATAAAG
>JBAXPW010000017.1:0-24295 GCA_037132015.1 Candidatus Roizmanbacteria bacterium
AATTCCTTGGTTGCATAGTTGTTATTATGCACTAATTAGAATTTATATTCAATATCAATTTGTATTTTTGTGCAAGATTGATTGAACTATTTGAAAAAAGGAGATTTTAAATATATAAGTGACGCTGAAAAAATATATCGTACTTCCAGCACCTATCATAAAAATGATAGCAGGGATACCTGAAAATGATACTGATCTCCGTAATATAAATACCGAAATAAGCATAAGAAGTGCAGATATTATAAATGGATAGATTGATTTCAAAAAGTGGAAGTGAAAATACTTTTTTGCTTGAATTAATATTATAAAATAGGAGATAGATACGATCATATGCGCTAATGGAAAGCCAATAGAACCGGTATAAAACGTAAGAAAAGGGGTAAAAATCCATATGATTATTGTCCAAATAAGCATATATATAAATGTGAGTTTTGCTTTACCAAGTGCATTAAATATATTTACAAACGGAGCGCAAAGCGAAACAATAAAAGAAGAAAAACAAAAAATATAAAAAAGTGGAAGAGCTGATTCCCATTTTGAATATTTGGGTAATACTTCTACTACTTCTGACATTATAAGTGCCATTCCGACTATTGCAGGCGCAATAAGTGCTGTTTGATAAGTGAGTAATTTATCTGTGAGTAATCCGACTTTTTCTTTATTATGTTGAAATCGTGCGATAAGTGGAAAAAGAACTCGTGTAATATTATCCATCACGATTCGTATTGGAGCTTCTGCCCATTTTTTTGCCCACAAAATAGATCCTAAAGTATCAAATCCAACTATTTTTGCTAAAAAGATGGTGATCAGATCATCTTTAAATAGCGCAAGAAATGAACTTAACTGGAATGGAACCCCAAAGGATAAAAGTTGTTTTAAGCTTGATAGAGAAATTCCTATTTCAGGTTTCCAAAATGAAATTCTATACATCGCGATTACTCCAATGATCGCTCTCAATAACACTGCAATTGTAAAGCTTTCAAGACTAAATCCTAATAAAGCAAATATCATCACTGAGAAATAAAAAAAAGTATTTTCTATGATTTGAACTGTTACGATTTTTTGGAATTCAATTTTTCTTTCTAAAAATACTGAAGGAATAGTTTTGAGAGATGAAAGAAAAAAGGATAGTAGTAGTGCCCAATAGAGATGAATTCCTTCATCGGGAAGGTTGTACCAGTTTTTAACAAAGGGAGTAATTGTAAAGCACAATACAATAATTGTGATTACCATTAATTGTTGAACGCTAAAAGTAGTTTTGACATCATCATTTGAAATATCTTTTTTTTGAATCAAAGAAGCCGCAAGACCTATGTCAGAAAAATAGTTTAAGATTGAGATAATTGAAAGAACGGTGCCATAAATACCAAAACTTGCACGTGATAAATGTATTGTTAGAACAAGATTTGCAGCTAATCCCAAGCCTGCAGAATATCCACTTTGAAAAAACAAGCTCATCGTGCTAATGATTGTGTTGCGTCTGACTTGATTAACAGTTTCTGATTGACTCATAAAATAAACGACACTTGATAACTATCTATATAAGCTCTAAAATATGCACTACATGCTAACTACAAAATACAACTTAATAAAAGTTGTAAAAGAACATAAATTTTTCTTCGAAATCTTGTGTCTTCTTATTATATCAATTCCAGCAGTGTTTAGCCTCCTTAATCCATATTATTTTAGTATGCATGATGATCAGCACATTGTTAGGCTCTTTTTACTTGAGAGAGGGGTAAGACAGGGAGATTGGTTTCCACGATGGGTTGATGGTTTGGGGTTTGGATATGGATATCCGTTGTTTAATTTTTATCCACCACTTATTTATTATATTGGATTTATATTTCGTTTAATATTTGGAATTTCTCTTGTTTCGTCAATGAAATCTGTTATTATTTTAGGATTTTTTCTTGCCTCCTTAGGAATGTATTATTTTATGAGGCAATTTGTTTCTCGTACAGCATCATTTATATCTGCTATTGTTTACACATATTATTCATATCATGCAATTACTGCGTATGTACGGGGTGCATTTGCTGAATTTTTTAGTTTATCAATATTACCATTTGTGTTTTTGACTCTATATCTTGTTTTTAAAAAACCATCTATACGTAATTCTTTATGGTTTGGATTAGCTATAGCACTGCTTATTCTTACACACCCTCTTATTGCTCTTCCTTCAATTCCTTTTTTATGCATATTTGGGATTCTAATGATAACATTTAGTTCGGAGAAGATTAAGTCAATATTATATGCTAAAGTTGGTGCGTTATTAGGACTCATGTTGTCTGCGTTTTTTTGGATACCGTCATTTATTGAGAGACAATATACATTGGTAGATAAAGTATTTCTTGGAGAATTATCAAGCTATTTTCTTCATTTTGTTTGTCCTCAACAGTTTTGGTATTCACCTTGGGGATTTGGTGCTTCTATAAAAGGCTGTTATGATGGGATTTCTTTTCAAATAGGAAAGATATTTATATTTGCAATTATTTTGAGCTTGATCACTGCAGTTGTTTATTTCAAAAAGAATAGGTTAAATACCAATGTTAGGATGTATCTTTTTTTTCTAGTAATGTCTTTCTTTACTTACTTTTTAATGACTGATGGATCAGTTTTTGTTTGGAATATATTTACGTATCTTCGATATCTGCAATTTCCATGGAGATTGTTAACGTTTGCAAGTTTTTTTGTTTCTATTTCAATTGGGTTTGGCTTTTATTTTTTGAATGATTTTATTTCAAAATTAGAGTTTAAATATTCAAAAATTATTCCAATAATCATTTGCATATGTTATATTTCAGGAGTAATAATTGTGCAACAAAAATATTTTTATCCTCAAAATGTAAGAAATGTCTCAGATACTGAGCTGACGTCAAGGTATGAAATAGCATGGCGAGTAAGTAGGAGTTCGTTTGAGTTTGTTCCAAAGGGAGTAAAAACAATAAAGTCGGATTTAGGAACTACAATTCTTGATATATCTCCAGAAACTATACAAAAATCACCTTACAGCATAACATGGGGAAGAGCTGATGTACACATAATACAAGATGACTTTAATAAAAAGATATTTGATTTAAAATCTAATGAGGAAAGTCAATTTCAGTTAAATACATTCTTTTTCCCCGGTTGGGAAGTTGATATATATAATAAGGAATCTAAGCAATTCTCTGAAATACCAATGAATGTTTTTAATGATTTGCATCTTATGCAGATTCATCTTCCAAGAGGTGATTTTCAATTACGATTTGAATTTAAGAATGGCAAATTGCGATCATATTCAAATTTTATTTCAATATTAGGAGTAATACTATATTTGATTCTTATTCTTGTTGTTTTTCTTTCACAGGTTGCGGGAAAGTATATTCATAAAAAATAAGGCTTTCTTTTTCTTTACTAGATAACTTCTCAGCTCTATCCTTTCGAATAAAAAGACAACTATTATTGTAGTTCTTTAATAACTCTATATAACCTGCTGAATAGGATGAATGAGGAAAATCAATATATTGTCTCGGTACTTGACAGTCAAAATATACAAATGTCGGTGGTTTGTTTATAAACATGGCATTTTTCAATTTTTCATATTGTCCAAACTGCATGACAGGATAATAAACATAATAAGGAAATGCCGAAGGGATGCCTGAAGATAAAAAGATAAGTGAGGCATACCCATCAACAAAAAGTGTATCAGTTGGTTGTTTAATTGAGCGTAGGAGGTGTCCTGGTTGTTCATCTTGGTTAAAACTAATAAAGAATGAATCTTGTATCGTGTGCTGTTTTTCCTTCCATAGATATGATCGAGGTGAAATAACAATGTATAGTGCTAACAAAATTGCAATGATGGACGGAAGTTTTGATTTTATTATGTTAATAATTGAAATTTGTTTGATAAATAGAAAAACAGCAATTGACATGTAGGCACTTACCCATATATTCATACGATATGATCCATATTGATCGGTTCCCGGATCTTGAGTTCGTAACGCAGAAAGAAATAAAATGCAGAATAATACTAAACTATGAAATAAAAAAGTATATTTTTGCTTACTATCGATTGTCTTAAAAATTAAATTCCAAGTGTATCCGATATAAAAAGTAAGAATTATCAATATCACATGAAAATTTGAAAACCGAGATCCGACTAAAATGTAAATCGGATACAATATTGATCGTAAGAGACTTCCTAAGATACCACCTTGATCACTTATCTCACTTCCAGCAACACTATGACTGCTTATTCCTACAACTTGTTCATAATATTGTTTAAGAGGAAGACAAGATAGTGTGATTACATTAAGTAAAATGAGTAATCCGACGTTCACTACTAATGTTCTATCAACTTTAATTTGAAGTTTTTTTAATAATTGAGGAGTATCATGGTTATAAGTAACTCGACTGAGAAAAATTGCGTAGATAAAAAGGTATAAAGGTATATATGGTTCACGAGTAAATATTAAAAACCATGTAAGAATAGTAACTATATAATACTCGATTGTATATATTTTTTTATTCATCCATTGGGAAAAAATTAAACCAAAAATATATAAGAGTAAATATCCAGAAAATGATTCTGCTTGAAAAGTAAAACCAAAATTATAAAATTTAACGGACTCATATAGAACGGCAATACCAAGTCCATACCATCCAAATCGAAATGAGAGAAAAATAAGTGTAACTACAGAGTAAACTATCATAAAAAGTCTATGACGTATGATGTATAAGTAGAGGCTATTTGGATGAGTAATCTCTTGAATGAGATAACTAATCCATGCCATTCCTGGTTGTCTATTAAATGCAAAATCTGAATAGAGCTTTGAACCATTTTTTATCGCATATCCCGCAAGAATATTGTAATGCTCGTCAACAAAGTTATATGAAGTCTGAAGTTTGTAATAAAAAATATTGATAATAATGGCAAAGGGTATACAAAAAAGCACAGGAAGGAATTTAAGTAATAAATGTTTGAATTTTTTCATATTACTTTGATAATATCTTATTTTCTTCTCGAATTAAATTGAGATTGCTTTTTGTAGTAAGGATATGAAAAGCATCAGTTTCGTTGACTCGTTGAATTACTATCGGCTTATTAAATAAGCTCATCTTTTCTTTTGAATATGAATCTTTACATTCACTCACGTCAACAAACATATTATTTTCATATATGCTTAGATCAAGTTTTTGAATATACGCATTAAAAACCTCATTACTAGGACAAACTATCTGAGGAAAGTGAATAGTATTAATTTCACTGATTTTAAAATCAGGAATTTGAAATTTGCCAATTAAACTTCGATTATAATTATTACTAAAATATAAAAAATATAATGGCATCCATCGTTCCTGATTAGAAACATATATTGTTTTATATTTGTGTTTGTCTCGTTGAATTATTTGTGCTGCCTCCATATTTCCATCGTTACGATAAACGGAAGTATAGACACTAGCGTGTTGAAAATAGTTATGTGTAAATATTACACACTCAAATAGTATTAAAATAATAGGAATTATGTAAAAAGGAATGTTTCTCCATTTAATATACAGCAATGAATTAAAGCCGTAAGAAGCTACAAATACAATCATTACAAATTGTAATAGCGCTCTGTGCATATTGGGAACATCAATGACTGTCAGAGAAGCTGATAAGGGAGAAATTAGGAGTATCCATATTATAAATATAAAAAGCCTATAATCGACCAGTTTGTTTTTTGACTGAAAATATGTGAGACTTGATATTAGTATTAAGAGAAGTAAGGTGATATACGTCAAACTCGAATTAGGAACCTGATAAGCTAATGGTTTGCTATCATTCATAAATAAATAGTTCGGAGAAAAATAACTGAAGTATTGAAATAGTAACTCTCTGCTATAGCCAAGAAATTTATTATTAAAAATTCTGGCAATATAAATATTATTTTCATTAAAAGTTAATTGGTCGATGAGTATTTGCACGCCAGAAACTACATTAAAAATAGATGTTTGAGCAAATCTTCCTTTGCCCCAGTGAGTGTTGGTTATTGCGAGCATTAAAATGAAGGAAAGAACGAGCATTGTTAAATATGAATAACAATATTTTGATTTTATATCACTTTTTTTGAATAATAATAATCCACCAACAAAAGTTAACGGAGTGGTGATACGAAATGAAGGATACAATAAATAAGTCAGAAAAAATAAGAGCGATGATAGAATCAATAATCCAATATGTTTTTGTTTGTGTGCAAGTAACAGTAATAATAATGCAGTTATATATACCGTTACAGCAACAATACCTTCTGCGCTTAGTCTTGAAGTGATAATAAGAGCTGGGAGAATTGCAATCGTAAATGAAGTAAATAACGCAGTGATTTTTCTCCTAAATATATAGAGAGATATAAAAAAAACTGGAATAACGAGAAGAGCACCCGTAAGTGCTATAAAAAATCGAGCACCAAATACGGTAGGTCCAAATATGTATGCTCCAATTCCTGATAGATACATTGGAAGAACCGGTGGGTAATCACCAAACTTATCAAAGTAAAACAGAGGCCATCGATTACCATATATATCAACCCCGTTCATCAGAATGAATTTAGTACCGTAGGCATTTGCAACTTCGTCATTGTGAAGTCCATGAGGCACATCACCAAGTTGATAAATTCTGAAAAAAATACTTATAAAAAGTATCATCGAGAAAACAAGTAGTACAGAGTATTTCTTAATCATGGTATATTAGTTACTTTTTTAATAGTTCATATAAATAGAGAGCAGATTCGTTTTCTGGCTTGGTATATTTTTTTATCAGTTTCATTGGCCAATTATCAGGAAATTCTATACGGTGAGAAAATACGATATAAATATTGTTTTTTTCTAGATCCTGCTGATGTTGTTTTAATACTGATTCATCTAAGGGCCAAAATCCTTTTATTTGTATGCGATCATTTCTTTTTATAAATACATTTAGCACATCACCTGCCATGCCAAAATCACCTTCCGCTAGAATAATTACTGGTTTATCTTTTGATTTTTCTCGTCCAAATTCGACTATTTCTCGTGCTCCCCATCCTGCCGGCCATCCTACAATATATTGCCCTCTATCAATTGAATGGAATGGAATATTTTTGAAGTCAAATAAAATGGTATAAACAAAATATGCAGTTGAAAGCAAGTAAATCACTAAAAGGGATATAACAATTTTTTTATTCTTAAATTGTCCAACAAAATATGAAGCTGAAAGCATTATAAGACTTGCAAGGAAAATAAAATATCGTGGAAAAGTAACTTTGGCTACCACATCAACTACAGCAAAAATAATGAAGATCCAAAGAGTCCAGTAAATTCCTAGTCTCCAGTTCTTCTTTATTTGGAGGGCTAATCCACCTATTCCAAAGAAAAAAACAACAAAAGCTAACTCCCATGCCACATATAATGGTATCGTAAATATATTATTTATAACATTTGCAAAAGGAGATGCTCTAAATTCAGACATTGACATCACAAATGTTGTGTTTTTTTCTCCTATATAATGCATATAGGGAGAGAGGCGTTGAACATTATATATTGCAAATGCAAGAAAAAACGAGATACTTAATAAAAGATAAAAATTGAGAATTTTATGAGTAGTTTCTTTATCTAATTTTTTTACAAAAAGAAGGGGAGCAAAAACTGCCATGGCGAGGTATAGCTGTTCAGAAGATTTTGTTAATAATCCCATACCTGCAACAAGTCCAAACATCAGTGCAATATCAAGTCGAAGAGTTCTTGCGAGTAGAATTGAGAAAAAAAAGATCCATATTCCTCCTGCATTTACTCCCGAATCAGAGAGTGCCATACGATCATAAAAAAGATAATAGGGAGTAAAGAGATAAAATAATGATCCTATGTAAGCTGATTTTTTATTAAACAACAATAGGAGAACTGCAAATACACCTATAAGTGCTAAAAATCCCATTGTTACTCCATACAAGCGTCCTGCCAATAAAGCGTTGTCAGGAAAAAATTTCAAAAAAGGAATAGTTCCCCATGTTTGTAATGGTTGTTTACCATCTGTGAGAGAAATAAATCGTTGTGTAGCGTCTATTTTAGCAGTTTTAGCCCATTGAATGTATATGCCTTCATCGTTAAAAATAGGAAAACCATCGAGATTATATAAGCGAGTTGAAAAAAATGTAAGAACAATTATAAGAATAATAATCAAATCTTTTTTTGTAAATCTTTTGAGGAAGTCTGAGCAAATTGTGAATACATCAAACATAATTGTTGTTAAAATAGTATCTGCAAATTATATTATAGCATGGTTCGCTTCAAACCATACCATTCACCTTCTTTACATTTTATAGCAAAGGTATCTCTTACTTTTGTAAATTCACTATTTTGAAAATCAGATTCATTTATTACAAGAAGATCAATTGATTTATATTTTGCCAAAATTTCTTCTGGTTTGTAGATAAAATGTACGGGTTTATTTACATAGTATATAAATGCAGGTGATCCACCATAAATAAATGAGGTTTGAATTGCCATTTTTGATGCTTCAAGCAAATTTTTTCTAATACGTTCTTCATTGTTTATTAAAAAAAATATATTTGTTTCAGGAATTTTTTGCATACACATTGCTAATCTTGTTTTTTCAGGAGGTGTATAAATTAGGACTTGTGTATATGTTGCTGAAAGAAATGATATAAAAAAATAGATCGTAAAGATAGAAGTAAAAATAATCATAAGATACTTATTTTTGATTCTAAATAGAAGATAAATTAAAGAGAGACAAAAGAGAGGAGTTATTGAATAAAGATACCAATAGAGTTTACTTTTGCTGAGAGTTAAAAAAATAAGATAAGGAATTGGTGAAATAAGTACCACATAGTACCAATTTATTTCATTCTTAAAAAATGATAATTTTTGTTTTGATATTCTTATTAAGACATCAATAGCTAATAGGACTACTGTAATTCCAACTAGTATCACAATCCAATTCATATCTCTATAAAGATATTCAAAATAATAGTTTTTATTTCCAAAGTGAAGTTCAATTGGTTCTAATACTCGGCTAAACATATGATCAAGAATATGTTGCTGAACAAAGTAGTATCCATATAATAGGAGAGAACAAATATGCCATGTGAGTGGTAATACAATAAGTATTGAGTTCTTTAACATTTCTCGAGGTTTGAGAAGAATTGTATAGTTAAAAAATAGATCTAGGATAAATGGATAAAATCCCAAAAATGATTTTGTCATCACACCCAATGTAAGAAATATAAGTTTCCCTCTAAAATTATTACGATATACAAAATATCCCATCCAAGCAGTTGCTAAAAATATATCCATATTGATTATTGTTGCTCGATCGGTAAAAAACCCCGTTGAAGCAAGAGCAAGTGAAGGAACGAGACAATATAATTGAAATAATAAGTTGCTAATTTTATCTAATTCTTTTGAAAAGAGATTTCTGACTATTTGTTTACTGAGTTGGTACGTGAGAAAAAAGAGAAGAACACTCATAAGAAGTGTTATCAATCGTGGCCAAAACACTTGTTGTCCAAATAGAAGATGAGTAACTGCAATCATGTAAATAAAAAGGGGCGGTTTTTCAAGCCATACAAATCCGTTATATGACATATTAAGATGTTTATCTGTGGTAATCTCTTTTCCGACTTGTGCGTATATTGATTCATCCCAATCATGAAAAGGCACTTGAAGCATGTGGATGTTACGGATAAAAAGTCCAATGAATATGAATAGAATTACAATGACGGCAAGCCAGTTACGACTAACTTTTTCTTTCAGATTTAATATCATACTTTCCTCTCAAATCGTAATATTTAATTCTTAGAATATCTTTTACTGTTTCTATAGAGTCTTTGATAAATGCAACACTTTTGTTTTCAACATGCCTCCATGTTACAGGAACTTCTTTTATTTTATATCCAAGTTTTTTTGCCAAAAACAAAAACTCAAGATCAAATCCTGCTGAAACTGATGAACCGTTTACATGAGTTTTTTTTGTAAATACCTGAAGATTATCAATAATTTTAATTCCTGCTTCTTGTTTGAATATTTTAAATCCACATTGAGTGTCTCGAATTCCTTTTAATCCAATCAAAATATCTCGAATGACTATAAATCCAACAGATTGAATTTTTCTTAAAATTGGCGCACCTTCTCTATGAGTATTTCTCGATCCAATTACAACATCATAACCATTTTTTATTTCTTCAAGTAACTTATCTGTTTCTTCAAGTGGAGTTGCTAAATCAATATCAGAAAACATAACATATGAAGATGTAGCCTTACGTATTCCTGTAATTACTGCAATGGCTTTACCTGTATGATTATTTTTTATAAGTTGCATTTGAGGATATTCTTTTAGATAGGCAACAATCAAATCACGTGAAGAGTCCGTAGATCCGTCATCAACAATGATTACTTCGCGAAAACGAGGATCTTTATTTGTGAAATTCCCAATTTTATCAAGAACACCCTTTTGTATATTAGCTGCTTCATTGTAACAAGGGATAACGAGAGTGATTTCAATTTTATTTGTCATGAATAACTTTATAAATTGTAATATTATCGTATTTCCATTTCTTTTCAACTTTCCCATTTGAAAAAGATGCGAGTTGCCACTGAGGATTTGCAACAACTTGACATTCTTTTTCATAACATAACACAATAATTATTTCTGGTTGTTGCGCGGATTCTTCGGGTAATGGGGTTTTTCCTCCTGTTTCAAGAAAATATCTCACATGTCCATCTGTTTCAGTTGAAGGAATAGACACTATCTGAAAGGGTATCTTATTAACATTTGGTAATATTGATTCTGCTATTTCACGAGCTTTTGTGATCTGATTGTTGCCATAATGAGTGATGAAAAAGTATTCTTGACTATTTGTATATACGTATATTGAAAAAAATAGAACAAGGAATATATAAGTAAGTTTTGATTTTTGAAGTAAAGTTGCAAAGATATATGCGACTATAAAATAAAATGCATAATATACAGGTGCATAATAATGTGGATATCGTGGACTACTAAGAAGACTGAAAAAAAGAATATATAAAAGAACATGAACAGTGCAAAGTGAAACAAGAATGTGTGGTTTATACTTCATGATGAGATAAAATGCTGTGCAAATTATCAAGAAAAATATAATAAGAGAAATTTGAGGACTCATATCATATTGCAATGTATGATGAATAAATGTTTGAACGGTGCTTACAAATCTTCCACTATACGATTCATCACTGACTAAATCTTTTTGCGTAAATACATTGAAAAAACTTTTTGAATTGATAAATTTATTTTTTATATCAAAAAGTATGATAGGAAGGGAGACTATGACATATGCAACAAATGCACTACCGATAATCTTAAGGTAATGAGTATAGTGTTTGCGCTCGAGCCATACATGTTTGACTGAGAAGAGTAATATGACAGGCATAAGTAAAAATGCAAGATGGTGAAATTGAAAGATAATTCCAATGAGAAGTCCAAAGATAAATGAATGTTTGATTGATTGATGTTTTAATACTAAGTAGAATGAATATAATGTTAAAAAAGAAGCTAATGGTAGTAAATTTGGGTTCCATGCAAAACGTGCAAGTTCAATTTGAATGAATGAAAAGCCAACGAACATTGCAAATATAAGCGCAGTTTGAATATTGATAGTGTTTCGAATAACGAGAACACAATATAATAAACCAGCTAAACTCATCACTGCCACGCCTATTCCCATTCCGACGGGATTAAATCGAGCAATAAGTAAAAATGGAGCCATAAGATAGTAAAAAAAAGGTCCAAGAAATACCTGTCCAATCGAGCTTGGAGGACCGATCGCAGCAAATTTTTCGAACATCGCAATACGCTTTACAATAATCGCATCTCTTCCTTGATCTCCAAGAAAAGTTACAAATTCATAAAATCGATAGAAGCGAAGAATTGAAAAAACGATAAATAAAAATAAAATAAATACAAAGGTATAAGGATTTAGTCTTATCCATGAGATTGTATTTTTGAAAATAGTTGACATAGAAGACAATACATTAAATCGCGTATTTTTCATGTTTTTAGAGCTCGTAGTAGAGTTATTTTTTAGTGTTCGTTTTTCTGATGACATATTGCTATAATTATCTTTAAATGTTCATAACACTGATGAAATACCGAAAAGCCTTTCTAATTATAACAGGTATAGTTTTACTGTCATCTCTTGTCTTATATTTACCTTTTATACTCCATATTCAGTATTGGTTAGGTTTGAATATTCCTAATGCTGACCTGATGTATATTTATCGGCATTTTGATGGATTGCTTTATGTTATTTCTGCAAAGACATGGTATGATCCAGTTGCAATAAGTAAACTACCTATTGAGTTGTTACTTCCACCACAGTATTTTCCAGCTCATTTGCCGGGATACCCAATCTTTATCGCGCTTATAGGTCCGATAATTGGCTACTATCGAGCGCCACTAATAGTAAATTTAGTATTTTCAGTACTATTATCAATAGTCTTTTATTTCATAATAAAAAAATTAGAGATTACAAAACACCCTGTGGCTCTTACGTTTATTTTTTTGATGTTTCCGCGTTTTTTAGTTATTCGAAGTGTGGGAGCTCCTGAATCTTTGTTTATGTTGAGTATTTTATTATCTTTGTATTTATTTGAACGTAAACATTACTTTTGGGCGTCATTAATCGGTGCTTTTGCAGTTGTAGTGAAGACTCCGGGCATACTTCTTTTCGTAGGTTTTACTTTGACCCTAATAGATGAATATCTCCAAACAAAAAAATTTAATTTAGCTAGTATTTTAATTCTGTTGATTCCTAGCGCTTTAATAGGGGTATTTGGGTTTTATTGGCTTCGTATAGGAGATTTTTTTGCATATTTTCATACAGGAGGATATGTTCCTATGCCGTATCTTTTTTCTGTTTTTAATTACAAAGCACAGTGGGTAGGTACTGGTTGGCTTGAAGGGATAATTTTTATCTTTTTTCTTTACGGATTGAGCACTGCGTATTTAAAAGATTTACCATATAAAAGTTTTTTTTATTTTAGTCTTGTTTTTCTTGTTGCTGTAACATTTGTGCAACATCAAGATATATCTCGTTATAGTTTGCCTCTATGGCCATTGGCATGTATAGGTTTGTCAAAGTTTTTTACTTCAAGGAAATTTATTATTATATTCTTACTATTGCTTCCTGCAATTTATATGTTTGCATGGAATTTTATGGTTACGAATGTGCAACCTGTTGCAAATTGGGCACCATACATGTGATTATTTTTTAGCATTCTTGTATAATAATTTATATGAGTAAAAATACATTCAAAAATAGACAAAGAAGAAATGTTTCCTCATCAAAAAATAGTACAGGTTATCTTGATTCTTCAGTATTTCAGGGAAGGCAAGTAGAACGCATAAGCTATTCAATGGAAATGGTATATAAAATGTTAGGTAAGAATAGACAAAAAATAATTAATATGACATTAGTTATTTTATTGATTGTTGGTTTGGCGATATTAGTAAATGATATTCGTATTAAGAATGCATATAAATTAGACGGAGTTGATGCACAAGATTTTTCAAAAGATATTGATTCTGATAAGAAGATGAAGGAACTTCCTTTAAAAGGGACGTCAATAAAGATTCCCTGTGAAGAGGCAAAAAAAATTGATTCTAATATTCCATGTGATAAACAATCTGATGGAATATTAAAAAAATAATAATTGGTATACTTACCAGATGCCAATTCTTCAAAAAGACAACATCTCTATTCCTTATTTTTTGGATCTATCAAATCGTAAGAGGCGCACTATAACTCTTGGATTGAGGGATGGTAAACTTGTCATAAAAGCACCAAGTAAGATTCCATGGAGTTTGATTGAGAAATTTGTATGGGAACAATGGGGATGGATTTTAAAACAATTGCAAAATCAAAAACAAATAGTTGTGGAAAAGAAGCAATTTCAAACTGGAGAATCTATCAATTTGTTTGATAAAATAGTTAAGTTTGAGATAACTTCTTTAAAGGATATATCAAATCCCAAAGTGTATATGATAGATGATACATTTCAAATAATCGTTCCCGAATCATTCTCACAGATACAAAAGCAAACTGAGCTACGTAAGTTACTAAAGCTTTGGTATATACACCATGCAGATGATTTATTAAAAAAGAAAGTTGAATATTTTTCATCAAAATTAAATGTTAAGTGTAAAAAAGTTCGAATAAAAGAAGTGAGTACGATATGGGGAAGTTGTTCAAGAAATGGAGATATTACACTCAATTGGCGATTGTTACTTGCTCCTGAAGTTATTGCGGATTATGTTGTGATTCATGAAGTTTCGCATCTTATACATCATCATCATAGAAAAACTTTTTGGGATTGTGTATTTTCTCTAGATAGAGAGTATAAAGCGCACATAAAATGGCTTAAAAAAAACGGCAATACTCTTCATATCTAAACGCGATTTTTATTTTCCAGCCCAGAATAGATTTGGATCATGTAAAAATAATGGTTTATTGCAGAGAATACAGAGAGTAAGATTGTTAGCTTGAGATGATTTAGATTTACTAAATGATGAAAATAAACTACTCAAAAATCCTTGTTTGGTGCTTAATTTTACAATCTGATAATCATTTTTTTTAAGATGTGCTCTTTTGGCCAATTCTTTATACGCAAATTCTTTACTTCCTATTGCATCAATCAGTCTTAATTTTAGAGCACGTTCATTTTCATATGGTAATGCTTTAATTACATTTCGTATCGTATCCTCTGAAAGTTTTCGAGTATTTTTTACGTGATCGAGAAATATAGCATACTCAATATCGACTGATTTTTGCCAATGAGTTATTTCCTCTACACTCATTTTTCTATAGGGAGAACCAGTGTCTTTATATGTGCCTGAGGTAAAATATGTTGTTGAGATTCCATCTTTCGTCTTGATAGTTTGACCAAGATTTCCTTCTTCAAGGACAGTGTCATAGTATTTCATTGGTCCAAGGAGAACGCCAATACTTCCAGTTAAACACCCAGTATCTGCTATGATCCAGTCTGTAGCAGATGCACTCCAGTATGCTCCAGAAAGCCCCTCACCCACTACATGAGCAATAATTGGCTTTTTTGTTTTATTTCGATAATATTCGATACCATCTGATATTGCTTTTGATCCTGTTACAGTGCCTCCGGGCGAGTCGATTTCAAAAACGATGCCTTCAATTGATGGATCATCTGCCAATTTATACAGTTTTTCTTTCATTTCATACCCATATGTGGCGCTCATTCCTCCAAAAAGATCAAAAGGATTAACATCAGGAATCTGTTCAGTAAGAATAATTCCATTAATGGGAATTGTTAATAGTTTGTGATCGCTAGATTCATTACCATTTACAAATAAGTAGTCATAGGAGTTTGATCCAGATTTTTTTTGTATTGATTTTCGTTCGTAGTTAGAGATTATTACACCTGCACATAAAATGGCAAAGATACAAATTCCAAGAATAAATTTTTTTGAACGTATGAATGAAAATATTGTTGGCATATTGTATTATAACGTATGAAAAATACAGAACATAGTCGTAATTTATTTTAGGAGGATGAGAGTAGGAAAAATATATGGTATATTTAACATATTTATGAAAAAGAGCAAAATAGTTACAAAAAATAAGCAAAATACCTACATAAAAAAACTATTGAAATCTCCCCGTGTATTTTTTCCAATTGTAGTTTTGTCTATAGTCTTTATTTTTTTGATAACTTTATTTATAACGCAAACAAACATATTGTCTTCGTCAAATGCATACAACTTTGCACCCTATTTTTCTTCTATTAAACAAGGTTCAATGGAATTTATTTTATTACCCACTGTAACTCGGATTCCAACTCAACCTTCAATCTCAACTTCCCCCCCTGAGAATACTGGTAATAAAATATCAGTTGAAAAAGTGTGTGGAACTGTAGATATTATGGTGGTAGGTGATACGACAGGAAGTATAGGATCTGAGCTTACAAAATCATATGATTTTATTCGACGACTTATCAAACGTATAAATGTGTCTGAAAAGGGAGCTCATGTTGGGGTTGTGTTCTTTGATACCGTCGGCAGATTAATCTCACCTTTATCAAGTAATGAAACAGATCTTCTCAATAAAATACCAGTCTCAGGTGTAGGAAAAAATGGCACAAGTATATTTCAAGGTATGAAGATAGCAAAAGCAGAAATGGATCTGAATAAACGTGGTAATACTCGAAAGATATTTGTATTAATTACTGATGGAGGAAGTGTTGATGCATCTTGTGTGAGAAGTAGTTCTCGATGTATTCAAAACAGTAAAAGTGATGAACCAAGTCTTAATATTGATCCACCGGATTATGAAATTATTACTGTAGGAATAGGAATGGGATTTGGAACTGGATTTGCAACGGGTGCCGGAACAGGATTAGCAACAGGAATAGGAGCAGGAGTGGCAGTAAGAACAAGAACAGGAACGGTAGTAGGAACAGGAGCAAAAACGGTCGTTGGAACTGCAGGGATTCCAGACCAATTAGGATTACTAGCTACAAATCCTTCCTATAAGTTCTACCTAAAATCATTTGATGAACTTTTAAAGGCAGTTAATGATATTGGTAACACTACCTGTTCAATTGAAAATTAGGATAGAAATAAGTATATTTCTTTATCTTTTTTCTTCTATTAGGTATAATACATCTATGATTCAATTAAATTTAGAACTAAACAAAAGTTATATAGATGAGGCAAAGCCAGAAGACTTTTCGACATATTCTCTTGATACACTACTATGTAATAAATTTTATGGCGAGTTAATTTTTATTATTGATGGAGTAGATTGTAGTCTTGATGACATCACATTATTTGATTTTATTGTTCGTATGAATGAGCTAACTAACAATCTTACGGAAGATAATTCTCAAACATATTTATTTCCTGAAGGTGATGGAAGTATCCGATTATCACGTACGGAAGACATAGTATTAGTAAAAGCAGATTATGGAGCGGGAGAGACGATAGAATCAGAAATTTCCTATGATGAATTGAAAAATGTGTTACATGTATCGTTGGTTACATTTATGTCTGAAATTGAAAAATTATATCCTTCTGTGTCTCAGAATGTAGTTTACAAAAAGGTAATCTCTGATCTTCTATTTGCAGATGATGAATTAGAGTAATTCTCTTTTGCATTTTATTTTGAAATCCATATATAATGATTAAGAAATAAATCATTATTATATTATTTCTCCGTCTTTATGATTGCAATATTAAAAAAACGTTGGTATGTAGTGTTTATTATTTTTATCCTGATAGGTGGATATTTTTACTATAATGGCACTCAACAACAAAAAAAATTGCTAGCAGAGAAAAAAATTACAGTCAGTAGAAGCAATATCCGAAAAACACTTTCATTATCAGGAGAAGTAAACGCTTCAGAGAAAGCCAACTTACGATTTCAATCTGCAGGAAAACTAACATGGATAGGTGTGAAAGAAGGAGATGTTGTGAAAAAATATCAAGGTATTGCTTCGTTGGATCAACGAGATATTCAAAAAAGAATGCAAAAATATCTAAATTCATATGTTAAAACTAGATTGGGTTTCGATCAACAAAAAGATGAATCTGATAATGTGGATTTATGGAAGTTGACAAAAGTTCAGCAAGAAAAGGTTTCTCGGTTGGTCGGTCAGTCTCAAGTAGATTTGAATAATTCGGTTCTTGATGTTGAAATACAATCAATCGCAATGCAAGATGGATATTTGTCATCCCCGATAGATGGTGTTGTTACCCATATAGATATCCCAGTGGTAGGGGTTAATATTATGCCTTCGACTGCATCATTTGATATTGTAAATCCACAAACACTCTATTTTTCTGTTCTCGCAGATCAAACAGAGGTTGTAACTATTCGTATTAGAGATAATGCAACTATTGCATTTGATTCATATCCAAATAACAAAGTTCAAGGAATAGTAAATAGTATTTCTTATACTCCAAAAACTGGTGAAACAGGAACAGTATATGAAGTGAAACTTGGACTTGACAACGCTCAAACACAACATATAAGACTTGGCATGACTGGAGATAGCGAATTTATTCTTGATGAAAAAAAGAATGTTATTACTATACCAGAGAGTTATATCCAACTAGATGGAGATAAGCAATATGTGTTTGTAAAAAATGTAGATGATGTGAAGGAAAAGAGATATATAAAAACTGGACTAAGTGATGATATTAGTATAGAAGTTACGAACGGGTTACAAGACGGTGAAGTAATTTATGATGCATCTTCAGTATGATTCAACTTAAAGATATTTGGAAAGAATATAAAATAGATAAGGAAGTAACCTTCACAGCTCTCAAAGGAGTTAATGTTGAGATAAATAAAGGCGAATTTACAGCGATAACTGGACCTTCGGGTAGTGGCAAATCCACTCTTATGCAGATTATTGGGTTGCTAGATAAGCCATCAAAGGGGGAAGTATTTATTGAAGAACGTGATACGAGCAAGTTAAATGATAATGAAACATCAAGATATCGTAATGAGTTTATAGGATTTGTGTTTCAACAATTTAATTTGATTAATAAATTGAGTGTTCTTGAAAACGTACTTCTTCCCACCATTTATTCAAGAAAAAAACTTGATTATGATCCTACAGAAAAAGCAATTTATCTCCTTGAACGATTTGGATTGAAGGGAAAGATTAAATCATTTCCAAATAAGATATCGGGAGGTCAGCAACAACGTGTTGCAATAGCACGATCCTTAATTATGAGCCCTCTTTTAATATTAGCTGATGAACCTACTGGTAATCTTGACACAAAATCAGGAGATGAAATTATGAAATTATTGAAAGAATTAAATAAGGAAGAAAAAATTACAATTGTGATCGTTACCCATGAACCCGATATTGCATCACAAACACGGAGGACCATTCGTGTGGTTGATGGAAATTTGCAAAAATGAAATATTTACTATTTGTTTTTAATTCATCAGTTCAAGATTTATGGCGAAATAAAGGACGTACATTTTTGACGTCTCTGGGAATATTAATAGGAGTATTATCTGTTGTATTACTTACTGCATTTGGATTAGGGCTCAAACGATATATTCAAAATCAATTTGATAGTTTGGGAACAAATCTTGTTTTTGTATTTCCCGGACAGGTGTTAAAAAATGGAAGTTTTAGTAGTTCTCCGGGTGGATTGCAAGTACGATTTGATGAACGCGACCTTGTGCGCATCAAGAGAATAAAGGGAGCAGAGTATGTTGTGCCAATTTATACCAAGTCAGGTGATATAAAATCATTGGGAAAAACAGAATTTAGCACATTATTTTTAACGTCTGCTGAGTTTTTTCCTTCTCGTAATTTTAAGGCACAATATGGAAAATTATTTACTGATGCTGATGATAATAAACGTGCAAAAATTGCGGTTATTGGACCCAAGATTGCAGAGAAGTTATTTGGAAGTTCAGCAAATGCTATTGGTAAGACTGTTACAACGAGCAATATACGATTAAAGGTAGTTGGAGTATTTGAATCGAAGGGTGGAGGAGGATTTGGAGGTCCAGATCTTGATTCATATGCTATTGTTCCTTATAAGACTGGGTACATAATTAATACAGATAAAAAATTTCTTCAAATGCAGATCAAAGCAACAAATGATAAGGTGCTTCCTCAGCTTAAGGTTGATATAACAAATGAGTTATTAAAGCGTTATCATTCGGATGAATTTTCATTAGTTGAACAAACAGAGATCATGAATGCAATTACTCAAATATTTGGTGTCTTAAATATTGGATTGGTTGCAATTGCAGCTATTTCTCTTGTTGTGGGTGGTATTGGAATTATGAATATTATGTATGTTACGGTTACTGAACGTATTAAAGAGATTGGGATCAGACGAGCATTAGGAGCTCGTAAAGGCGATATTCTTTGGCAGTTTATGATTCAGGCAATTATCTTATCCTTGTTTGGAGGGCTTATGGGTTTGGGTCTTGCATATGGCATAACATTTGGTATTCAACGAGTTTTTCCTGCATATATTGACACCAATTCAGTTGCTCTTGCACTTGGAGTTTCAAGTCTTATTGGTGTTGTGTTTGGTGTATTTCCTGCAAAAAAAGCATCTGATCTTTCACCCATTGAAGCAATACGATATGAGTAAATGTGAAGATATGCGGAATAAGTTATGAGAGAAGATAATGTGAGCGAAGAGCACTAAATGCTTGAAATGGAACAAAATAAAATCCATATGTATCATCTCTAAAATAAAATATGATCCGTGTATTGCTCACTCCTTCTAATGCAATATTAACTTCGTCGATAAATCCGTCCAATTGAAATGGTTCATACGAAATATTTACTTCATGGTTATTTATTATTCCCTGAAATGTACAACTATTTTGATCTGCATCAAAATAATCAGTTTCATATGAAAATTCAAGTTCAGGAATTTTACTTTGTAATGCTGTAAGAACATCTCCGGGGCTTGAGTGCCAATCGAGTTGAATTGCAATATTATATTTTATAAAGAATAATTTGATAAATTCTTTTGTCGCTTCTTCTTCGTATGAGTTATTGAGGCGAGGAACTGATTCGTTAAATACGGAATAGAATTCATCTTTACTAATAAATTTACTTATGCCTGAGAGTGTGAAGATACTAAATACATTTTCTATTATTTGCTCTGATGTCAACATGTACTATTATACACCTCATGTAAATGAATTTGCAATCGGCGTAACCCTTCGTAGGCTCCAAATGCTCACAAAAATTTGTATTTTGAGTTACGATGGGTATACCACGATGTTATTATGTAATAATTTATCATCTACAAATGAGGTTATTTTTTGTTTAAAAACCTCAAACGAGTATTGTTCTGCAGATGTCCGAGCATTTTTTCTCATCGTGATAAAGGAATGTATGTCTAATGATTGCATTTTTATTATAGCTTCCTTGATAGATTCTTCAGTCAAGTTATTATACAAATATCCATTAACTCCATTCTGAATTGTTTCCTTTAGCCCACCTGACGCATAGGCAATCACAGGAACTCCATATCCCAAAGCTTCAACTGGCGCAATGCCAAACTCTTCGTTAATAGAAGAAAATAAAAAAGCAGTTGCGTTTTTGAGTAACTCATTCCTTCTTATATCATCTGCATCCGTTATAATCTCTACTGTAGGTCCCGCAATGGTGCGTAAATATTCTTCTTGTCTTCCTTTTCCTACGACTTTCAAATTTATTTTAAGTTTATTTGCTGTTTTTATAAGTAGGTCAATATGTTTAGCTCCAGCTAATCGGCTAACGATTATAAAGTAGGTTGTTGGTTGTATGGTGTATGCTGTAGAAGGAGGTGGAAGATCGACGGGTGGATAAATTATAGTAGAATCTCTTCGATAAAATTTCTGAACACGTTTCGTTGTTTCTTGAGAATTTGATATAAAATAGTCAGGTCGTTGTGATGACAAATAATCCCAAATGCGTAGTCCCTTATTGATAATATGACCATAAATCCGAATAAATAAATATTTTTGCCATTCAAGAGCAGTTTCATAATAATATAAATATCTTGGAGGATGATGAATGTATGAAATATGTAGGGTGTTAGGCTTTGTGATAATTCCTTTACACATCATTGTTCCCGTTGATGAAATGACAAGATTGTATGAAGCAAAATCAAAACTTTCCCAGATGAGAGGTGTGATAAAACGAAGGGGTGAATATAATTTTCTAATCACAGGAATTTTATCAAACCATGATGTCTTGATGTTCCATTTTTGAGAATTTATACCATGTGAATCAAAAGTTTTTTTATCATAGTATGCGGTAAACACATCTGCATCAGGATATATTTTTTTAAGAGCAACCAACACACGTTCGGCTCCGCCAAATTCACGCATCTGATCATGTACTAATGCTATCTTCATGTGTTATATTATATACCAATCATAGATGAGATAGTAGATATTCGTTAAAATTCTAGAAATTTCATTTTAGGAGTAGTTATATTTCAAAAGGCGGTATACTGTTAATTATAAATAATTTTTTATATGGATATCTTTCATAGTGTAATATTGGGTATTGTTGAGGGTTTGACCGAGTTTTTACCTATTTCTTCTACATTCCATCTTATTTTTGCAAGCAAACTATTGAAAATTCCCGATTCTGAATTTCTCCAGATGTTTGAGGTAGTGATACAATCGGGAGCCATTTTAGCAGTTGTCATATTGTATGTAAAAGAATTACTCAAAAATCGAGATTTGTTGAAGCTCACGATTGTTTCGTTTATCCCCACAGCAATTATTGGCTTAGTTCTCTATAAAGTCATAAAAGGATTTTTCTTTCATGCAAATTGGTTGATGATTAGTGTATTTATGATAGTGGGAATTATTTTTTTCCTCATTGAATTTTTGATAAAGAAAGAATTCGTGAAGCCATCAAAAGAATTAAATAAACTTACCATTAAAGATGCGATTATAATAGGGCTGGTGCAATCATTAGCTGTAATTCCTGGTGTCTCTCGAGCTGGATCTGTGCTAGTGGGTATGATGATATTGGGATATAAACGAGAGGAATCCGCAAAGTATTCATTTATTCTTGCAATCCCTACGATTTTAGCAGCATCGGTATTAGATTTGTATAAATCAAAAGAGGTTTTATTATCAGTAGGGGGAGCAAATTTTATATCTCTTTTTATTGGTTTTGTAGTAGCATTTATATCTGCTTTTTTTGTGATGAAGTGGTTTATTGGGTATCTGAAATCAAATTCGCTAGTTGCATTTGGAATCTATCGTATTGTGATTGGTATAATTATAATAAGTTGGGGGATGTAGGATTCGGCACCTGTAGCTTAATTGGATAGAGTATCATATTTAGAATCTGATAGTTGGTCGTTCAAATCGGCCCATGTGCACTCAATTTTGCACAGCAAAATTGAGTGTGAACACCATAGGAATATTTTAAGGGCCTGTAGTTCAACGGTAAAACGCTGCATTCGCATTGCAGAGGTAGGGGTTCAATTCCCCTCAGGTCCACATGGAAGGGTTTCACTCGGCAAAACGCCTTAGGACTAACTCGTAGTAAGCCTCACGATGTATCAGCAACTACGAGTTGAGCAATTCCTCTCAGGTCCACTGAATGACGTGAAGTGGTTACACTAAAGATATATTGAAAATATAGGTGTCTTTACATATTTAGTGAGCACAAATAGTATAAAGAATAAATTTTGAATCACGGGCATGTTTTCCATTTAGAGTATTATACCCCCGTCTTTGGCGAAATAAATAAAATGAAAAATATAACAATTTTATATATTGTGAGACATGGAGAGAGTGAGGGAAATGTAAAAGGACTGGTACAAGGACAGACAAATTTCCCACTTACAGAAAAAGGAATCCTTCAAGCTCAATCACTTGCTGATCAATTTTCTTCAATTTCGTTCGCAAAAATATATAGCTCTGATTTACTTCGTGCAAAGCATACAGCAGAACTAATTGGTGCAGGAAGAAATATTGATCATGTACTTGATTTGCGTCTCAGAGAACAATCTCATGGCGAATATGAAAATACAAAAGGATCTGAGTATATTCCGCATTTTATAAAGTGGAATGAGTATACTGATGAACAACGTCATGATTATAAAGTTGCAAAAAACGGAGAAACTGGAAGAGAGGCGTTTGAAAGATTTATTTTATTTTTGAATGAAATTAAAGCAAATCATAAAGGTGAAAATGTGTTGATTGTGACTCATGGTGGGTTGATACGTGTATTTTTGGTCTTTTTGGGATATGCTTCGTATGATACTTTTCATGGATTACATAATACGGGATATGTTGTAGCCGAATTGGCAGGTTCTGATATTAAAATAAGAGAGGTGCAAGGAAGAAAAGAAATGTTTAGACCCGATTTGTTATGATAAAATAGTCTCTTATCTTGTATAATATCTGGTAGATTGCGTCAGTAGCTCAGTGGTAGAGCGCTACTCTTATAAAGTAGATGTCGATGGTTCGATCCCATCCTGACGCACTGGATTAGTATATTGATGATAGTGAATAACAATTAGTGTATAATATTATTCGGGTTCAAGCTAGTAACAATAAGCTAATAGCTAAAATCTGCTGAGGTAGCCAAGGTGGTCACGGCGGTGGTCTGAAAAACCTCAGATGTCAGTTCGACTCTGACCCTCAGCACTGAGTTCAAATATTTAGCTCTTTATGGTGGTCTGAAATCCGCCAAATCGGCGGACGACTCTGACCCTCAGCACTGAGTTCAAATATTTAGCTCTTTATGGTGGTCTGAA
>JBAXPW010000018.1:0-24237 GCA_037132015.1 Candidatus Roizmanbacteria bacterium
GGGGAGTTAAATTTAGCTTAAGTGGTGGTACAGTGGCGAGGGTTCATATCCCCATCCCACGTCTTGTGTCTCTCTATTTCCTCACTAATGCTTGATGGCGACCGTGTTAATCTCCTTCCTATTTCCCGTATGCTCTCTCCTTGCGCGAGCATCATAGCTATTGTGCTACGCTCTTTCTTTTTGAGTTTTGTACTCCTTTTCATATCCTTGTATTGTATTACAAGTGTTCGGATTCCGTTGAGAACTCATAGATCATAATCAATAATGATGATATTTTTGTAAAAGGGGAGAGGTTTGCGGATAATGAAATACTGATGTATGCCCCCCGATGGGACATTAACATCTTCGGGAACAGTGCGAGCTGATAAATATGGGTATACACAAACAGGAGTTCACACAGTCTTCAAAGATCTATGGGGAATCTATACAATCGGTGTCCGCTCCTATGACGCCTCAGGCAACGTCTCAGTTTCTACAAAAATACTAGAACGAATCAAACCAACCCCCACCCCAGAACCAACAAAAGAGTCCGTGTATGAAGAAGTAACAACAAGTGGCGGAACCACATACTACACAACAGGACAGGTCAAAGGAACAAAGACCGTCTATACAACTCAAACAGTAAATCAAACAGTTACAAAGACTGTCACAAAAATAGTCACCCAACAAGTCAAAAAACCATGTGATTGGTCTTTCAACATCTTTGACAGCAACAACTGCGTCAATGTCTGGGCAACAGACATGTGGCAGACAGTAACAAAGAAAGTGACTGAAACAGTCACTCAAGTAGTACAAAAAACAGTCCAGGTCGCCCAAACGGTTACTAACATAGTCCTAGGTGCGTCAATAGGTGGATTACCCGAACTTGCAGGAGGTGTAATGAATGGTGCAAAAACTGTTGCGACTGGTCTTGTTGACGCTGCTATCACACTGCAAAAAGCTAAAACAGCACTTAATAACTTAGCTGGTAATGCCTCTGTAGCAATTATCGCATCAATAGAATCCCCATTTAATGGTAAATCGTTTAATGATAACTACAACAATCTTAATGTCTTTGGTGATGTTAATCAAAATCTGACTGATGTTAAAAATGGTGTTATTGTGGGAGCTGTCACGGCTATCACTGTAGCATCAACTGTTGGTCTGGTAGCTGTTGGAGTCCCTGCAGTAGCAGCTGGACTTATCATTACTGGCGTCGCTACTGCTGGTGGAATTGGATATAATACGTATCAAGGTGTACAGAATAAAATGCCTTTAGCTGATGCTCTCAAGGTAAGTACTTGTGGTAAATTGGATGCTACTCCACAATTCTGTGTTGGAAATGTTATTGGTCAGTTTGCGACTGGTGAACTCATTGGACTTGTCGCAGGTAAAGGTCTCTCCGCTCTTGAAGGTACAGCTGGTGGAGTTAAATCTGCTGGTACTATCGGCACAGTCACTGATGAAATAGCAAATAGCACAAAAGTTGCTAACTCAGTTGATAACGTTGCAAATGTTGTAGATGATGCTACAAAAGCTACAACTAAATCATTGATACCAAAAACACCCGAAGAAATTGCTGTGATAAAAGAAGCAAATCAAAAAGCGTTTGAAGAAGTAAAACAAAATTGGAATGAAAAGTCAGAAAAACCATTCGAAGATTTATATTATCATGAACAAGAAACTGCCCTTGCTTTGATGAAAGAAGGTAAGAAAGTAACAGCATTAAAAGAGGGAAACATTAATGGTGAACGTTATGTTGATTTTAGCGTTGAAGAATCCTCTGGAAAAACCACCATTACTCGATCTATTGAAGCAAAACATATTGAATCATCAAATCTTTCTGCTATAAATCGAAATATACTAGATGCACAGGATCAACTTCTTAATCAGACGCAAAGTCCTAACGAATTTAAACAAATAGAAATAAATCTCAACTATACTGATATAACACCAGACCAAGCATTAATTCAAATACAAAATATGAGAAGCAGATTGGTAGAAGTTGTGATACGCAAAGGTGATATAAAAATACTAGTTCCAAATTCAAACTAATGTACATTTTTCAACTAATTCAAAATCCTAAAACTTCAGATCAGTTAAGAACCTATTATATTGAAGAAGTTTCGAAAATGGTCTCATGGACTTTTATATTTAAAAATAGATTTTCTTACTTTGAAATAGGAGAAATAATACAAAAAGCATTTAAAGACATGTGTGTACAAACAAACCTTGGTGACGTGACGAATGAAGCACAGAGTATAGGTTTTAGATTTATATATGACGTACCCATTGGCAAAGAAATTCTACAAGGGTGGCCACAGGAAAATACAACATACGTTTTATTGAATAAGAAAGAAAATAACAAGTTTTTATTATTCATACCTGTAAATTTCTTCTCTGATTTTCCTCGTAACAAAAAAACAGGAGAATTAGTTGACTTATCTGCATTTGCATACAAAAACAGAGAACGACTTGATAAGTCTATGCGTACACTTGAAAAATTGGTAGGTGGTGAAATTATTGATTGGAGTCCAAGGGTTGGAAAATACCTAAAACACTGGTCCGACTTTGCCAAAAAATCTAGTGATTGGGATGCTGAAGAAGTTTATAAATATGGATATCTTCCTCTTACTGAACGTAAGGCGGAATACGAAGCTCAAGAAAAGAAGAAAAATAGTATTACCAATAAAATTAGTAATTTATTTAAGAAAAAAGTATGAACTTCACACGTATTGTTTCAATAATGGTCGGACTTTATTTTTTGTCTGCGTATGGTAATTATACAAGTGGTACCAAAATGGTTGATACCTCTACTTCTGCTACTATGATCGGATCCATCGCTGGAATACTCATAGCACTCTTTATCATAGCCCTACTCATCGACCTCATGCTCAAATATACATGGGATAAGAGGAAAAAATAATAAACATAAAAATCAATATCATGTTTAAGAATTTTAAATCTGCTCTAGTAACTACTTTAGTTATAGCTACATTCATCATTACACAATTTATCTCTACTGGTGCGATTGTATATAACGCATATGAAATTGCAAAAAGTAATCCCAATCAATCACTTGGTGATTCGATAAAACAAGCTACTTGTAATGGAAATAAAGACGCATCCATTTTCTACTGTGCAGGAAATGTAGTCGGCCAAATTGCCACTGGTGAAGTCATTGCCATTAGTGCAGCTAAAGCAATTGGGACTATTGGAAAGTACGCAGGAAATACTGTAAAATCAGAAACAAAGGCATTGTCAGTTGTCGACGACATTGCAAAAGCCGAAACTACTACAAAAACAACTCTTCCTGAATCGCTTAACACAAAACCATTGATACCAAAAACTCCGGAAGAAATAGCTGTTATAAAAGCTTCCAATCAAAAGGTGTTTGAGCCACTTAAGGAACAAGGATTATTTAGAAAGACAGATAATAGTAAATTTTTTGAAGACTTATATTACCATGAACAAGAAACCGCATTAGCTCTCATGAAGGAAGGAAAAATAGTTACTGCCTTGAAAGAAGGAAATATTAATGGAACGAGATATGTAGATTTTCAGGTACGTGAATCAAATGGTACATCAACTATTACGCGATATATTGAAGCAAAACATATAGAATCATCAAATCCTTCTGCTATCAACAGGAATATACTGGACGCTCAAGAACAAATTCTTGGTTCTGCACAGAAAAATGCACCAACTGCTATTGAAATAAATCTTAATAGTACAGATATAAATATCGAAACAGCCGTATCACAAATTAATAATATGAGAAAGCGTAGTTTTGAAGTAACAGTACGCAAAGGTGATACATCTATTACATTACCAATGTTACAATAATATTATGTCTATTAAGAGAACAATTCTTGATTTTAATGCTACCTATTTGCCTCATGATTATTATAAAGAGGAGAGTCTGAAACAGGTTATATGGACTTTCAAATATGCTCCTCATTTTTCAAAAAAAGAAATTTCAACTAAAATTTTTAACTCATTTGATGGCTGGATAAAACAACTTGATCTGAGTGATATAACGAATAAATTACAAAGAATGGGACTTAATCTTGCCATTATTTCTTTATCTGAAGGAAAAGAAATTGAAATGTATACAGATCCTATTCAAACAATCGTTCATTTTTCTATGACGAAATCATTGTTCGAGTTAAAAATTGCCCCAAATTTTTTTTCAGACTATCCTCGTAACAAAAAAACAGGAGAATTAGTTGACTTATCTGCATTTGCCTACAAAAACAGAGAACGACTTGATAAATCTATGCGCACTCTTGAAAAACTTGTGGAGGGAGAGATTATTGATTGGAGTCCAAAAAAAGATCAATTTGGTCCTCATCCTGAACGATGGTCAAAATGGGATATTAAAACACATCAATTGTCTTCGGAGGAAATCTACAAATACGGATATCTTCCACTAACAGAACGTAAAGAAGAATACGAAGCGCAGGAAAGAAGGAAAAATAGTCTCGGATCAAAAATTACTAATTTTTTTAAGAAAAAAACATGAATAAAAAAAGATTATCTAACATATTAGCCCATTATATCGTAGTAATTATTTCTTCCCCTCAATAACCGCTATTTCCTCTTCTGTAATGTTGTAGAGTTTATATACCATTTGGTCTATCTGGTGCTCCATCTCGCTTGTGTCGGTGCCGTCCTTTTTGCCTTGGAGGATAGAGTCGACGAGAGTGATGAAGGGTGCTTGGTCGGTGGTGGAAAGTTTGGGAATTGGAATTTGAGAAATATAAGATTCCCCTTTCCCACCTGTGATATTAGCAGATTTAAGAATAAAACAATTGAATAATTTTGAATTAAGTATCGATAGTAATAATTTAATGCTTTCACCTGTAATTATATAAATCTTATTATTACAATATATTTCATCATTGGTATAAATCGCGTCCATAGAATTGCTAATTTCACGGTACATAATCTTCTCTTTTTCAAACTCCTTCCAATAAGCAATCGTATCCTGTAACTCGAACCATTTATTTGAGGTTTTTTTGCGTGATGTGATTTCATTATACTTTTTTCCAGATTGTTCTAATCTTTCATATCCAAAGGACAGAAGATGCTTTTTCACGGCTTGAAAATCATCAATATTAAGCTGTAATGCAGGAAATGTTGAGATCAGCCACAACCCTGCCCACTCTGCTTTATACCGTTTAATATCCCTTCCTCTCAGTACTGGCTTTATGATCTTAGCACTCTTTGGATCTTCTTCACAGAGGCGGTTTTTAGTGGGTGTGTCTATTATAAAGGCTTCATTAAAGCCTGTTTTAATGCCATAGTTAATCTTCACATCCCAATCTTTGAGTGGTGTTCCTATGGCCTCTATCTTGGCTTTGATCTGTTGATCGATACCTGTAGAGATAGTCCATACGTCACCAGACATAGTTGGCATGGTTTGCGCATGTGCATCAAAATATACAGAAAGTGGTACTTCGGTGGTAAAATCTGGTTTGATTGCACATGCATAAAAGGGTGATTTGTCTGTAGTTTTCGCTGTAATTAAGATATCAGAATCTACGGTAGCAGACTCAAATACTTGATACCCGCCAAAATCTATCAACTTAAGTGGTTGAGTTTTGGTAGCAAGAAAATTGCGTAGCGATTTGCCATAACCGGCACGCATCCATTTATTGGAGGTGATATAGGTAAGAATACCATGTTCTCTCAGTTGTGCCATTCCCTTTTCAATAAAAAGAGCATAGATATCTCCTGTTTTTTGGAAGGTCACGTATTTTTGGCTTTTCCAGGTCTCCTGAATTTCCTGGCCACTGAACTTTTGAATCTGAACATAGGGTGGGTTTGCTATGACAATATCAAAGCCCTTTTTTATGCCAAACATCCATTCACTATCAAACCAGTCTGCCACTTTGTGCTTAAAGGGCTTCCATTCGGTGAGCTTACGAGTAAGATCGGCTTTTGTAACTCCTGTAAACGAATGTTTAGCTATAAGTTCGTTGATCATTTCTGATTGAAGATCTGCAAAAGCGAGCATCACATCTTTGCGTTCTTCACTGCGAGCAGAAAAATATTGATCTCGCAGGTCTTTCAGCTGATGTATCTTTTGAGAATTATCAAAAAGTTCGGGGTTTTCTTCGTTGATTATGGGTAAACCCACCAGAGTATTTGCAGTGACAAACTTAAAATCAAGGTTTGGCAATGGTTCAATACCACGATTTTCAAGTGTATCATCAATTCGCTGTTCTACCACCAAGGTAAGAAAACACCGCAGGCGAGATATCTCGGTAGCAATTGGCTGAATATCTACACCATAGATATTTTCACGAATCACTCCCAGCTTGCGAAGATAATCAAAGTTTCTGTGTTCATATTCACGTTCCAATACACGCTTCATCTCTATTGGCATATTCTGGATGAGCTTCTTAAACCAGAGTTTACCTTCTTTATCGATTTGTTGCAAGATAAACACAATTTTCTGTAACGCACCAATAGGGAATGCACCTGAACCACATGCAGGATCAAGTATCTTTACTGTACTCAGTGCTTGTGCAATATGTTCTTTATCAGACTCTTGTAACGGATGCAGTGCGTCATCATCAAGATCATAGCTGATAAGCGCACGTAGTTGTTTTTCATCAAGATTTGTTTTTTGTTTTAGATAAAGGTAAAGGCTTTCATCGACCATATAATCTACGATCATACGAGGTGTATAGAAACTCCCTGTACTTTTACGTGCTGATTCACCCGTCTCTGGATTGATTTCAGCTAAGAGATTTTCAAAGATACGACCAAGCATTTCTGGATCTATAGAAAGCTCTTCATCGTAACTGGTATTTTCATCTATGGTGAAGTTATATTTTTCGAGAACTTCGAAAAACGAGATAAACCAAGAATCTGGAATAAATAAAATATTTTGATTTATCGCGCGATCTTTTTCGTTTCTTCCATAAAAGTCATCATCTTGTGGCGAAAATAAACCTCCATTCAGATAGGGAATATCTGAAAAAGGTTCGACGTTATATGTTTCTACTCGGGACTTTGCTTGTTTGTTTAGTATCTCAAAAAAGATAGGTTCCAACACTAAGTGATAGTAGTTAGATATCGATTGAGAAGCAGTTAGTGATAATAACTTTATTGGCATTAATGGTCGAATAGTACTTGTCTTTTTTTCGCGCAAAAACCAACAAAAAATAATACGACCAATTAAACGGACTGCAAATTCGAGATGTGTTTGACTATGCTGTTGCACCGATGGCAAGACCAAAACGCCAGTAGCTCCTGTTCCACCAACCAATTGTATATATGCTTGTGAAATCTCTTTGTAAAATTCTTTATTTACGACCTCTACCGAGAATCGATTTTTGAGATCGGTAAGATCAGTAACTCTGCCTTTTGTGATAAGGAATTTATATGGTGTATTCACTTTTGCCCCCGGCCCTAAGAAAAATGAGTAGCGTCTGGCATTGGAGTAACTTTTGATCACTTTATTCTTATCGTTCAAATCAAGTGAAATAGTTAAAAGCGAGAATCGATAATTATCAGAATCCATATTTTTGAAAATTACCAATGCTCGGTGTATCCAATGGTTTGCAAGAATCTTGAATGCATCTTTGGTAATGGCAACTCGTTTATCGGTATCACTTTTATGTTCCATTTCCATGATGGTGATATCCAACGAATCACATGTTCCTAGAATACGGGCTTTTGATATTTCTTTACCATTTTCGAGTACAATATCTTCCTCTTTTTCTACAAAATCCTCAGGAAGAAAGTCCTGTACAAACGTGAGAAATTGATTGGTGTTATAAGTTTCGTTAAAGTTGATCATACCACAAGCTCCTCAGATAAAACAATAAGTTTCCCCGTATCATTAGCTCGTTCTGCTGTCCTAAAAATATTATCAAGATATTTGGTAGGAACAATTTCTTTAAGAGTATCTACTGCTTTGACATAATCTTCTTTATACCGAATATCAATTATATCCTTCAACATCCCATAAGGAAGAGCGTCATAATCTCGTATCACTTTTATTAAGTCTTTGCATAAATCACTAGCAGGGGAGTAGTTATCTGAAAAAAATCGCAGTTTATTTATAGCGTCTTCTCTTCTTCCTCTATCAATCGGAGCTTTTGTATTTTCCTTAAATATATGCTCTTTAGCCATCTGATATATTGGTTCAAAGTTAAGAGTGGTTTGTGTAGCTTTCTCGGATTCCTCAACGTCATTAAATAATGGAAGAGCAAATTCTGGAGATAGTATTTTTACTTCTTTTGGACTTTTCCCAAAGGCAAATATGTAGCTACCACTTTTTTTTGCAAAAGTAACTACACCAGATATGCTTCTTGATTTTCGTGCAATTCTCGCTCGCAGTGGAATTGCGGATATCTTTTTCATAATCTCAGGATCATCTTTTATCTTTTTCCATGTATTGTAATAGGGAGCATCCCATGACTGGCTTTCACTTTTTGAATTTTCATCACGATATTGTTTGGCAAAATAATTTTTAAGATCTTCTTCGGAGGTAAGTGTCTTTGTATCTTCTCCAAGTAATGTATGAATGATATCCATCTTAAGAGTTGAGATGGCTTTTGTATGAGTCTCCTGTTCACCCGTCACTGTTGGAAAAAAGTTATAAATATAGAGCTGATCAAAAACTTTTTTATTGATACGGTTTATTCTTCCTACCCGTTGGATCACCCGAGTAGGATTGTAAGGGATATCATAGTTTATGATACTACCTGCACGATGGAGATTAAATCCTTCTGAGATTGCATCTGTCGCAACTATAACATCAAAATCATTTGTTTGTTTTTTATGGTCTAGCCCCGCATCAAAGTTTGATTGAATAATTCGTTTATTTTCTTTTGATGCATCACTCGAACTATACTTAAATACTCGTTTAACACCATCCGCTATCAACTTTTCATACACATAATTCGCAGTATCTGAAAACTCAGTAAAAATAATGATCTTTCGTTTTGAATCAGTTCGGATAGATTCGATCAATTTATTTTTGAAAAAATCATATTTTGGGTCGGCTTGTTTGTTTTCCCATTCTGCTTTAATCTCTTTGAGAAGTCGAATATCTTTCTTTAGCGCTGTAATGAAGTCGGGTTGTAGTTCAGAAACAGGTATTTGTATTAGACCTTTTCCTTCTAGTTTTGAAAATAATAGTTCTTGTTCTGCATCCTCCATACTCTCTAATACTTCTGTTGATGGAAGCATTCCTTTTTTAAATATCGGCACTTCGTTTCTATTAGCGTACCAGTCCATGACCAACTCTGAAGAGGTGATCATATTATTAATTGAGATACTAAATGCTCGAATAGAACTCTCAAATCTTCGTACCAATAAACGTCTCATAAATTTTGCTATATTTGACTGACCTTGAATAAGTCGTTGTTTCTTTTCTTCAGCGGACATTTCATCATCATCTTCTTCAATTAGTTTTTCTATAAAGGTTGAACCTGCTCGTAAATAATATGCTGGTTTATACCGAGCTCCAACAAAACTATTTCCGATATCAACATCTGGTGAAATTTTTTCGAGGGTATTCACATAAAGATCCGTCATAGAACCCAGATCATATTCAAGAAGCTCAGGATCTTTTACTTTGGCAAATGATACACCTTGCATCTTGAGATCATTACGATAATCCTCAATCTCCTCAAGATCTAAACGTGATCGACGAATAATGAGAGGTTCTATCATGAGACGTAAGTCTTCGGTTATTGCATGAGTCTCTTTGATGATTTCATCACTTTGGGGATCAGCGCTTTTTGCATTTATATTCATCTCTTTTCTGACTTTTTTATACCGCTTAAAAAGTAAATGAAAAGACATGCTTAAGTTTTCGACAGTTCTTATTGTAGAATGTCCTGGAGTGCTAAATAACTTTATCAACGCATAGATATCTTTTGGATCATTATTAAAAGGAGTAGCTGATAGTGCCATTACAGGATGTCCCGCACATAACTGATGGAGCAACGTGTAACTTTCAGTATCTTCATTTCGATGCTTATGAGCTTCATCCAAAATAATTAATAGATCCTTGTCTTCTCTATGGCGTTCAAGTGCTTTATCAATTTTACCTGTTGTATACACAAAACCTTTGAAATCAAATTCTGACATATAGTCATTCCATTGGTCTTCCAGATGTGGTGGAGCAATGACTATTGTTTTTTTACCAAGATTGTGAGCAATGGCAGAAGCGATAATACTTTTTCCAAGACCGACAACATCTGCAATAATAACACCTCCAAATTTATTTATTCTATCAATCCCCATGTTTATCGCATCTTTCTGATATTTGAGATCAGTAAACTTACCACCTGTGATATTGCCAGGAGTTTTCATATTTTCTACCTCCGACACACCAAAATACTCATAAAGGACACGGTAATACATGAGAAGAGGATCGGGGAGTGAGTAGAGCCAGATTTTGTTTTTTATCTCACTTATAAATGAAGTTGAGGAATGAAGATCAGTAATGACGATGTTTTCAGGATCACTCCATGCTTCTTCAAACCTTTTAACATCATCTTCATAATAATGTTTTTCCTGCAAAATTCTATTATGCTCTCCTTGACCTTTTAATCCAGAAAAAGTAAGGTTGCTCGAACCCTCTATTACTATTCCTGGTGTGATACCGTTTGTTGCAAATTCTGGATTGTTATGAAGAATATAAATTTTTGAATGATTTGGTCGAATGGTCTTTTTTATTTGCAAACTTCCATCAGCAATTTTATGAATAAAAACTTCAAATGCTTTTTGCGATTCGTCATTATCAAAATGGTCAGTTTCGTTAAATATATGTATAAAATTTGAAAGATACTCCTCTTTGGCCCCTGATCTAGATGTTGATCTTGTATCAACGGTGTGAGAATCTAAGTTGATATTGTTTACAGAAGAAATCTTTTCTATGATCTTACTATCTATATCCATACCAACCAATATTCTTATTTGTTTATCTTGTAATTCTTTATAAAGATCATTAAAACCTGAGAAATAAAAGTATCCAACAAGAGCATCTATTCGATCACATTGTGGTAATATACTTTTTAAGTTGAAAGAGAGTGTATTATTTCCTTGATTCGTTATTGCTGACATGTAGCAATAGTATACTAAAGCGAATTCTTAAAACAAATAGTATATTTGTATTCAAACATTCTTACAATAAAATAATCAACATTTCTTTCTATTACTCAATAAATTGAGATTGTTTTAATTGATGGCACAAAACGATCATATATGTTCAATGACAAAAAAGCCTTCAATACAGTTATATCAGTTCTAGAAAACGTAAAAGCTATTTCTTTTAAAAAAAATAAGGATCCTTATTCCTTAACAATCTACCTCCTACGAGATTGCAGATCTAAAGAGTGGCATATAGACGACTGAAAAGTTGAAATAAAAATTGTATACTAACAGTTCGTTGAAATACGTAAAATTTACAATATTTAAATTTTGTTATCATTTGCTATACTGATGGTATGAAACGTCAACTACCCATATCAGAAAAACAGACTTCAACACACATGAAAGAAATATTCCGTCGCTACGGAAAAGACACCAGTGTGACAGATACAAAAGGTGCTGAGGTATGGCTAAAAAAGATCGGCTATCCAGCTTTAGCTGACCTTATCTCAGATGAGAAAAAGTGACCTTGATTGCCTAAAAAATATACCTAATATCTTTACATTAGTACGTGGATTTAGCTTTATTGATAATGCAGTTCTTAAGGACAATATTGCTTTAACCATGCAATATATTATGTTCCTTTTAGCAATAACTCAAAATCATTCTTTACCTGGAGCAGTAAATTTTATGGTGTATAAGGATATGATTATCCACACTGCCAGCATATCTGAAAGCATATTATGTTATGCACTAGAAACACTCATACACGAAAAAAGATATACATTAGAACAACTAAAATTAAGAGAAAGTGGCAAGGAATATACAGAATATCAAAGATATAAAAATATCGGAGGTATCGAAGTTGGCATTATAACAAAGTGTTCTAAGTATATTTCTCCGCAAGAGGCACAATTTAATCAACTCATTAAAGCAGGAACGCACATACAACTATTAAAGGATGACCTATGCAAAGAACTTGATGCTTTGAGAATTTTACGAAACAATATTCATTTGGGAACATTAGACGATGTCGATGATAGTTACACAGTCGAACAAGTAAACGCAATGTTTGGAACCGTAAAAAAACTCAAACAAACGATGATGAACTTTTTAACTCAATAAAGAAAGATGACAATCCAAATTAAATTGAGAAGTGTCTATGATGGAGTATAAATCTTTGATGCCAACTAGGTTTATAGCAGTCTTGTGTTCAGACGTTGCCCCACGTACAAAAAGTTTGCGTGTCAGAGCTTTTTCTATTCTCATCATAAATAGTTATTCTTTACTTTTTCCTTCTCATCTTTTCCAAATCCTCCTCCAACTCTCTCAAAGATTCTTTTCGCTTTTCGATTTTAAGTATATCCTGATATTTTTCATATTCAAATTCTGTTTTTTCTTCCATCTGTTTTTTACTTATGTTTCTTACATGGCCAAGCAGTTTAGCGCTTATTTATCATGAGAATCACATCCAAATCCAGTCTTTCATATACATGGGCTATTCAACTACCCCGTTTATACCCCTTCGAGGAAGGGGAATTAGTTGCATTTACTTCACCATGGAGTAGAAGCACTAGCATTAGTAAGTAGTGCTTTAGCAGAAAATAAAATCCCTTTAGGTAGAAATTCTCAGGAGGAAACATATCATTCTAAAAAAGGAGATACCGTTTATGCTTATCAAACAAACAACCATTCGTTAAATGATGGTGAACAAGATAGAGCTTTCAAATTCATCAAAGTATTTATTCAGCCTGAAAGATTTGTAAGCCAAATTACAACAACTAAACCTGCCAATATCGCACCACACACATTACCTGTTAATTCTCAATAAGATTAAGCAATTGAACAACATAAATATTTAATTTATTTACAATTCCCCTTCACTAAATGGGCATAAACGGGGTAGTTCTTAGAATTTTTCCCTCATATTATTTGCATTTAATCTTCACATATGATATTGTATTTGCATGAGCGATGAGATACTAACAGAAGAATATAAAGTTGATAAAGGAATACATATCGAACCTTCTGATATGGAACATCCAGACCATTCAGATCTTGAACTTACTTTAGAAGTACAAAAAGCAGAACAAATAGCCATAGAAAAAAATACTGATGAAGCATTTAGAAATTCAGAAACTGGAGCCCCGGGTCAACAAATTCCAAATCTTCAAAATATAGTATCAAATGTGCCTAAGATCATACCAGCAACTCCACTAGACATAGATACCCAATAAAGAGAGTATATTTCCCCGTTTCGCCTTTCTCATTACTCATTTTTCTAGTACAATACCCTATACACTATTATGAAAAAGTGGAAACTTGATATACTTTCTATATTACTTGTCGCATTTTCAGGATCACTAGGATTTAGTCTAGTTCTCTTATCCCTCATTGTATTAACCACAAAATTTGGTGGCAATTCAGTAGTATATGGATTTCTTGCATCAATTTATCCTGCATTTCAATTTATTGGATCTATAGTGCTGGGAAGAATGTCAGATGTCAGAGGAAGACGACCTATACTCCTCATCAGTATGGTTTGTGGACTTGGCGCATGGATTTTTTTTGTCATCACTTTTTTTCTTCCTGTTACCACATTAGTAACAATACATTCAGAAATATTTGGCACATTTGTCGTAACTCTTCCACTTTTGATCCTCATGATCTCACGAGCTATTGAGGGCTTTACCGCTGGGAATGTCTCCGTTGCGCAAGCATATATCGCCGACATCACCTCTGAAAATCAAAGAAGAAAAAATTATGGCACCCTTTCAATTGCCTCTAATCTTGGATTTATCATCGGACCCGCACTTGCGGGTCTATTAAGTTTATCTGTAGTAGGGGAGCGTCTTCCCGTATTTGTAGCTATCGGACTTGCTATAATCACACTTTATATACTTTTCCATCATCTACCTGAATCATTAACAAAAAAACAGCGTCAACAATCTGATAAACAAAAAGTTCACACTCTTTTACAAAAAGTTTCAATCAAATTTATTTTGACAATGTTTTTTCTAGTCTATTTTGCATTTAATATATTTTATACAGCGCTCCCTCTGTATGCCTTACAAGAACTTAACTGGAATATCACCAAACTTGGCATATATTTTTCATTCGTTGCATTGATGATGGCTTTAGTTCAAGGCCCTGTGATGTCGTATTTTGCCAAAAGATATACTGATAGTCAACTCATTAAAATTGGTTCTGGAATTCTTGCAATTGGCTTTTTGATGTTTATATCTCCTGTTGAATATATCATTATCATTGCGGCACTATTTTTTGCTCTAGGAAATGGATTGATGTGGCCTTCTTTAATATCCTATTTGTCGAAACAAGCAGGAGAAGAATTTCAAGGAATTGCACAAGGACTCAGCGGAAGCGCAGGAAGTCTGGCAAGCGTAATCGGATTGATAACGGGTGGATTTTTATTTGATAAACTCGCAGGGTATGCATTTATTGTCCCTGCATTTGTGATATTGTCTGTTTTTATGACCTCAGTTTTTTATCTGAGAAAAAATTTGTAATCACATCATGAATCAATGCCCCGAATGTAAAAAAGAGATGGAAGAAGTTGTATACGATGGACAATCGTTTCTTCATTGTTATTCGTGTGGCAATAACTTTTTCCCTAACTCGACGCTAAATCAAATTAGTTTGAAATCTGCTCAAGAGCTCGCTCAATATCATGGGAATGCTCCACATGATGATACTCCGCGAGTATGCCCTTATGATCATACCGTTCTTACCCAGATGACCAATGCGGAATCTATCCCGCCAGATATTATTCTCTTACAATGTACCCAATGTCGTGGAATATCTATAAATGCAGAAGATACACTCATCTATAAAAAAAGTATCTCTATAAAAATCGAGTACTTTAAAACATGGAAAATTCCATACGCTCCAAAAGCTGTTGCACTTTTTAGTATTTTATTAATAGTAGGTGTAACATTGTTGACAGGATACTCGACAATAAACCAAACCAAAGTCTCAACTCAGGCCTCGGACATCATCACTCACGTATCGGTTAAAGATGTAAATAATACTATCATTGCTACATTTCAGACTTCTCGTCCTATGCACTCTCGACTTATTCTCTCTGATACATCAGAAAAAATAGTTGCAACATATCAAATAACAAAGGAGCCGACAACAACTCACACACTCATAGAACCAATACAGTCAAATCAGTCAACGCTATTTTATACCATCATTGTTACGGAAAATGGCAAAGAATATGCGACAGAAAAAAAATTACTACCACTCTAATGTATAAAATGGTATACTTTTTTCATGTATATCTGTAGTGAGTGTAAAAAAGAAATGGAAGAGATAGTATATGATGGACAAAAATTTCTTCATTGTTATTCATGTGGTGCTGATTTTTTTCCTGAAAAAACAATCAACCATGTTTCGCTCAAAACAGCACAAGAACTCGCTCTTGCTCATGAAAATGTCTCACATGATGATTCACTTCGTTTATGTCCTCATGATCAAACAGCTCTCATTCTCATAGAGAATGCCGAGTCAGTACCCCCTGAAGTACAACTTTTTAGATGTAGTATGTGTAAAGGTGTCTCAATATCTGCACAGAATTTTTTGATATATAAACAAAGTCTCACAAAAAAAATTGAGTATTTCAAAGCATGGAACATACCCTTTTTGCCTCAGGCAGTGGCTCTTTTTGGAATAGTTTTGATGGTAAGTATTTCATTTACTACTGGTTTTCCAAACTTTAATTCAACAAGTATTCCTTCTCAAGCGCAAGATCAAATTACCAATGTATCTATTCGCCAACAAAATGAACAATTGGTTGTTTATTTTAACACTTCAAATCCAATGAAATCTTCATTGGCATTGTTTGATGCAAATAAAAATCAGATAGCATCGTATATATTACGTTCAGAGCCATCAACTTCGCATATTTTGTTGAAAAAAATTGAGAAAAATCAAGAATATGTATATTTTCAGATCATCGTCTCAGATAAAGGAAAAACAATATCTACTGAAATAAAAAAGATTGAATAACAACTCATATAACTATTGCTATAAGTTAATATGATGGTATAATACTATTCAATGGGACTAAAAGAAGGAGATAGAGGGAAACTTGGTACTAATTTGGCGATTCTCGGCTTATTTATTTTGACTATAGGTTGTGGTACTAGCTCGTCTGGTGGAAGAGGAATGGGCGGGAGTCTTGCACCAATTGGTAGTGGTGGAAACGGAGCACCTCATGGAGCCCTTACAGAAGTTTTAAGTCAACTAAAAGCACAGTGTGATTTTAGTAGGGGAACAGCTACACCTGTACGTATCACAACTACTAAAGATGCTGTGGGATTTACAAACGGAACATTTCGCACTCCTGCCGATTGGACTATAAACGGAGCCACTGTAGGTCAAGTTGTGTTGACCGCTGGTTTTCAAACATCTGGACTCGAATACAAAAATTATACTGGTAACACAATAGATATAGGTGTAAGTATGTTCGAAGTACGACTGAATAGAGAATATTTGGCTCAACCCTGCCTCCACTTTCGACCAGATGATGTAAAGGTAACTGTTGACCAAAATGGATATAGACCACCTCCTCCACCCGTTCTTGCACAAGGTCAAGAAGAAACTTCTCCCCATGGATATATAGTTCGACGCCCTGATGGAAGTATATGGTTTGATTTTCTTAGGGCAAAATTGTATCGCGCTGGAACAGAATGCACACCACCCGGAGATCTCCCGAATCCTGAATTAGCTCGAGCAATATATGATCTTGTATATAGAGCTAATAATGATGATTTATTAGCAATCCAGATGGCGCTTGTTGCTAGTATGGAATGTGGCGATGGATACTGTAATAAAGTAAATGCATCAAATGATCTGGGCCCACTTCAAATTAATCTTTACTGGCAGGCAGAACTAATCAAAGAAATGGGATATAATCCTAGTGATATGGCTCAAGTAGTACCATCAGTAAAGGTGGCTCTCCGTATTTTTGAAGAAAATGGGAATTGGAATAGATGGCTGGGATGGCAAAACAGAGGATGTCATATAGGTGGTTCCGGAAGTATATATCCGAAGATACATGCACAAAATCAACCTCAGAAATCTAAGAATAGAATCACCCGAGTCTACGATAAACGTTACGACATACATAGAAACAGAAGAATAGCATCCTAAATCTTCAATTACACTTATAATTTAATGAATATGATTTTAGGATTTGTGTGATGATAGATGAGTAAGAGTATTGAGAATTTCAAACACTGTGCGTGGTTTTATTTTTCGCTTTAATTCTTCCATATGTTCTTCCATACATGTTTCACCATCATTCACAGCATCTACGAGATCCGATGAGTCCATGAACGATTTCCATCCGATCTTTCCAACATGCGGATGAATTTTGATATCAGCTTCATCTTCCTGTTCACGAGCCAAATTTCTTAATAACAACATCACCGATTTGTAAGACAAAGAGCTCACATGAATTTTTTTCTTATCTATATCATCTACCATATCTTCAAGGAGATTTACCGATACCACAATATCACTGCCCATTTTTCGTGTAATACGAACAGGGAGAGGAGAAGAAAGAGCGCCATCAACAAATAAATTATGTTCGTTTTCAACAGGTCTGAATAATCCGGGAATAGAGATGCTTGCTCGAACTGCTTCTCGCAACAATCCTTTGGATATCACTATCTCTTTGCCTGTGCGGATATCAACAGTTACGATATTCAAAGGAATAAGTAGATCCTCAAATGTGGCATCACCTAAAAAATCGGAGATAAATGAATATACTTTATTTCCTTTTATCAAACCCTGATAGAGATCGGGATCAAAAAACATTGATGCATATTCCCGCCAATGTTGTTTTATTGTGTAGTCTTCTATTTTTTGTATGTCTTTTGTGAGTGCATAAAACGCTCCAGCGATTGATCCGGCACTACAGCCTGCAATATAATCAATAGGTATCTGTGCTTTATCAAGCGCTCGTAAGACTCCAATGTGTGCATATCCTTTGGGACCACCCGCACTTAATGCCAATCCAACTTTCTTATTCATAGAGTATTCTTAAGTATATACAGGTATGACCTCATCTACAATTTCAATTTGGGGAAAAGATATCGAACTGAATGAGCCAATTGTACTTGACCGCTAATCGATAATTTTTCAACAATTTGTTTTATAGCAGTTTTTAGCTGAACACTGGTCATACCTAATTCTAAATTAACTACACAATATTGAGACACTCCTTTTATCGTTATTAGTTCTGAATCACAAAGAATGATATATTCTTGTTCTGTAAGAATTCTAAGATCAATAATTCTATCTACTAATCCATCTTATTTGGTAAGAGGTGCATCAGCAGAATAAATTGTTCCCGATCTCTCAACAATAGGTTCTTCCGTTTGCCCTATTAACAGTTTTCCCAATCTTACGCTTAAATTTCTCCTAGCATATTTTCTCATACTGACAATTCCTGTCTCAAAACTATGTCTTATATTTGGTAAAAGAAAATTCTGATTCTCTTTTTTGAATTTTTTTGTCAGTCTATTCACCAATTCATTTACATTTTCATCCAATAGTGCTAATAGTTGACCATCACTAACTTGAGTTGATTCATTACTAGCTCTCCACTCTTGAAGAACTGGCCAAAGTTCACGAGTTGCGCCATATCTTAAAGCCAAACTACCAACATAATCATCTTGTAGTTCGGTTGAGTCTAATCCTTTATGCGCTTCAATAACAACTCGTCCTGAGAGATATGAACGTTCCCTGTTTGCAGGAGTTTGTGATGGGGTAGTGCCTTCTGGAGTTAGAGCCTGAGAAAAAATAGTATCAAGTTGTGTCATTCGGAAGGTATCAATGAATCTGGTATCTTCTCCCCCCCCCACTTCTCATTTGCATTATTGTCTCATCAATAGCACCAAATTCAACAGCTTGGATCGCTCTTATGGGGCTACCTAAAATACCACTAAGTCGAGCAACGAGTGGATTTAATAAGGCCTCTTGCATTGGGTATAATAGAGCATTTCTTTCTGCCATCCCAGATTATACTATAAGCTTTTGAATTTATCCAGTCATAACGGAATAATAGAGGGAAGGGATTCACTTCAATTTCGTATATTTTTTTATACTTCCTTTTGCTTTTTCAACAGGATATTTTTTTCCTGCTTCTAATAATTTTTTTGTTACCACTGCTTCCACATCCACGTCATTGAGCCTGCAAAATTCAAACAAATAAATAAATATGTCGGCAACCTCACTCTCCACTTCAGCACGTCCTTCAACATTCTTCATATGATCTTCACTTTGTTTCTTCGTTTTCCATAGAAATTGTTCAAGTAGCTCGCCTGCTTCTATCACAACCGCTTCAGCCAAATCCTTTGGATTATGAAACTGTCTCCAATCACGATCATCACAAAACACATCAATTTGTTTAATTATTCCTGCAAAATTTCTATTCATAAAAAGTATTATACTTCAATTCAAAAATATATCTATAGTATTCCTGATTTGAAAAGATACATAGATGCTTCTAGAATAAGTATATGTTTAGAAACATCTCTCATTTATTTCTCCTTTTTTTGACTCTCTTTTTTCTCACTTTTAGCAGTGTATTTGCGTCTACCCCAACTATCTATGATCAAGTGCCTCAGGACACGTCTGTTATCGATTCTGCAGTTTCGACTAATGTAACCGTGAGTAATACGGCGCCAGTTATCACATACGATCAATCAGGAGATACAGGAAGAATACCACGAACTCCTTCCGAAAATATAGAAATACTTATAAAGTCAGCAGTTACTGTATATTACCCACAATTTGTTGATTCAAGATTCATGGAAGCAGATTGGATACCTCTATATAATATATGGTTTCTTAATAAAGAACCTAAAGAACTAGGAACTTGGACAATAGTTGACAATGTTCCTACCGTTGCAATAACAGATAAAAAATTTATTCACGATCTTCAATCTCGTCCTCAATACCTTCAGGCAATAAATAAATTTAAAATTGAACATTCTGATTTTTCAAAAATTATGAAAAATGACACTACAGAACACTCGTTCATATACACACTCGATGGTGCGATAACAGGAAGATATAACATCGTAGAAGGGTTTTTGGGATCATATCTGATGAAAATTACAGCTCTCGAAAAAGATACCTCAAAATATGTAGTTCCTGTTAAATTTGAGGTATTTAACTGTTCGCATTGGCAATCTGGATCAAGATTACCTCCCAATTTTATTCAAATAATTGGCACTCCATATCTTGTTCCAAACGTACCACGTGGTAGCATATTTCCCGGAGGTACATTTTGTCAACAATTTATCGGTTCCGATATCATCACATATTAAGATATTATGAAAATTAAAATTATTTTTATCTCTATTATAGTTATTGTTCTATTAGGATTAATTATGTATCCTATCTATCTTAAAAAGGTCGGATATGAATTTGAAAATCCCAATCGATTTTCTCAACCTCAAGCTATCAGTCCCGAACAACTTTTTCAAAAATCACTCAATATCTCTTCTCTTCAAGGAGTATCAGAATTTACTGGCGAAAATAATAAACCCAACGCTCCGCTTGAAACAAAGGGTATGTTTCAGTACAAAGCTACAGCTGACTTTATAAACAACCTCAAGACCAATTTAAAATTCTCTGAAAAAAGTATAATAAACCAACAATTTAGAGAAGTGATGTGTGATGGAATAGACTTTCCTGCAAACTTTTCATACTGGACTAAAAATACAATTACTATTAAAGAAAAAAAATGTCTGCGAGGAATATCAGCTCCATATGTTCATTACATTATTTATGATCCAACTACAAATACTGTTGATCATTTTGTAGAAGGAATGAGAGATTAATATATATATGCAAAAAAGGAAATCAAAACGAAAAATAATAAAAGGTTCTAATAAATCAGCAATATTAGTATTCACAATCGTAGGACTTTTTACTATATTGTTATCAATGTATCTTGTTACTACCAGTCAAAATAATAAAGTCATTAAGGCAAATGCAATTGATACCATTAATCAGAGAACCGATGGAAATCTCCCTTCAAGTTCATATCAAGGAAGATGTATATCAAATCCACCTTTGAGTTCACCCGAAGGCTACGAATGGCACGCAAACTGTTCTGCACCAACTTCTTGTTATATAGACGAGGTTTCAAAACTTTCAGGAAACACGGTAGAAGAAAAACAACAAACATATAGTTCAAAATGTCCTCTTAGCCCTAATAATGAAGAGTTAACCCTAAAAGGATATACATCAAACTGGTGCTACGGATTTGAAGGAGATACCAAATCAAATAAAGATTTTCGTTGTGTTGTGTTAAAAAAGATTGCAAAACAAACTATTCGTGTCAATTCTGGAATTGGTCAGGGAAATGCATTTGATTTGGAGAATAGCAATGAACCAACTTCTTCGTGTAAAATTGAGGTTTCATTAAAGGATAAATTCAAACACAATATATCTAGCGCGACTGTAAATATCTTATCAAATGAACCTAAAATATCGACGGATTCATTATCAGAAAATACTGAAATGGAAACATACACTTCTCATAATAAATATAAATCAGGAACGTATACTATTAACATAATCTATCCAAGTGGCGACGATTTATCATCTACACAGTCTTACAAACAATCATACAAAATTGAAGCGCCAAACAACTGTAAGCTTGATATAGAACTTGAAATTTGTAATAGCGACAATCCCTGTGTTGTCAGATCAGCTGTTACTCCTCCTCCGGTGGTCTGCCCACTAAGCTCTCGGACAACAAAAGAGGAATGTAGTAAAGTCTGTAAAATTGCATGTATTCAGAATCCGGCAGAGCCACGATGTTGGTCATGTATCACCACACCCACGCCTGCCACAACTTCTAACTCTAATCCAGTATCAACTTCAAATCCTCCGAGACTTGTCATAGATAATAAATGTTCAATCTACTTTCAATACATATCAAAAATTACCTTTAATAAATCAAATGAAACAATCACGTACCCAATAGAAAAATATTTGAATAACTTTAGATTTGGAAATCAATTTGTATTTTCATTAGCTCAAGGATGTGCATCAGAAGCAATAGTATGGACACAAATACCAAAGGAATCAGATAAATTGATTCCAAGAAAAATCAAAAATATAAATTGCACACCCGGTACGTATAATACATACACAATTCCTGATGATAAAACATATTGCAACCAAAGTCGATGGTAGTTCGGTGTATACTTATATATGTGCTAAAGTATCTATTTATTGCACTATTTTTTTTCATAATTGGAAGCGCACTTAGTTTTGCCACTCCGATCAAAAACACGGCAGTATATTCCGGCAATACACTTGGCGCAGAGATACAATCTCATTCACTTCAAATTATAGGCTTTCAACCTTACTGGCTCTTTTCAACCGCCAATACCACATATCACTCTTATATTCATACTTTTTCATATTTTGGTCTTGTTATTAATACTGATGGTTCAATAAAAAAACTTACAAATCACACAGAAGAGGAACCCGGATGGACTACACTCAATCTTGATAAAACACAATCACTTCTCAAACAATTATCGGATCATAAAGTGCAAAAATCACTCGTTATCCATCTTGCAAGCGAAGACGATATCATTGAATTAATGAAAGATCCCAAAGTCAATGCACAAACACTGCTTAAAGAAATAATTCCTATCATGGAAAATAATTCGTTCACCAATCTCAATATTGATATCGAAAGTTTTATAGCACAACCACAAGAACGTCGCAAAGCATTTACAACATTTGTACAAAAAATCTCAGAAGCAGTTCACAAAAAAAACATAACTCTTACTCTTTCCGTTGCTCCAAAAGCACTCACTTATCCATTTCTCACTGATATCCCTTCACTTTCCAAATATACAGATACATTTGTATTTATGACGTACGATTATCACTACACAGGATCTTCATATGCAGGTCCTGTCGCTCCAATCGGTGGAGCAGGGGAGAATAGAGAAATGGATGTTGAAACATCAATTCAAGAGGCTCTTAAAATACTACCATCACAAAAAGTATATATGGGAGTTCCATTTTATGGGTATGAATGGGATACATTGAGTAACATTCCCGGATCACCTACAGTATTTGGAACAGGAAAAACTGCAAGCAATCGAAGAATCACCAATATGCTCAAAGATTGTGCGACCTGCATAACAGGCATCGAAAAAGAAGGACAACAACCATATGTTATCACACCTTCAGAAGACGGGAAATATTTTATCCAATATTTTTATGAAGACGCTGTTTCTCTTCAAAAAAAGATTGATTTAGCAAAAAAATATAAGCTCGGAGGTATTGCAATTTGGGCGCTTGGATATGAAGATGCATCCATGAGAGATATATTAGAAAAACAGATCAAAAACTAATTTTTAATTCATAAAAAAATATGTTCACGTTTATAAAAATGCTATTTATTGCTATTATTTTTTGCTTAGTTGGGATCGGTATATCCCTCGTAATCAAAAAAGGGACAAATGCAGTTCCGACTCCACCATCATCAATAGTCACGATCTCACCAACTTCCAACATCAAACTCATACAAACTATTGATGGCAAAGTCCAATCTGCAAGTGGGAGCGCTGAAAAAGAAACCAAACTCCATGAAAAGATATCACTTAAATATGATGATTTGGTTCAAAGTGGAGATAATATTCTTACAGGGAATAACAGCAATCTCACTGTACTATTTGCAGGACAATCAATAATCTCACTTTCTCAAAAATCAATAGTTGGAATGATCAATCTCTTACCCGATCGAATACTATTTTCTCATAATGAAGGAACTACTACCTACAAAAGTATTAATAAAAAATCACTCAGCATCGCGAGCCTCAAAACATTAATAGAGGTCTCAGGAGAAAGTGAAATTTCAGTAAACAATGAAAAGGAAATAATTACTATCAAACAAATAGAGGGGATTGCAAAAGTGGCACTCCTCAATAAAAAAAATGATACTATCGTTCAGACTATCACCAAAGACCAAATTGCAACCATTGATAATAGTGGGCGAACCATTGACGTGTTGCATGATTGATAGGTGTTACCGAAACGGAAAAGGAAGTGAGGTGGTTT
>JBAXPW010000019.1:0-23918 GCA_037132015.1 Candidatus Roizmanbacteria bacterium
CAGATAATATGTGTCGTAATGCATCGTGTCCTGCAGTGGCTGGTTGTGTTTGCCCTCCACCACCACAACCCGTAGCTTGTAGTGGATCGTGTACAACAACAGCTCAGTGTGCAACTGGATTAGTGTGTTCATCAGATAATATGTGTCGTAATGCATCGTGTCCTGCAGTGGCTGGTTGTGTTTGCCCGGGAGAAACTCCATTACCAACTCCCACTCCTACAATTACACCTTCGCCTACAAACACACCTACTCCTACCAATACGCCAACGCCAAGTAACACACCAACTCCTCACAATCTAGTATGTAACTTGAGTTGTAATTCTGATAACCAATGCACTACTGGACGTTGTTATAATGGCATGTGTCGAAATGGGAACTGCACTGGCGAGACTAGCTGTATTTGTCCGGTAGCAACTTCTGCTCCTAGCAATCTTGCATGTAGCGCATCATGTAATAATGATAATCAATGTTCTTCAGGATATTGTTACAACGGAATGTGTCGTAATAGAAACTGTTCGATCGAAGTTGATTGTATCTGTAGGGTTTCACCAACGCCATCTGAAATTATTATCGCAGTAAATAATCAGCAAATTGTACAACAAAATGTTTCAAGACAGAATAATGTAATCCAAATATCACCAACAATTCCTTCTGCTGGAGAAACACGATGGTTTATGATAATCATACCTGCAATCGTAGTGATGCTTGGATTGATGTTATAGAATATGAGTTATTGCTTTGTTTTGTACGTGAAATATTCGTACTGACAGATTTAATTATGATGTGATCAAAGAAGATAATTTGATATGAAGTTAACCATCTTCCTTTTTGAAGAGCTTCATGAAGGCCTCTTTAGGAATTTCAACAGAACCAACCATTTTCATTTTCTTTTTTCCTTCTTTTTGCTTTTGAAGTAATTTATTTTTTCGTCCAACATCACCTGCACCCACAACTTTACCACTTTTTATTAACACGTCTTTACGATATGGTGAAATACGTTCTGAGGTAAGAATTTTCCCCTTAAATTTTGCTTGAATTTTCACTTCAAATTGTTGTCGAGGAATTAGCTCGCGAAGAGATTTACACAACTCAGTTCCTTTTTCTAATGCGCGTTCTTGAACAACAACTTCTGAAAATTCTTCTACTTCTTCTTCATTTAATAAGATGATAAGTTTATCGGCTTTTACCTTTATATACTCAACAAATTCCCAATCAAGAGATGCATATCCTGATGTAACACTTTTTAATCGATCAAAAAAATCTGAGATCATTTCAGATAGTGGCATCTTGTACGAAATAGAAATCTGATTTTTATTATCCATTGTTAAAAAGGTTCCCCGATAATTTTCACACAATTGCATGACTGCACCCATATATTCTTGTGGCATAAGAATCATCAGCCGAACATAGGGTTCATAAAAATCACCATTCTCTATTTTATATTCCACTTTTGGAGGAGTAAGAACAAGACTGAGATCAAATTCACGTTCAAGACGCTCTCGTACAACATCCGCGTGAAGTAATCCAAGAAAGCCTACTCGAAATCCAGCGCCAAGTGCATGACTGTAAATAGGAAGTGATTCAATTGATGAGTCATTGAGATATAATTTTTCTAAAGCCCTTTTTAAATTGAGATAATCTGCTGTATCTGTTGTGAAAATTGAAGCATACACCATTGGTTTTACTTGGCGATATCCCGGAACAGCTCCAACTTCACTTTTATGATAGAGGAGTGTATCTCCGACTCGTACTTCGTGAATATCTTTAAGATTTGTTACTACATATCCAATTTCGCCAGGTCCCAACTCATCAGAAGGTTCAAGCTCAGGAGTAAATATACCGACTTCATTTACTTCAAATACTTTACCACCAGATGCGAGCTTAATTTTACTTCCTCGTTTCACTTTACCTACAAATACGCGAACAAATGCAATGACGCCTCGATGACTATCATAATACGAATCAAAAATTAGAGCACTTAAATCCTGTTCTGACAATTTATCTGTGATCTGCGGAGGAGAAATAAGACGAATTGCCGTTTCTAATAATTCAGGAACTTTCAAACCTGTTTTTGCAGAAATCTCAAAAATATCTTCTTGCTTTACACCCAAAAAATCAACTAATTGTTGTCGAGTTTTTTCAACTTGAGCGCTCGGAAGATCAATTTTATTTACTACAGGAATAATCGTCAGATTTTTTTCAAGAGCTTTATATGCATTTGCAATTGTTTGTGCTTGAATGCCTTTTGTCGCATCAACAAGTAATATAACACCTTCCACACAAGCGAGCGTACGATCTACCTCGTATGAAAAATCTACATGTCCAGGGGTATCAACTAAGTTTAACGTTAACACGTCATGATTTTCAACCTTCGATTCTTCACTTGGAAGTATAGTATAGTGCATTCGAACAGGTGCTAGTTTAATCGTGATTCCACGTTCACGTGAAATAGGATTACGATCTAAAAGTTGATCCGCATGTTTATCTACCTCTACAGTGTGCGTAAGCTCCAAAAACCTATCTGCAAGAGTCGACTTACCATGATCTACATGGGCAATTATGGCAAAATTTCGTAACTTATTATTATCTATCATACAGCCTCTATTATAACATTGAATCACCCATAAAACGAACTATGCAGTATATAAAAACAGAGGGCTGAGATATTGCATACCTCACACCCTCTGATTTACTTATCGAATATTATGGTGTTGTTACTATCTTTACTGTAGATGTACCACCTTCAATACTCCATACATCTCCATGAAGAACAATAACCTTATCGCCAGTTGCAATATATTCTTTCATCCTCAAATCTTCAAGAGTTTTTTGAATATGTTCTTGTGTTACTTTACCATTTGCAATCTCACGATGCACAAATGGAGTAACGCCAAAACTAATCGTAAGACTTTCTGCTACATGCTTTTCAGGGGTAATTGCAAATATTGGAATAAGTGGTCGATATCGTGATAACATTCGTGCTGTTTTTCCTGTATGAGAATATACCACAAATGCCTTAACATCCTTATCAAGTTCATCACATTGTAAGAACAATGAATAAGCAGTATCACAAATAAGACTTCCCTCATCATTTAATTCATATTCAAATCGATATCTATTATCCATCATAAACTGTCGCTCGTTAAACGATGCTGTTCGGGCCATCATCTCTACTGCTTCAAATGGATAAGAGCCTGATGCTGTTTCTCCTGACAACATCACACTATCTGTTAAATCATATGTTGCGTTTGCAATATCAGATACTTCAGCTCGTGTTGCCATTGGTTGAGTAATCATGGATTGCAACATTTGTGTTGCTGTGATAACAGGTTTGCCTGTTTCGATACATTTTTTTATCAAAATTTTTTGATAAAAAGGTACTTGTTCAAGAGGTTGCTCAACTCCAAGATCACCGCGCGCAATCATAACAGCATCACATTCTTCAATAATTTCATCTAAATTATCGAGAGCCTTTTGTGTTTCAATTTTTGCAACCGCAAGAGCTTTTACTCCATATTTTTGCATCTCTTCCTTCATAGTTCGAAGATCTGATGCAGTGCGGACAAATGAAAGCCCAACAAAATCAACATTATTTCTTGCAGCAAGTTGAAGTCCTTCAAAATCACGATCTACCAATACTGGAAATGGAAAATCTGCTCCAGGAATATTGAGTGTTTTTCGACTTTTCATCAATAAATCTTGCTCACTTCGAAGATATGTTTTTCCATCTTTTTTTACAACATGAAAAACAAAATATCCATCATCAGCAAGTAATTTTTGCCCCTCTTTAAGATGTTTAATCACATCAGGATGTGTGATTGAAAAACCTTTCTCTTTTTTTTCAAGAGCTTCAGGTCCTAATAAAAGAAGTTCACCCTTTTTGAGATCCATCTGATCATCGGGAAGAAGAATACGAATCTCAGGTCCTTGAAGATCTACAAGTATTCCCACAATCACTCCAAGTTTTTCAGCGACTTTGTGTACTCGTTGAATCCGTTCGCTATGCCATTCGACAGAGCTATGCTTGAAGTTAAAGCGAAATATATTAACTCCGGCTACGATCAGTCTTTCAATCATATCTTCACTTTCGGTGACCGGTCCGATAGTGGCTATGATCTTTGTTAATTTTGTGTTCATAAAAACGATTATAACTCAAATCTCGTCGACTTGCAATAAAATTGATTACTATATCAGTCTAATAAGATAATATGATGTAAAATTTAGCTCGCATTTTTTAGATACTTTGGTATATAATGCACCATAATTATGATTAGAACCAAACAAAAATTTTTTTCAATAATTATTCCGGTACTTGAACTGGGGTATTTTTTGATCTGGGAATGTTTGCCTGCACTCGACAAACAAACATTTAAAAACTTTGAGGTTATTGTACTTCCTAACAATCATTCACAGTACGATACAACTCTTCTCAAAAAATATCGATGGTTACGAATTATTCCAACGGGAATCATCACAAATCCTGCACAAAAAAGAGATTTGGGTGCAAAACATGCAAAAGGAACAATCCTCGCATTTCTTGATGATGATTCATTTCCAAAGGAAAACTGGTTAGAGAGCGCATCTATAATTTTTAATCAAATGCAGATTGCATCTATAGGTGGTCCCGGAATAATTCCTAAAAATGCAACATTGAGAGAACAGGCATTTGATCAAATCCTTCGTTCACGAGCAGGATCAGGATCATTTTCATATCGATTTGAGGCAAAAGAACCACGATTTGTTGATGATTTTCCTAGTATGAATTTTTTTATTCAAAAGATCACATTTAATACTCTTGGTGGATTTGATTCTGACTACTGGCCCGGAGAAGACAGCAAATTGTGTGAAAAAATAGTTAAGAGTAAAGAACATATTCTCTATAGTCCCGCAACTGTTGTTTTTCATCATCGTCGTAAAACCATACAAGATTTTTTATATCAACATAGACAATATGGCTTTCATAGAGGATCTTTTTTTAGACATGGAGATATAAATTCGAGACATTTAATATATCTTATTCCAACTTTTTTTGTCATCTACATAGTAACATTTGTACTTTTTAGTTTCATAACACTTGTTTTCAAATTAAATTCATTATTTCTGCTTGGAGCTTCATTACCATTACTTTTTTATTGGATAGTCCTCAACTATATTTTTTTCCTCACTCTCATTCGAACAAAAAATCTATTGATTGCTTGTATAACAGGAGTTACATATGTATCAACTCATATTGTATATGGAATACAATTCATACAAGGATTTTTTAAACCAGCAGAAAAAAAAATTTCGAATAAGAACTGATGACAAATAAACTTCCTTTCATTAAAATACTAATATATAACATATGAAAGATATTCAGATGATAAAAAGGGATGTTGTCGAAATTAAAATTCTACGAAGTAAATGTATAAGCGCAAGTACCTGTGTTGTCTATGCACCAAATACCTTCGATCTTGATGATGATAGTATAGTCATCATCAAAGAAGGGGAGTGGGATAAACTTGAAAAAATCATTGCCTCAGCACAATCATATCCTGTGTTTGCAATTGAAGTATTTGTCAAAGGAAAAAAACTCTGGCCAAAAAATTAATGAACTTTGGATATAGATTGAATAATCTTTTTCATAGTTGCTTCTTCAAATCTTCCATTCATACGGGTATTTTTATCTACATCATAATATACATATATTGGTATTTCATAATTTATATAACTATATTCTGAAAAATTCACAAGTCTCTCCCATGGTTTATCATTTCGATATACCTGATATTCAAGATTACCTTTAAAATCATTATCTCTAGTAATTTGACAAAAACTCATACCTCCAACTTTTTCCTTACATAATGTTCGCATTTCTCCAACTTTTATACCTAAGGTAGGAAGTTTATAGTCAGGATTAAATGGTTTTTTCTTAATAAAAAGTGATTCAAACCCTGACGCAACCATTGTATCTAATAGATCTATACTTATTTCGTCATTATTCTCATATACTCTAAAGTCTGATCGATAATAAAAAGTTAAATTCAAATCTTTACTTGTATATTTTTTCCACCCCTCATATGGATCGGGAGTAGGGGAGGGTTGAATCTTTATCGATTGAACTTTTTTAAGAGATTCTGTTGGTGTATTTGTTATTTGAATGATATTTTTTGTATCATCTCGTTGTTCAATATTTTGTACTTGTGAAGTAGAGAATTTATTTGTATTGGAGACTATTAGACCAATTCCTATACATACAAGTAGTATTCCAACTGCAACTATAGAAACTTTGATATTCTTCATATATTATATGAATAAAAAATACAATCTCAAATCTGCCATACTATTAGTGTTATAGATTTCAGTTAGAAAAACTCAATACTGTTGACTATATCATTATATTGTTGCATGATAAATTCATCATCAGATCCATAACCTATCTCTATAACTCCTCCTTTATGATTTTTGACAATATGTACTCTTGAGACATCAACTATACCTTTCCTCATTTGAATTTTCAAGGTCCAAGTCCATTTTATACCATCAATTAATTGAGATTGGGATATATTTGAAGGAAAGTGTGTCTGTATTTGTGTTAAATATTTTTCATAGTTATTCATGGTTCCCGTTTTCTGCGCGTTAATAAGAATATACAATCCTGCTTCATTAACAGATTCCGACTTATTAGCAATAGTAATTAAACCGTCACCCGCTTTGATTGCAAAATCAGATGGGTATGATAAGGTTAAAACTCCTTCTAATACAAACTTTTTATATTTCTCTTTAGCTGTTAATGCGTTTTTTGGTACTACAGATACTTTATTTGTATAAGCCATTCTCGGTTTATTAATATTCGTGATAACCACCCAGACCCCAATCCCAACTAACAATAATCCTGCACCGACTATCAGTCGTACTATCCTTTTCATAATACATTTATAATACAATCTTCGTTGCAAAACAATACATTTTTTGGCATACTATTAGTGTTATGAAAAGAATAAACACACCAGATATAGAAATAAATCAAAAGTCTAAGGTCGAAAATCTAAAGTCGAATGACGAGGGTCAAAAGTCTAACGTCGAAAGTCTAAAGTCGAATGGCGAAAGTCAAAATAATATCAGAATAGTCATTGGATATCCTCCAATTGAATCAAAAAAAGGTGTAGCGTTACTTTCTCAAAATAGACAATTTCAATACTTTAATACTCCTACTTATATTTATCCTATGGTGCCAGCCTATATGGCAACTAATCTTCAGCAAAATGGATACACAGTGCACTGGATGGATGGAATTGCAGAACAAAAAACATATGCTCAATGGTTTGCAGATCTTAAATCAATAAAACCTGATTATTTAATCGTTGAAACAAAAGCCCCCATTGTGAAACTTCACTGGAAACTCATAAATGACTTAAAACGCAGACTTCCAAATCTCAAACTCATATGGGTAGGGGACCATGTAAGTTATCTTCCTCTTGAACTTTTTGAAAAAAGTAAAGTAGATTATGTCATAACAGGTGGCGATTATGATTTTGTTTCTGTTAATTTACTCAATCATATTCATAAAAAAGAGGAGCTTGAAGGTGGGGTGTATTGGAGAGAGTCAAATACAGATATCAAAACATCGCCAAAAAAATCTGAGCAACTTTCTACTGGAGAAACTATTCATTCTTCAGGATTTGCATCATTAAAACACAATCTTGACGCACTTCCTTTAGTAGATCGTGATCTTACAAAGTGGAAGTTATATGCCTTTGCAAATGGCAATTATAAATATACTCCCGGGACCTATATGTATTCGGGACGAGATTGTTGGTGGAATCGATGTACTTTTTGCGTTTGGGATCATACTATCAATCCACTTGGATCGTATCGCAGTTTTTCCCCTGAACGATTATTTGATGAAGTTAAACATGTTGTTGATACCTATGGAGTGAAAGAAATATTTGATGATGCAGGCACCATGTTTATTGGACCCAAACTCAAAAAATTCTGTAATTTACTTATCGAAAGTGGTTATAACAAAAAAGTCAGATATGGATGTAATATGCGATTTAACGCATTAAAGCAAGAGCATTATGATCTTATGGCAAAGGCAGGTTTTAGATTTATTCTTTATGGAATGGAATCAGGAAATCAAAAAACACTTGATAAACTCAATAAAGGAACAAAGGATGAAGATACAATCAATGGATCAAAAATGGCTTCACAAGCAGGACTTGATCCCCATGCAACAATCATGCTTGGTTATCCATGGGAGACATATGAAGATGCACAACGAACAATTGAGGTTGCAAAATATTGTTTCAAAAAAGGATATTTTCGTACAATGCAAGCCACTATCGTGATTCCGTATCCTGGAACCCCTTTATACACTGAATGTATAGAAAAAAATTGGTTATTAACAACTGATTATGCACGTTTTGACATGAGAGAACCTGTGATGAAAATTCCATTTGGAAAAGAAAAAATACTGAGCTTAACTCAAGAATTGTATTCTTCATTCTTCACTCCGCATTATGTGTTTCATACTCTTATTCGGTTGCGCTCTTTTCATGATATTAAATATCTTTTTTACATGGCTTGGAAACTGATTGGACATTTGTTAGATTTTAATCCCAAACAAACATTAGTTTCATGGAAATCAAAAGAATTCTGGCAGAATGTTTCATCAACCTTATTCAAACAATTCTCTTTGAATAAGACGAGTATTGATAAACAAAAAGCTTAATCTATGTTGTCATTCCGACGAAAGTCGGAATCTATCTAATTTAATTTCTTCAACATTTCTTGTGCAATATTATTCTGAGGGTTTATTTGCAGAGCAACACTAAAATATTTTTTCGCCTCATCAATGTTTTTATTTTGAACAAGCATAAGACCTAGTACAGTAAAGGCCTGATCACTTTTTTGAGATAAGGTAATTGCTTGTTTTGCATGAAGTTCTGCATTTTGATAATCCTTTTTTTCAAAATATAACACCGAAAGATTTTCATGTGTTTGAGGAATATTGGGATTATATTTCATTGCTTCTAAATAATACTTCATGGCTTCTTCTTTTCGATTTATCCTTTGATAATTATTTGCCATATTGTGATACGCATCTGCATAGTTAGGAAGAATTTCAGTAGCATGCTTAAATGCTTCTATAGCTTTTTCATATTCACCATGTCTCGAGTATACATCACCCATATTATTAAACGATTTTGGATCTTCTGGCGCAGTAAATGCTGTTGCTATATATAAAGTATCTTCATTTCGCCAATCAAAGTTACGAATATACGTACGGGTTGATAATAGTATTAAAATCAAAGCTACAACTCCGATTACATAATGTTTATACGATTTTTGAACATAATATTTTTCAAGTAAATATACTACTGAAACAATTATTCCAAATGATGCTAAATAAAGATATCGCTCTGCATAAAGATATGATATGCGAATAGGAAGAAGTGTAGGAATAAGTATACAGATAAAAAAAACAAGCCAGAAAAAAATAAATTTATCCTTCAAATATGCATATATCACAGCAGAAATATATCCTATAAACACAATCCATCTCAATAAAATATCACTATTCGAATAATATATTTTTGATTGATAAAAACTCAAGAGTATGGGATAAAATAATAACCGTAAATACTCAGCAATAGCAATTGGAACCTGCAAAAATGGGTTATCCATCCCAGCGTTCATATAATAATCTTTTTGAAGAGAAACCACACGACTAACAGCTAGATCAAGATAAAAAAATGAAAATACACACGTTATAAAAAAATAGGGGAGAAGCATTTTCCAATTTTTTCTCAAATCAAAGAATACAAACTCAAACAAAATAATCACAAAAATATATGAAAGAGCTTTATCAGAACTCAATAGAGAACAGAGAAAAAAAATAAGCGATAGATAATAAAATTTAATCTCTTTTTTTGAAAGATAATAAAACAAAATTGAACCCATAAAGAAAAAACTATACTGGGGATATACACCTCCAGCAATCCATGTAACAGATTCAATAATAATAGGATGGATAACAAACAGAAAAGAAGACACAAAAGCAATAAATTTCGATCTCGTCATCAGACCAATCAATGTGAAGAGAAAAAACGCAGTTCCGATATGGAACAACATATTAGAAACACGAAAAAAGAACGGATCTAAACCGAATATTGTTTGTATGAGAAGATACACACTTGGACGTAAAATCATCAACATGCTATTAAAGATATAGGTATCTACGGGACCAATAGTGAAAGCCTTTACAATAGAAAGATCATCAGAGACAAATGTTGCAAAAAATACATTTGCATAGATACATAAAAAAATAAATAGAATTGGAATAAAATAATGCCACGTATCCTGTAACCAAGAAACTAAATCATATGAAAAAAGTTCTACAATAGAAGGTATATTTTTTCCAGTTTTAATATTTTTGTTTCCTTTCTTCGAGGAAATTCCATATCTCTTTGTTATAAATTCGTCAACAACTGAGACCGAAATATCAAGATATTCAGCAATCTTTTCTGAAGATTTATTTTTATAGTTACTTTTTATATATCGTATTTGTTTTTGACTAAGATTCATAATAAAAAGTATACATAAACTATATCTCAAAGAAAGGAGTATTTTATTTTTTACCTTCAACTACAAGAAAGTGACATAAAAGTTGAAATATTCGATATTTTGGAAATGCACTAAATTGAATATTCTTAAATGGAATTCCAAAAAATACATAATGCATTTTTATATCTTTAAATCCTATCTCTTCCATCAAAATTTTCAAATGCCACTCTGCAAATTCAAAAGTATGGAAATAATCACCAACAACATCCCAAGTAGCATGATATTGGGGAAAATCCAATTTTCCTACAATTATACGTAAAATATTCATAATTCTTAATAAGTTTGGCGTTCCAACAATAATAGTCCCACCCTTTTTAAGAACTCGGTATTGCTCAGATAAAAATAAAAACGGTTTATTTACATGCTCAAGCACATCATAGTGATAAATCAAATCAAATTTATTTTCACTAAAGGGCAACTGCTTATCAGCTTTTACTTGCGTATACTTCCAATTTCCCATGGTTTGCAACATATACTGATCTTTCTTATTCACAGGACATTTCACAATATCTGTTGCAGTAATATTAGCTATGTATTTTTCATGCTTAAACGAAATATAGTCCCAAAATCCATTACCTGTTGAAACAGATAATGCATGACTATTTTTTTTCAATTTTATTGTTTTCAAAATTTTCACAAAAATATTTTGATACGCAGTTCCGCATCGCATCCAACTATAGAATGTATTAGTTTCTAAGATAGTTGGTAACACACCATTATATTGTTGTCCTTGAGATTGATGTTTCATATATAAATATAGGTTCCTATTATAATACATCCGCTCTTGATTTTTATGAGGAAGTATATACAATTATCTCATAAAATACATTTTCTCCCATCAAATGATAAAAAACAAAATAGATCTGACAGTTATTATTCCTGCCTACAAACAAAGTAAGACCATAATAAATGATGTAAAAAATATTAAAAAAGTACTCGACTCAATACGATACACATATGAGATAGTCATTGTTTTTGATGGAAAAGTTGATAATTCATTTCAAAAAATTAAACAATTAAAATTATCTTCAGTTACCTGCATCGAATATACTAAAAATCAGGGGAAATTTTATGCAATTCGCCTTGGAATGCGATATGCAAAAGGATATTATGTGATGTTTTTAGACTCAGGCATGGAAATAGATCCAAGCGGTATATCTATGCTTTTACAACACATGGACTGGTATCAGGCAGACATAATTGTTGGATCAAAACGTCATCCTGCTTCCCTCGTAGAATACACACTATCACGAAAAATATTATCTTTTGGATACTATTGGATTGTCAGACTATTATTTTCCATCTCTGTAACCGATACTCAAGCTGGATTAAAATTATTTCGACTACCAGTGCTTGAAACAATATTACCTTTATTAGTTGAAAATAAATTTGCTGGGGATCTCGAGATGCTTGTTGTCGCACAACAAAAAGGGTTTACACGAATTTTTGATTCTCCGATCAAATTATCGTATAAATGGTCAAAAATAACCTCTGCCGCATCCCTGCATTCAATAGTTAACATCCTTATAGATACAGTTGCAATTTTTTATCGCGCCAATATCTTGCACTATTACGACAAATCACAAAAAACTACGCTCATCGAAACACCCATAAAAATATATAAAAGTTAATGATATTAAAATGATATAATTCAAATATGCTTATATACGTAACTGAAAAAGACGGAATTGATACAGATGCTCTGGAAGTATTAACAAGAAATAATCATACCATTATGTATGAGCTTCAAGATAAAAAAGAAGAGGTAGAAGTTCTTTTTTTTCGCACATATACACAAGCTAATGAAGCATTTCTTTCACAATTTCCACAATTGAAATATATACTTCGCGCAGGAACAGGAATTGAAAATATCGATGCTGATTATTGTAAAAACAAAAATATTACTGTCATAAACTCTCCCGGAGCAAATGCAAATGCAGTCGCAGAATTTGTGATATTGGCTATTCTTACGCTCTATCGCAAACTTCCTCAACACATGCAAAATGCGAAAGAGGGAAAATGGCGTGATTTTGCGTTATTAGGAGAAGAGATGAAGGGCAAAACACTCGGATTAATTGGATGTGGGCACATTGGACGATTGGTTGCTCAAAAGATACGCGGATTTGAAATAGCAAATGTCATCGGATACGATCCATATCTAACCGAAACTCAACTGGCTGTGAATAAAATAGAAAAAAAAGAATTAGTTGACGTTATAACCCAATCAGATATTCTTTCAATTCATGTTCCTCTGACGGATGAAACTAAAAATCTTTTATCAGCAAAAGAACTTGCTACGATGAAACCATCATCGATAATCATTAACACCTCACGTGGAGGTATAGTCAATGAAGAAGATCTTATACATACAATTAAAGAAAAAATAATCTCTGGTGTAGCTCTTGATGTGTTTACAACGGAGCCAACAATAAACCTAGAATTATTACAGTATCCCAATATCCTATGTACTCCTCATATCGGTGCACTTACGTTAGAAGCAAATAAAAGCATGTCTATGCAGGTGGTACAAAAATTTTTGAAAATGTGTGTTTAGAAAATAATTGTTGTTCGAAATATTTTATCATATCATGCTATGTCTGCAAACATGCCTTCAAGTTTTTTGAAGATCCAATATCCAAGACAAAATACAATGAGTGAAACGCACACACCAATAAACAAACTACTCCAATTGAGAGAACCCTGAGCTAATAATACTTCACGATAGGCATTGATAAACACCGACATAGGATTTATCTTAAAAATCCATCTGTAGTGTTCAGGAAAAAATTCTGTCGCATATATTACAGGAGTTACATAAAACCACATCGTAATAACGAGGGTCAATAAATACTGAATATCTCGATAAAATAAATTAAATGCCGATAACATCAATGCAATACCAAGTATAAAAATCAGTTGAACTAAAAAAATTGGGAAAAATAACAACATGTACCATGTAAAGGGCAGATGAAACCACAACATCATAAGTAAAAATAAAATTGATGCAAGAAAAAAATCAAACGCCTTTGCAAGAACTGTGGATAACACAAGAACCTCACGAGGAAAATATATTTTTTTAATAATCGCACTATTTTCAATAAGAATTGAAAGTGATGCACCAAGAGAATTTGCAAAAAATGTCCAAGGTAACAATCCTGCGTATATAAAAACAGGATAGGGGACGCCTACTTTTGTAATTTTCAATATAGTAGAAAATATAAAACTCATGATTAACATCTGCATAAATGGATTTAATATCACCCAAAAAAATCCAAGGAACGATTGTTTATATCGCACTTTTATCTCTCGAAGAGAAAGATGCTTGATCAATTCCCAATACAAAAAAATCTGAGTAATGTTTTTCATGTTTCTGTGTTATACATTTTTAATCCTTCTTCAACGGGACCATCATATTTTAACTCTCCATGTTTAAGATATAACACTCTATCACAAAAATTTTTCACCAACTCTGAAGAATGACTCACTAGAATCATTGTTACATTTTTTTCCTTAAATTCCTTCATTTTTTTGATACATTTATCTTGAAATAAAGCATCACCAACGGACAAAATTTCATCAAGAAGAAGAATTTCAGGATCTGTAAATATTGCAACCGAAAAAGCCAATCTGAGATACATTCCCGATGAATAATATTTGATAGGAACATCAATAAAATCACGAATCTCTGCAAACTCTACAATGTCTTCTACCTTGCTTTTTATATACGATTCTTTTAATCCCAAAATAACACCATTTAATACGATATTTTCCATTCCTGTAAGTTCAGGATGAAATCCAGCACCAAGTTCGATAAGTGGAGCAATTCTCCCTGAAATTTCAACTTTACCTTTTGTTGGTTGTGATACGTTTGCTATTAGTTTAAGAAGAGTTGATTTGCCAGCACCGTTACGACCTACTATACCCACGCTTTCACCTTTGTTTATCTCAAATGAAATATGTTTAAGAGCATGAACTTTCTCAAGTGTTTTTTGTTGTACAAATATTGCTTGGATAAATTCTTTTACTGTCTTCTGATGTTGAAAGTAAAAATACTTATCTACATTTTTGAATGATATCATACGTTTCTATTTTACCGCATTTGTGGTTAAAATACAGTATTGCAGAATTTTAAGCATGCTATCCTATTTTTGAGTAGGATGTAACACAAACACGATTGCCACGGGAGCATTGGGATTATTTTGAAAATACACTGGACAACCACTGTTTGAATTACTTTTTATGTATTCAAGAAAACTAATATTAAAATTCTTCTCAAGTTCTGCTCGATATTCTGGTAGTATTTTATTTTTTTCTGTCCATATCTTCTTTTCCTGAATTGCATAAACATACGAATATGTCATCACTACATAATCAGCCTTTGGCAATAAACTCATAAAAATTTTTTCACCATTTACTACGGGCATATATCCAAATCGAATATCAGATCGCTCCTCAACAAGCTGAAAAAATGGATCAGGAGTAATTTGCCAAAGAAGAACATTGGCATCTTTTTTTGGAATACATTTTGATATTCCTTTATAGTAATCAGAATATGTTACTCCGTTGATATTTTTTATCAAAGTCATACTTTGAACCAAATTAAGCATCATATAAGCACTCAGGAATATATATCCAACCTTCCTCATCGATACGTGTTCATAAATGATAGCTCCGGCAAGAAGTAACATAGCTATTGATATGAAAAAGATATAAAAATAAGACGCACGCCACATAGTCATAAAGAAGACTATCCAAAAAAATATCAAAAAGAAACGACTATATTTTGTCTTTCCAAACCATAACCCCACAATGCCAACAAGACACATAGCGAGAAAATTTATCCATGTATAAAGTGTATTATCTGAAAAAAGAATACGGATTGGTAACATGCCCAGAAAAGAAAATATGCTTGATAAATAAAATCTTCCCGTATCAGAAGCTGTAATTTTTTCTCCAATAAATATCAAATAAATTACCCAAACAATCAATCCAATAGTAGGAAAAGTCAAGTATTTAATTACTTTGAAATATTTTTCTTTCCAAGAGCTTTGAGTTATTAAAATTGACAATCCTATTGTTACAGTAGAAAATATTCCTAAAAATGTATGAGTAAAAAATGACAATATGAGTCCTACATTAGTTCCTATAATTCTCAATTTACTATTTGGAAATGTATGATAAGCGATAAACGAACTCAAAATAAAGAACACAACAACAATATCAACCCGTCCAAAATGAGATGCCTTTAATATAAAGTAGTCAGTTGCATAAACAGCAGAAACGAAAAGACTCAATCTCTCATTCTTTGTAATTCGTTTGAATAATAGGTAAAACATGATCAAACTCAGAACACCAAAAAAAAGAGAAAATACTCGTATCGTAACAATTGTGTATGGAAATAATCTAAAAGCATAAGCTAAGATAATAAAATATACATGACCATACATCCTATACTGTATTGGGTCAATTATAGAAAATTGTTTATCAAATGTCTTAGATCCTATATCTGAGAATCCTGTTAGTACATATGCCGTATTAGATAATATCGTTTCATCCATAAACACAGGAGGTTCAATTGTAAACGTAGGAATCTGAAGCAGAATAAATATCACAACTATACCTAACAAAATACCATACCTTTTAACTGTATTTTCCATGCCTCTATTATTTGATATTTATAATCACGAGTATACGACTAATAGTATCACACCCGTCAAAAAGACTTCACACCTCTTAACAAAACAATTCTGAAATATTGCAAGAATCATTCGGAAATCACTTGATTCTTGTTCAATGGTAGTCTCACTCTAAAAGATATCCTACATTTTATATTTTTCTATACTTGGGCTTAGAATTCAGTTATAAAAATTTTGAATTGCTTCAATATAGAATTACAATGTTTTTCGTGTAAAAAACAAATCATCATAATCACTATGTGCTAAATCATAGAGCACTAATTTATTTTTCCAGAATGCATATGTCTTATATCCTAATGAATGCATAAATTGAATGACAGGCATCTGAACTTCTTTATGCACTTCAACTAATAGCTCCAAATCAAGCATTGTTGATAATATTCTTTTTGCACCATGCAATACTTGCAATTCATGATAATCAACATCTATTTTTATAAAATCAACTTTTTTTAGCTTTTCTTGCAAGCAAAATGTATCAAGAGAAATAGTTTGCACCTTTATTTTATTTTTTTTGCTCGCTTTATAACTAGAATATTCTTCCAAACTCATAAATTCGCCCTCGTTCATTTCCAACATCTCCAATGTATTATCTTGATCGTGTACTGCTTTTTCTATAATTTTAATATTTTTAACATTGTTGATAACATATTGCTTTTTTAAACGCTTTACATATTCAGGTATGGGTTCAAAAGCATATACCTTACCTGTTGTAGATACTATTTGTTGAGCAATCATCGAATACCATCCATCTACATAAGCACCTATATCAAAAAAAACACCACATGGATTAAGTCTTGATCGGATAAACTCGGATTCAGTAATACCAAAATCACCTAAATAAAGAACGCCCAGAGATTTCGCCTCGAGATATGATAATTCAAGTTTAATATTTGAGGTAGTTTCAAATACAGCAAGCCCTTTATATTTAAATAATAATGCATACATTTTCCCAATTCTGCTATAGGCAATAAATGATATTATCCTTGGTGGAATCAATGAATATATAATGCGATTAAAAAATTGAAAAATATATAACATCATAAATTAATATAAAATTAAAATACTAAGTAGTTAAAAACATTTTTGAGTATTATGATATGATTATAAACAATTATTATTCAATTACTATTCAAATTACCACATGCGTTACGCCCTTATAACTGGCTCTGGTGGACTAATCGGATCTGAGGCTGTTAGTTTTCTTGCATCTAAAGATTATACAATTATTGGCATCGATAATAACATGCGAGCAACATACTTTGGAAAAGAAGCTAGCACTTCATGGAATATCGAACGATTACAAGAACGTTATAAAAAACAATATCTACACTATAATGTTGATATACGTAAAGAGAAAGCGATATACGAAATATTTCAAAAGTATAGTTTTGAAATAATTATACATACTGCAGGACAACCAAGTCATGACTGGTCTGCCACCAACCCAATTACTGATTTTGCTGTCAATGCAAATGGCACTTTAATTATGCTTGAAGGTCTACGGAAATATTCTCCTAATGCATCTTTCATATTTACATCAACAAACAAAGTATACGGTGATTTGGTCAATTATTTACCATATATTGAACTTGAAAAGCGCTATGAACTTCCACAAGAACATATATATTATGATGGATTACCAGAATCAATTAGTATAGATCAGTCTTTACATACTGTTTTTGGGGTATCAAAAATTGCTGCTGATGTTATGGTTCAAGAATATGGGAGATTTTTTGGTCTAAATACCTCCGTCTTTAGATCTGGATGTTTGACTGGCCACAATCATAGCTCAAGTCAAGCACATGGATTTTTAGCATATCTTGTTAAATGTGTAATGACAGAAAAGACGTATACTATAAACGGATATAAAGGAAAACAGGTGCGAGACAACCTACATGCATATGATTTAGTAAACATGTTTTGGTCTTTTCACGAAAATCCTAAAAAGGGTGCTGTATACAATGTTGGTGGAAGTAGATATTCAAATATATCAATCCTAGAAGCAATTAGTAAAATAGAAGAATTATCACAAAAAAAGGGTCTTATTTCATATATTGAAAAACCTCGAGTTGGCGATCATCAATGGTATATATCATCAATAAATAAATTCCAAAGTGATTATCCAGAATGGAAATACACGTATGATATTGATAGAATACTCGAAGACATCTACAAACATGGACACTTTAAATAAGCATATTGTAATATCAACTCACTATTTAGTATATGGAGCTTCTCAAGCATTATTAGACTATCTCAATAATAAGAAAATTTATATCATTACATATGTTCAACATCCATTATTCATAAATGGAAATTCATCAACTGTTACATCATATGTAAAAGGAGTCAAAACTTCATCAAAAAAATGGTTTTATTTTAGTAATTTATCAATTCTAAAATTTGCTTTAGAAATAATGAGCAATATAATAACTGGTTTGTTTATGAAAAAAAGTAACGTATTTTTTGGATTTGATAGTCTAAACGCATTTTCAGGAATTATTTTAAGGTTTCTTAAAAAAACAAACTTTGTTGTGTATTACACGATAGATTATGTACCCGAACGCTTTTCAAATTCCTTACTAAATAATATTTATCATCTATTTGATAAATTTTGTATTACATATGCTGATGAAGTTTGGAATGTATCTCCACGTATATCAGAGGGACGGGAACAAAAACGAGGACTAAAACTCACAAAATATCCCAATCAACGAACTGTGCCAATTGGCATATGGTTTGATAAAATCAAACGTTTACCCTTTGAAAAAATATCCCCTCATAAATTATTTTTTATAGGGAATATTCAAGAGGGAAGTGGTCTTCAATATGTAATAAAGGCTATTCCTGATATATTAAAAGAGATTCCAGATTTCTTTTTTTTAATAGTTGGTGGAGGAGACTACCTACCTAATATACAAAAATTAGTCAAAGAGCTACGATTAGCAAAATACATAAAGTTCACTGGATGGATTATAGATAGAAATAGACTTGACACCATTATGGCTGATAGCGCATTAGCTGTAGCTTTGTATGATAAACAAAGTAACAACTACACATATTATGCAGATCCAACAAAACCAAAAGATTATCTATCAGCTGGACTGCCAATTATTATGAATGATTTACCTCATTACGCGTATGATCTCGAGAAAAATAAATGTGCTATTATCATCGAATCAGATCCTGTACAAATCAGTAACGCAATAATAAAACTACTAAGCAACTCAATCTTATTACAAAAATATAGAAAAAATGCGCTTAATTATATAAAAAAATATGACTGGAATATAATATTTGATAAGGAAGTATCAAGAATATTGTAAATTCTAAAAATAATTTCATCGTCAATATATGAAAAATAAGTCTCTCATTTCACTCATCATCACTACACGAAATAGTGAGGTGTTTTTGACTGATTGTCTCAAATCAGTCGCATCCCAAACCTATCCTCAATCGTCAATTGAAATAATAGTAGTTGACAATAACTCAACTGACAGAACACGTGAAATCGCTCATACCTTTACATCAATGGTTTATAAATATGGATCTGAACGATCTGAACAACGAAATTACGGCATAGAAAAAAGCCATGGTAAATATATTTTGTACCTTGATTCAGACATGATACTTTCTCCCAATGTCATAAAAGAAAGTGTTGAATATTTAAATCGCAATCCCGATTGTTACGGTCTGTATATTCCAGAAATAATAAAGGGAAATGGATTTTGGTGTGATGTAAGAAAGTTTGAACGTTCCTTTTACAATGCGACCGTGATTGATGCGGTACGAATAGTAAGGAAATCTTGCATACATGCTATTGGAATGTTTGATACTTTAATGACGGGGCCTGAAGACTGGGACTTTGATAAGCGTGTGCGAAATAGTGGAAAAACAGCGCTTATTTCTTCACCCATATTTCACAATGAATCGCATTTTCAATTTTTTACATATATTCGTAAAAAAATATATTATGCAGGATCTTTTGAAACATATATTAAAAAGTGGGGAAAAAATGATCCTGATATTCAAAAACAATTTGGATTTTGGTATAGATATATAGGAGTATTTATAGAGAATGGAAAATGGGAAAAACTCATAAAACACCCAATTTTGACAATTGGAATGTATACTCTTCGATTATGTGTCGGGATTACATATATATGCGTCTCTAAAAAATAGATACTTCTGTATATTAAACATGTTCTCGTCATAAATTATTATTCCTCTTTGCATTTTCATCAATGATATGTATACAATAAAAGTATGATTGAGAAAAAATCACCAGTAAAAGTCGCGTATTTCTCCATGGAGTTTATGCTTCGTACACACATCCCAACATATGCAGGAGGACTTGGTATGCTTGCAGGAGACTTACTCCGTTCGTGTGCTGATATGAATGTTCCTGCGGTTGGAATAACACTCGTATATGCTGGATCAACATTTAATCAGGTTTTTTTACCTGATGGCACTCAATCGTATCAAGAAATCGATTACAGAAAAAATGACCAATTTGTCAAAATGCCCCATGAAATTAAAATAATTATTGATGGGCAAGATGTGATTGTAGATTGTTGGAGATATGACATTGTAGGATATAATGAATTTGTCGTTCCCGTATTTTTACTCGACACGAATCATCATGAAAATGAACCATGGATGAGACACATCACTGAAAATCTTTACGGAGGAGGCGATTATGCACGAATATGTCAAGAACTTGTTCTTGGTGTTGGAGGTATAAAAATGTTACGTGAAATGGGATACGAAGATGTTGAACAATATCATATGAATGAAGGACATGCTGCGTTTGTCCCTCTCGCACTTTTACCTGAAAATGACTATAAAGATGAAGAAGTTAAGAAAAAGTGTGTTTTTACGACACACACCCCAATTCCTGAAGGTCATGATATATTTCCTTATGAAATGGCATATAAATATTGTGGAGTTTATTTTCCATGGCATATAAAACAATTAGCAGGAGAAGACAGTCTGAGCATGACACGACTTGCACTGAGTATGAGTCATTTTAGTTTTGGAGTTTCTCAAAAACATGGAGAATTATCACGCGAGATGTTTCCTGATTTTAAGATAGGCGCAATCACAAATGGTGTTCATGCACGCACATGGATATCCTCAACTTCACAAGATTTGTATAATGAATTTATCCCGGGATGGATCGAAAATCCCGACCTTCTGAAAGAAGCTCCTGAAAAACTTCCCGATGATAAATTATGGGAAACACATCAACAAAATAAAGGAATTCTCGTTGATTTTGTGAATAAACATCTTACCTCTATTACGACAGAAGAAGAAAAATTACATCCTGATAAAGATCAAATGTTTGATACCGATACTTTAACTATTGCACTTGCTCGAAGACCTGTAGGATATAAACGGCCTCTGCTCATCTATCGAGATCTTATTCGTCTCATTCGTATTGGAGCAGGACGTCTTCAGATCATACAAGCAGGCAAATCACATCCCGCAGATACGAATAGTCAACAACTCGTAAGCGAAATACTAAAATATTCAAAAAAATTAAAAGGCATTCTTAGAATTGTGTATCTTGAAAATTATTCTCCAAAAATTGCACGAATGCTTGTTTCTGGTTGTGATGTTTGGCTCAATACACCAAAGCGTCATCTTGAAGCATCGGGTACGAGTGGTATGAAAGCAGTGATGAATGGCGTTTTGAATTTTTCTGTTCTTGATGGTTGGTGGATAGAAGGGTATCATATGCGACCTGATGCAGGATTTTCCATAGGTCCTGAACCAGCAGAGCTTCACCCTCAAAATGATGATAATAAAGATGGAGAAGACATGTATTCAAAGTTGGAAGACGTAATTATTCCGATGTATTACAATAACAGGAAAGAATGGGTACGAAGAATGAAACAATCTATCACGCTCGGCGCATATTTTAATACAAATCGATGTATTAGAGAATATGAAAAAATTGCATGGAAACAAACAACTTAATGTTTTCATCACAACAATTGTATATTCACTCCAAACTTGTATATAATGAACCTTCTCTATGAAAAAAGAAAAAAGTATGAAATCAATTTTGCTTACCGTGTTTTTAATTGTGTTCGTCGATCTTATCGGATATGGCATTTTAATACCCGTAATTCCTTTATTACTTGGTGATGTTGCCTCGCCATATTATCTGTTATCAAAAAGTTCAAATGTTCATACAGGCTACTTTATATTAGGTTTACTCATGGCAATATATCCCTTAGGTGTTTTTTTAGCCGCACCAATTCTTGGACAACTTTCTGATAAATTTGGACGAAAGCCAATTCTTGCGATTTCTCTTCTTGGAACCTGTATTTCATATGTTATATTTGCAATTGGTATTTATGAACGCAATATCGCATTACTTTTTATTTCACGATTTTTTGATGGAATAACAGGTGGGAATATCGCCGTTGCTCAAGCAACAATAGCAGATATAACAGCTCCAAAAGATAGAGCAAAAAATTTTGGACTTATTGGAGCTGCATTTGGTTTGGGCTTTATCATCGGTCCATTTATTGGAGGTAAGTTGTCAGATCCTGCAGTTTTATCATGGTTTAATGCAACAACTCCATTTTGGTTTGCATCCATATTGAGTTTTTTGAATGTAATTTCTGTGTTACTCATATTGCCCGAAACTCATAAAGTGCATTCTTCAAAAGTTATAGATTGGGGAAAATCACTTTTTAATATCTCAAAGGCATTTTCTGCAAAAGGGTTACGGCTCTTATTTGCAACAAACTTTTTATTTCAAGCAGGATTTACTTTTTTTACAACTTTTTTTGGAATATATTTGGTAAATAAATTCAACTTTACTCAAGGAAATATTGGAGATTTTTTTGCATTTACAGGTATTTGGATTGCCTTCACTCAAGGATTTCTCACACGAAAACTTTCAAATATATTTGATGAACAAAAGATACTACGTTTCTCGCTCATAACAACAGGTTTGGCAATCTTGATATACCTTGTTCCTTCTATATCATGGCAATTGTTATTAGTTGTTCCATTTTTTTCAATTTCAAATGGATTATCACAGGCCAATTTACAAGGGTTAATTAGTCGATCTGCGGACCAATCCATACAAGGAGAAGTGATGGGAATTTCATCAAGTGTGATGGCTCTTGCTCAAACAATTCCACCAATTCTTTCGGGAATAATTGCATCAAATCTCAGTCCTGAAGTCTCAATTGGAGCTGCTGGAATTATCATCGTACTTTCAGGAATACTATTTTCTGTAGGATATAAAAAAAATCTTATAGCGAAACATTCCTAAAATAATTATCCTGTTGTGAGACCAATTCGTTGCATACGTTGCATACCATACTCCTCAACAAAATGAATCAAGTATTTAATAATGTATTGATTGTTAATTGTTTTTTGCATATACAACGCATCTGATATATATTCTAATAATGGTGCATATTCAGATGTTTTTTGAATAGGTATTCCCAATTGATCTACTCCTCTCATAAATCGCAATACTGATATAGTTTTAACTAAAGAATCATATAACCGTTCTTCATATATATCTTTGTTCAAATCATATTCCCCTTTATTTATACTCCTTATAATATATAAAATTGTATTCTG